>NZ_CP010407.1:7357618-7659523 GCF_000830005.1 Streptomyces vietnamensis | reverse complement strand
GAAGGGTGCGCAGGCGGTGGCGTACCGGAACTGGAAGGGCCGCCAGCCCGCTCGTATCGCGTCGGCGGGAGCCTCCAGGGCGCGCCAGTACTCCGCCCAGGCCCCCGGGTCGAGCGTCTCCAGCTCGAACAGGACGCCGTCGGCCGAAGTGAACGGCGGCCCGCCCGGAGCCGGTTCGACGGCTTCCGACTCGTCGGCACCGGCGGCGGCGAGGTACTGGGACACGGTGAGCAGCCCGGCTCGGTCGGCCGTCGTCGTACGCGCGCGAGTCGGCGAGCTGCCCCGGGCCTGCCCGATGAGCCCGGCGAGCAGACCCTGGACGGTGAGCACGCCGGTGGCGGTGGCCAGACAGTCGACACCGAGGCCGCGCGGGGCCCCGTGGCGGCGGCCGTGGACGGCCATCACTCCGGTGGCGGCCTGGGCGGTCGCCTCGTCCTCGATCCCGGAGCCGGCCGGTCCCCAGGCGGTACGGGCCGTGACGGGCCCGAACCCGCCGCCGCCGAGTGCGATGTCCCCCGGGCCGTCGCCGCGCACCGTCGCCCCGAGCCGCCTCAGATGGTCGGAGACGACGCGGGTCAGGGCCTCGGGGCCGCCGATGTCGCAGCGCAGTGCGTCGAGCGGACGGTCTGTGTCGAGCGGACGGCGGACCACGGTGTGGGCGGTCGCTGATGACGCCATGGCTCTCCTCTCCTGGCGCGGCGGTGATGGCCGTCGCACGGGGGCTTTCACGGTCACGGGAACTGGGGAGCCGGTACGCCCGACCACTTCCACGGGCAGGCAGTCGGACACGCGTTCTGTCGAGTTCCCGAGATGGAGGAAACAGTGACGGATCATGACGTAACGGATGTCGACCTGCTGCGAAAGAAGGTCTCCGCGTTCGTCCGTGACCGCGTCTTCCCCTCCGAGTCGGATCTGGACGCCGGTGGTCCGACCGCCAGGGACCTTCGAGAGCAGCTGCGCGTGGAGGCCCGCGAGTCCGGCCTGTGGGCGCTCCCGTTGCCGGCCGAACTGGGCGGCGGCGGGCTGGCCTTGAGTGCGTACGCGGCGATCGCCGAGGCCGAGGGTGCCAGTGACCACGGCCCCGCGGCCCTCGGATCGGCGTCCCTCCTCGACGTGACCATGCTGTCCCGGCACGGCTCCGCACGGGTGGGCGCGGAGTACCTGCCGCGCCTGGTCTCCGGCGACCTCCGTACCTGCTACGCGATGACGGAGCCGGACACGCCCGGGACCGAACCCGCACTCACGGCGACCCGGGCGGAGCGACGGCCCGGCGGCGGCTGGCGCGTCACCGGCCGGAAGTGGTTCGTGTCGAACGCGGGCGACGCCGACCTCGTGACCGTGCTCGCCCGCACCAGCGGACGGACCGGAGACCGCACCGGGCTGTCCCTGCTCCTCGTGCCGACCGGCTCCCCCGGGTTCCGGGTCGTGCGCGAGCTGCCGATCCTGGGCGCGACCGGGCAGTACGAGATCGAGTTCGACGGTGTCGAGGTCGACGAGGAACACCTCGTCGGCGACACCGGGCAGGCTCTGGCCGTCGCCGGCGAACGTCTCCAACTGGGGCGGACACTGCGGGCGTTGCGGTGGCTCGGTCAGGCCCAGCGGGCCTTCGACCTGCTCTGTGACCGCGCCGTGGCATGTCGGGGCGCACGGGGACCGCTCGCGGACCGCCAGCTCGTCCAACAGCACGTTTTCGAATCCTTGTTGGCGCTGAGGACGGCGCGGCCGCTCGTGTACGAGGCGATGGCGCTGGTCGCTGACGGACGCGACGCCCATGTGGAGGTCGGCCTGGCGAAGACGGCGGCTGCCCGCACGCTCCAGGCGGTCGCGGACCGGGCCGTCCAGGTCTTCGGCGCGGCCGGACTCGGCCCGGACACGCCCCTGCCGGCGCTGTTCCGTACCGGGCGGACGGCCCGGATCCTCGACGGGCCGGACGAGCAGCACGTGTCCGCCGTGGCCCGGCGCGTCCTGCGGAGCCGTCAGGGCGGCCCTGCCGTCACACCCGTCTGAGGTCGACGCGGCCAAGGCGGGCGGCCAGGCCGAGGGCCAGGAAGAAGTCGCCCCAGACGAGTTCGTGGCGGACGGCCGTGCCGCTGTGCGCGTCGTAGCAGCCGTCGAGGAGCATGCCCGCCGGTCGGGTCCCGCCCGGCCGGGTGAGGTGGTCGTGCGCGAGCCGGTGCAGGACGGCCTCCGCGCGGGACGCGCACGCTGTCGACCACCCGGCTCCGGAGACGAGCGTGAGCTTCTGGAGGGCGACCGCTGTGACGGCGGCGGCGGAGGTGTCGAGCGGGCCGTCCGCATGATGGGCGTCCGTCGGGGGAACCAGGGGGCCGACGAGCATCGCGCAGTCGGCGAGGAGGAGTTCGGCCGCCCGGGTCAGCCGATCCGTGCGCCAGGACGGGGCCTCCGCGAGCAGCAGGGCGTCCGCGACGGCCAGGAGGAGCCACGCCTCGCCCCGAGTCCAGCCGCGAGCGGGATCCGCTTCGGCCAGCCAGCCGTTCGCCTCGTCCCGGCGCCATGCCGGGCGGGGCCGCCCGGTGCCCTCGCGGGGCAGGCACAGGTCCAGGTGGCGGTGCAGGTGAGCTGCGGCCGCCACCTGCCCCTCGGGTCCGGCCGAGGCCAGCAGGGGTACGAGACCGGGGACGCCGTCCGTACGGGCCCGCATCCGTGCGCCGCCGAGGGCCGCACCCCATGGGACGAGACCGAGTTGCGGGTCGAAGGCGCCTACAGCGGCCTTCGCCGCGCGCCGCTGCAGGGCCCCAGCCGCCGCGTCCCCTGCGGCCAGGGCCGTGCCGTACCAGAGGATGAGGCCGCGGGTCGCGGTGTCCGCTTCGGCCCAAGGGGCGAGCCGTGCGGTGACGGTCGCGGCAGCCGTGCGGTCCTCGTCGCTCCCGGTGTGGCCGGCCCTGAGCCACAGAAGTCCCGCCCAGAAGCCCCCCGTCCACGATCCTCGTCCTGTGGTCGTCCAACGGCCGTCGGCCGGGTCGGCGTACAGGGGAAAGCGGTCACCCACCTGCTCCGAGGTCTCCCCCGCGCGGCGAAGCACCAGGTCGAGAGCTTCCTCCGCCCAGCCCATCGCGGTCATCGCGGACCGTCCGCACGCGTAGGGCGGTCCCGTACCGCCCAGGCGAGCGCGACGGCCCCCGCGACGGCGAACTCCCCCGCGACGAGGACCCAGCCCTGCCCGTACCTCCCGCGCTCCGCCAGGAGCCCGAACAGCGGCGGGCCCACGGCGAACCCGGCGAAGAAGCCGGCGGCGACCAGAGCGGAGTCCTGGCCGGTGCGGCCCGGAGCGGAGCGCTGCATCACCAGGACCATCGACACGGCGTTGCCGGACACGGCGAACACGCCGACCGCCACGGCGGCCACCCACACCAGCAGGTCGACGCGGACGGCGGCGGCCAGGAGCACGGCCGCGCCCACCGCTCCGCCCGCGAGCAGGCCCGGCAGCCACGGGGCACGGCCGGGGGTGGCGGCCCGGGACCAGCCGACACGGCCGGCGATCCCCGCGACGCCGAGGACGGCGACCAGCGCGCCCGCCACCGTGGGCCCCATGTCGAGGCGTTGGGAGCCGAACAGGGCGAGGTAGGTGTTGACGGAGGCGATGCCCGCGCCGAGGAAGAGCGAGAAGGCGGCCAGCCAGGGTACGGGACCACCGGGGCGGGACGGTGCCTGACCGCTCGCGGCACCCTTCGGCGGCGGTGCGTCGGCCGGCAGCGCGCGCCAGGCCCACAGGGCGGCGAGGAGCGCCGCACCGGCGGCCACCCAGACCGCACCCCGCCAGCCGATCGCGCTCGCGACCACGGCGAGGGGCAGCCCGGCCACGAAGGCCCCCAGCTGGACACCGGACTGCTTGGCGCCGGTGACCGCACCTCTCCTCGGCGCCGGTACGGACGCCAGGATCGCCTTGTTCGTCGCCGGGTTGGCGAGCGCCTGGGGCAGGCCGCCGAGTGCGACGGCCACGAGCAGCAGGCCGGAGCCGGGCGCGGCACCGATCAGGCCCAGTGCCACCGCCGACAGGGCGAGCAGGGTCACGAGGGCCCGGCGGGGGCCGACGCGGTCGACGATCCGGCCACCGAGGGGCGAGAGGACGGCCGCCGTGCCGAAGCCCACCGTGGTGGTCAGGCCCAGCACGGTCTCCGAGACACCGAGTCGGTCGACGAGACGGGGGCCCAGCGCTCCGAGCAGGAAGAGCTGCATCATCGAGAAGGCCATGGCCGTCGTCAGGAGCGCGGTCAGCCCGTGGGCCGTCCCCGCTCCGGTACCGGCAGGTGTCTCCGCCGCCGTACCCGCGCTCCTCACCGCGTGTCCCCTCCCCCGTCCGGCGCTCGGGCCGAGCGCCGTCGCCCTGGAGGAGTCGTCGCGACCGTGCGGGGAGTTCCCGAGGCGCCCTTGTGGGGCGCGTCACAGTCGCGTACTCATGTCCCGACAGGTCGAGGGGGCGGGCCCGGCAAGGCCGTACCCGCCCTCATGCCTCCGGGGAGGGGTGCAAGGATGGGCGCGCCATGACACCAGGCCGATGTTCGCGAGGAGTGCGGGCCGCGATGTTCGCGGCCGTCTGTGTGCTGCTCGCCGCCACCGGCCACATCCTGATGTCGGGGCGGGGTGTGCCCGCCTGGACGCTCTCCCTCGCCTTCGCCGCCACCGTGGCGGTCACCTGGGTCCTCGCGAGCCGCGAGCGCGGCCTCCTCGCGGTGACCGCGGCAAGCGTGGTCGTGCAGAGCGCGCTCCACACGGCGTTCTCCTGGTCCCAGCCGACGACGTCGATGCCGACGACGGTGCCGTCGATGCCGATGTCGATGTCGATGCCGATGGGCGACGCGCATGCGGCACACGCGCACATGTCGCACGCGGCCATGGGCCACGTGGACATGACCCCGTCCGTCGGCATGATCTCCGGGGCTCCGGCGGAGCACGACATGACAGACATGTCGTCGTCCTTCGGCATGCTGTCGGCCCACCTCCTGGCTGCGCTCCTGAGCGGGCTGTGGATGGCGTACGGCGAGCAGGCGGCGTTCCGCCTCCTGCGTGCCGCGTCCCTGCGGCTCTTCCGCCCGCTGTGTCCACTGCTCGCGTTCTTCGTCCCCGTCGCACGGAACCGGCCTCGCTTCCGGCCGGTGCGGGCCGGTGACGAGCGAGCTCCCCGGCAGCTCCTCCTCGCCCATTCGCTCATCTCCCGAGGTCCTCCGCAGGCACTCGCTGTCCTCTGACAGCCGGCTCCCCGAGCTCGACGGCTCAGTTCCGTCCCTCGGGCATCGGTCGTGCCGCTTCCGCTCGGTCGCGGCAGGCCGTACCAGTCACCGGCACGGCGCCGCCCTCATCCGCGCGCCCGGCCGGATTCCCTTTGCCTCGTAAGGACTTGTGGCGATGACTCCTGCCCACGACACCCTCCTTCAGCGTCCGCCGAGGACCTCCCGTTCGGCACACGCGCCGGACGCGGACACCGACGCGGCGACGACACGGCTCGCACTGGCCGCCCGCGACGGCGACCCGGCCAAGGCCGACCTCTTCGTACGTGCTCTGCACCGCGACGTCCGGCGCTATGTGACCTACCTCAGCGCCGATCGCCAGGCGGCCGACGACCTCACCCAGGAGGTGTTCCTCCGCGCGCTCGCCGCACTGCCCCGTTTCGAGGGGCGTTCCTCGGCCCGCACCTGGCTCCTGTCGATAGCCCGCCGTACGGTCGTCGACAGCCTCCGGCACGCGGCCGCACGGCCGCGCCTCTCCGACCGCGACGACTGGCAGGCAGAGGCCGAGCACACCCAGCCGCGCGGGCTTCCCGGCTTCGAGGACGGCGTCGCGCTCGCCGAACTCCTGGCCACGATCCCGACCGAGCGGAAGAACGCCTTCGTCCTCACCCAACTGCTCGGCCTGCCCTACGCCGAGGCCGCCGAGGCCATCGGCTGTCCCGTCGGCACGGTCCGCTCGCGGGTCGCACGGGCCCGGACGTCCCTGGTCGCCCTGCTGCGGGGCGAGGAGGAGCCGACTCCCGCGGCCGTGCCTGCGTCGCGCGACGACGTGCCGAACCGCAGACGGTTCACGCGGGCACCGGCGCTCGCCTGACCGTTCGCCCCACCTGCACGGCAGGGGCTGAATCGCGGTGCGGCACCGCGATTCGGCCCCTCCCCGTCTCCGGGAACCGAACCGCGCGGCCGTCCGACTCCTCCGGAAACACGGCCCGATCCCTCCGGCGCCGTACGACGTCCTCTGGAGAGGCGACCGATGGACAAACCACGAGGAACCCCGTCCTCTGCGGGAGCGACGGCGCGGTTCGCCTCACCTCCCGTCGTCCTGGGGGGATTCCTTCTCCTGCTGGCCCTGGTCTTCATGGGCTCGTACGCGCTGGGAGCGGCGGTGGGGCCGATCGGGCCCGCGTCGGACCCGCCTTCGGCGACGAACCCGACGCCCGACACGGGGCACGTGCACCACGGAGGCCACTCATGACACCCGGACCGGCTCCCGCAGATCCGGTGACCACGGCCTCGGTGACGACGTACTTCCGGGTCGGCGGCATGACCTGCGCCGCGTGCGTCAACCGGGTCGAGAAGAGACTCTCCCGAATGGAAGGAGTCGCCGCCTCGGTCAACCTGGCGACCGGCCGCGCACGGGTGAGCCACCCCGTCGGCCTCCCCGTCGAGGAGCTGGTCGCCACGGTCGAGAAGGCCGGCTACTCGGCGACGCTTCCCGAACCTCCCTCCGACCCACGGCCCGCCCCCGTCCAGGACGGGGAGGGCGGGGAGCACCGACGGCTCGTGATCACGGCGGTCCTCGCTCTGCCGGTGCTGATCCTGTCCATGGCTCCCGCCCTGCAGTTCCGCAACTGGCAGTGGCTGTGCTTCGCGCTGGCAGTGCCGGTGGCCGCGTGGGGAGCGTGGCCGTTCCACGTCCGGGCGCTGCGCGGACTGCGCCACTCCACGTCGACCATGGACACGCTGGTGTCGCTGGGCGTGGTCGCGTCTTTCGGCTGGTCGGTGTACGCGCTCTTCCTCGGCGGGGCGGGGGAGCCCGGCATGCGGATGCCGTTCACCCTGGCCCCGTCGGTGGCCGGGGACGGCATGGCGCACGTCTACCTCGAAGCGACCGTCGGCGTACCGCTGTTCGTGTGGGCGGGCCGCTTCCTCGAGGCGCGGGCCCGACGGGGCACGGGGGCGGCCCTGCGGTCGCTCGCCGGGCTGAGCGTCAAGGACGTGGCGGTGCGCGAGAAGGGTGGCGGCGAACGCCTCGTACCCCTTGAGCGGTTGCGTGTCGGCCAGACGTTCCTCGTACGGCCCGGCGAGCGCGTCGCCACCGACGGCGAGGTGGTCGAGGGCGGTTCGGCGGTGGACCTGTCCCTGGTGACCGGGGAGAGCGAGCCGGTCGAGGTCGGACCGGGGTCCGTGGTGGTAGGAGGTTCGGTCAACGTCGCGGGGCTGTTGCTCGTACGTGCCACGGCGGTCGGTGCGGACACGCGCCTCGCCCGCATCGCGCGGCTGGTGGAGGAGGCGCAGACCGGCAAGGCCCGTGAGCAGCGGCTGGCCGACCGGGTGGCCGGCGTCTTCGTCCCCGTCGTCCTCGCCCTGGCCGTCGGCACCCTCGGCTTCTGGCTGGGGACGGGCCGGGATGCCCAGTCGGCGGTCACGGCCTGCGTGGCCGTCCTGGTCGTGGCGTGTCCGTGCGCGCTGGGCCTGGCCACGCCGACGGCTCTCCTGGCCGCGACGGGGCGGGGAGCCCAGCTCGGCGTCCTGGTCGGCGGGCCGAAGGCGCTGGAAGGGCTGCGGCACGTCGACACCGTGGTGCTCGACAAGACCGGCACGCTGACCTCCGGCCGGATGACGGTCGCCCGCGTCACCGCTGTCCCTGGTGCCGGTGGCCTCGACGAGGCGGCCGTCGTGAGGTACGCGGGGGCCATGGAGCAAGGTTCGGAGCATCCGCTGGGCCGGACCCTCGTCGCACACGCACGGGATCAAGCCGATGCGGAACTTCCCGGCGTCGTCGACTTCCGCGCCCTGCCGGGCAGAGGAGCACGCGGTGTCGTCGACGGCAGGCTGGTCGAAGTCGGCTCGCCGACGGGCGAGTTGCCGGCCGTCCTCGCCGACGCGCTGACGACGGCCGAGGCCGCCGCCCGTACGCCGGTCCTCGTTCGCGTCGGCGGGGAGGCGGTGGCTCTCGTCGAGATCGGGGACGCGGTGCGTCCCGGCACCTACCGAGCCGTGGATGCGCTCCGCCGCCTCGGCGTACGTCCCGTCCTGGCCACCGGAGACGCGAAGGCGCCGGCCCTGGCCGCGGCCACCGGCCTGGGCATCCAGGAGGTCCACGCCCGCTGCACCCCCGAGGAGAAGGCCGCTCTCGTGCGCACCCTGCGGGAACGGGGGCACCGGGTCGCGGTCGTGGGCGATGGTGTGAACGACGCCGCCGCGCTCGCCGGCGCGGACCTGGGCATCGCGGTCGGCAGTGGCACCGACGCCGCCATCGGTGCCGCGGACGTCACCCTCGTACGTACGGGAATCGAGGCCCTGCCCGATGCCGTACGCCTCGCGCGACGAACCCTGGCCACGATCCGCGTCAACCTCGTCTGGGCGTTCGGCTACAACGTCGTGACCGTGCCCCTGGCGATGCTCGGCCTGCTCAACCCGATGGTGGCGGCGGCCGCGATGTCGGCGAGTTCGGTCCTGGTGGTGGGCAACAGTCTGCGGCTGCGTGCCTGGCGTCCCCCGACACGGCGGCGCCGGGTCCGCTGACCCCGGCGACGGCCGACGGCCCGCGCTGTTCCCTTCCGCGACGCGGGCCGTCGGCGTTCGCCCGCCTCAGGCGGAAGGCGTGCCCACGGTCACGGTCAGGCGTTCGTCCGGTTCGACCCGCTGTGATTCCGCCCACCCGGAAGGGGCCGATCACCGGCCACGCGCTCGACGCCGACCATCACCATCCGGCAACCGCCTTGATCTGCAAGGTTCCTGACGCCCAGCCAGTGTCCGGCGGCTCGCCTCCGGAGATACGTGTACCACACACGGGCATCGGACTGCTCTCCGGGCGGTGGATACCTTGTGCCCGTGCACGAACGGGACAGCTGGCCGAGACGGACCTCAAGGGGTCTGCTCTGCGCTTCCGCCGGCATGTGCCTGGGCGCGATCAGCCATGTGGCGGCCGGGGGATCGCTGCCGGGGGTTCGAGGTCTCCTGTTCCTGTTCACCGCGCTGACCGTGCTGGGCACCGTTCTCCTCGGTGGTCGGCGACGGCGCTTCGACGTCACCACGCTTGTCCTGGGTGCGTCGCAGTTCGGCCTGCACCTGGCCTTCCACCAGCTGTCGATGATCCCGTCCGGTGCCGCTGCCGGTCAGCACGCCGTGCCCGGACATCACGGCGACGCACACGCCCACATGCACCCGGCGGAGATGGCCCACGCGGGCGCCGGCTCCGGGCACTCCATGACGGCCGCGATGACCTCGGCTCACGCTCTCGCGACGCTGGGGACCGCCCTCTGTGTCATCTACGGGGAACGGGTCCTCCGGCACCTGGCCGCACTGGTCCTGCCCCGCCTCGACTTCTCCGCCCTCGGACAGGTTCCGGTCCCGCCCGAACGCCGGATGCCGGTCCCGCCGACCGACGGCCATGTCCACGTCGGCGTACTCCTCGCACGCAGCCACCCCCGGCGAGGCCCTCCGTTGGTGACGTCCGCCTGATCGCCCGTACGCGATCACGACACCCGCCCTCCGGGCGGCTCCCATCACCATCCATCGGCTTCGTCGTACGCGCGCGCTCAAAGCGCCGTGCGTACACCCTTGGGGAACACGCATGTCTTCAACCATCGATCAGGACCCACAGAGAACGACCGCCGCCGCGGAGCCGGCGCCCGCCGGCCGCTCCTGGCAGGGCATACGCGCCCTGCTGGTCCGCCTCCACTTCTACGCCGGGGTGTTCGTCGCCCCCTTCCTGCTCGTCGCCGCGCTCACCGGCCTCGTCTACGCCTTCGCGCCGCAGCTCGACCAGCTCGCCTACGGCGACCGGCTGCACGTGGAGCGGGTCGGCGACCACCCCCGCCCGCTGGCCGAGCAGATCGCCGCGGCACGCGCCGCGCACCCGGAGGGCACCCTGGCCTCCGTCATCACGCCGGCCGAGCCGGAGGACACCACCCGCGTGGTGCTGTCCGTACCCGAGCTGGGCGAGAAGCAGCGCACCGTCTTCGTCGACCCGTACACCGCCGAGGTGAAGGGCGAACTCACCACCTCCTGGGGTTCGACTCCGCTGACCACCTGGCTCGGCGACCTCCACAAGAACCTCCAGCTGGGTGAGACCGGCCGCGTCTACTCCGAGGTCGCCGCGAGCTGGCTGTGGGTGATCGTCGCCGGCGGCCTGATCCTGTGGCTGGGCCGCAGCCGAGGGCAGCGCGCGAAGTCCACGAAGGGCGTCCTCCTCCCCGACCGTACGGCCCGAGGCGTTCGGCGGACCCGCAGCTTCCATGCCGCGACCGGCGTCTGGCTGGCCCTCGGCCTGCTCTTCCTCAGCGCCACCGGCCTGACCTGGTCCCAGTACTCCGGCGAGCGCTTCGAGCGACTGCTCGACGCCGCCAAGGGGCACGCGCCCGAGCTCGACACCCTGCTGCCCGGCGCGCAGCCGCCGGCAGAGGAGGAAGGCGGCGAGCACGCGGGGCACGCCGGACACGGCGCGAGCGCGCACTCCGCAGATCCCGATCCGGCCGCCTTCGACGCGGCCCTCGCCGTCGCCCGCAAGGCGGGCCTGGGCGGCACCGTCGCGCTCACGCCTCCCGCCGACACCTCCAGCGCCTGGGTCGTGGCCCAGAAGGACGACGTCTGGCCCGTGCACTACGACCAGGTCGCCGTGGACACCACCAAGGGCGAGGTCACCGCGCACACCCGGTGGGCGGATTACCCGCTCCTCGCCAAGCTGACGAAGCTCGGCGTCCAGGGCCACATGGGCGTGCTCTTCGGCCTCGCCAACCAGATCGTGCTCGCCGCCCTCGCGATCGGCCTGATCCTGATCACCTTCTGGGGCTACCGCATGTGGTGGCAGCGCCGCCCGACCCGCGAGGACCGCTCCGCCCTCCTCGGCAAGGCCCCCGCGCGCGGCACCTGGCGACGCCTGCCCCTGCCGCTCCTGATCCCGGGCATCCCGGCCGTCGCCGCCCTGGGCTGGGCCCTGCCCGTCCTCGGGTGCACGCTCCTCGCCTTCCTGGTGGTGGACGTGCTCGTGGGCGTCGTCCGGCGCAGCCAGGCCGCGTAAGCGAGAAGAAGGGAGGGTGCGCATCCCTCGCACCCTCCCTTCTTCGAACGGAACAGGGCCTCGATGATCCGGCCCGCGCGACGAGCGCGATCCGCAGGGTCTGGGCGCGCCCCTCGTATGCCTCCGGGGTGCCCCCGTGGGGTCACGCTGCCCGTGCCCGCGGCGGCGGGCCGGTCTCGGGGGACGTCCAGGTGACGGTGAGCCGGCCGTCGGAGGCGTCGAGGGTGATCGTGGCGCCGTCGGGGATGTCACCGGCCAGCAGGGCCCGTCCGATGCGGGTTTCGACCTCGCGCTGGATGAACCGCCGCAGGGGCCGGGCGCCGTGGACGGGGTCGAATCCCTCGGCCGCGATGTGCCGGCGGGCCGCCTCGGTCAGGCGGAGTTCGAGGCGGCGGTCGGCGAGCCGGTGGCGCAGGTCCTCGGTGAGCAGGTCCACGACCCGCTCGATCTCGGGCAGGGTGAGCGGTTTGAAGAGGACCACGTCGTCGACGCGGTTGAGGAACTCCGGCCGGAAGTGGGCGCGCAGTTCGGCCATGACGGCGGCGCGTGCCTCCGGCTCGATCTCGCCGTCGGGCGTGACGCCCTCCAGCAGGTGCTGGGAGCCGATGTTGCTGGTCATCACCACCACGGTGTTGCGGAAGTCGACGGTGTGGCCCTGGGCGTCGGTGAGGCGCCCGTCGTCCAGGAGCTGGAGGAGGGTGTTGAAGACGTCCGCGTGGGCCTTCTCCACCTCGTCCAGGAGCACGACGGAGTACGGCTTGCGGCGCACGGCTTCGGTGAGCTGGCCACCTTCCTCGTAGCCGACGTAGCCGGGCGGGGCGCCCATCAGGCGGCTGACCGTGTGCCGTTCCTGGTACTCGCTCATGTCGAGGCGGACCATGTTGTCCTCCGTGTCGAACAGGGCGGCGGCCAGGGTGCGGGCCAGCTCGGTCTTGCCGACGCCGGTCGGGCCCAGGAACAGGAAGGAACCGATGGGGCGGCGCGGGTCCTTGACCCCGGAGCGGGCTCGGATGACCGCGTCCGCGACCAGCTGCACGGCCTCGTCCTGGCCGATCACGCGTTCGTGGAGGATCTCGTCGAGGCGCAGCAGCTTCTTCCGTTCGCCCTCGAGGAGGCGGCTGACCGGGATGCCGGTCCACCGGGAGACGATGGAGGCGATCTCGTCCTCGGTGACGACCTCGCGCAGCAGGCGGCGTCCGCCCTGCCTGACGGCGAGCTGCTCCTCTTCGGCCCGCAGGCGCCGCTCGAGCTCGGGCAGCCGGCCGTGGCGCAGTTCCGCGGCGCGGTTGAGGTCGTACGAGCGCTCCGCCTCCTCGGCCTCGTACCGTACGTGTTCGATCTCCCGGCGCAGGGTCTGCACCTTGCGCAGGGCCTGGCGCTCCGCCTCCCACTGGGCGCGCAGCGCGTCCGCCTCGGCGCGTGCGCCGGCCAGTTCCCGGCGCAGCTCCGACAGGCGGTCGCGGCTGGCCGGGTCCTCTTCCTTGGCCAGGGCCGCCTCCTCGATCTCGAGGCGGCGCACGCGGCGGCTAAGCTGGTCCAGCTCGGCGGGCATCGAGTCGATCTCGGTGCGCAGCATGGCGCACGCCTCGTCGACGAGGTCGATGGCCTTGTCGGGGAGGAACCGGTCGGTGATGTAGCGGTGGGAGAGGGTGACGGCGGCGACCAGGGCACCGTCCTGGATCTTCACGCCGTGGAAGACCTCCAGGCGTTCACGCAGGCCGCGGAGGATGGACACGGCGTCCTCCTCGCCGGGCTCGTCGATCAGGACGGGCTGGAAGCGGCGTTCCAGGGCGGCGTCCTTCTCGACGTGCTTGCGGTACTCGTCCAGCGTGGTGGCGCCGATCATGTGCAGTTCGCCGCGCGCGAGGAGCGGCTTGAGCATGTTCCCGGCGTCCATGGCGCCTTCGGCCGCCCCGGCGCCGACGACGGTGTGCATCTCGTCGACGAACAGCAGGATGCGGCCCTCGGCTGCGGTGACCTCGTGGAGAACGGCCTTGAGTCGTTCCTCGAACTCGCCGCGGTACTTCGCGCCCGCGACCAGGGAGCCCATGTCGAGGGCGAAGACGGTCTTGTCGCGCAGGCCGTCGGGGACGTCGCCGTGGGCGATGCGCTGCGCCAGTCCCTCGGCGATGGCCGTCTTGCCGACGCCCGGGTCGCCGATCAGCACGGGGTTGTTCTTGGTCTTGCGGGACAGGATCTGCACCACCCGGCGGATCTCCGTGTCGCGCCCGATGACGGGGTCGAGCCGACCGGTGCGGGCCTCGGCGACCAGGTCACGGCCGTACTTCTCCAGCGCCTCGTAGGTCGCCTCGGGTACGGCCGAGGTCACCCGCTGGTTGCCGCGGACGGCGGTCAGGGCGTCGAGGAACCCTTCGCGGTCCAGGCCCTGTTGGTGCAGGATGCGGCCGGCCGCGCTGCCGGTGCCCTCCGCGAGGAGGGCGAGCAGCAGGTGTTCGACGGAGACGTATTCGTCCTTGAGGCGCTTGGCCTCCTGCTCGGCGGCGTCGAGGAGCCGGGCGAGCCTCCGGGTGACGTAGACCTGGCCGGGCTCGGCGCCGGGGCCGGAGACGCTCGGACGCCGGCCCAGTTCCGCCTCCACGGCGGCCCGGGTCCGGTCCGGGTCGCCGCCGGCCGCACTGAGCAGTCGGGGGACGAGTCCCTCGCTCTGGTCGAGCAGGGCCATGAGGAGGTGCTCGCCGTCGACCTCGACATGGCCGAAGCGCAGCGCCTTGGTCTGGGCGTCCCGCAGGGCTTCCTGGGACTTCTCGGTGAGTCGGTTCGTGTCCACGGATGTCACCTCCCGTGCGTGGCGTCGATGTCGGGGTGCCGCCCGGCGAGGGCGGCTTCCAGCTGTTCGATGCGGTCCAGCAGGTCGAGGACGACGGCCAGGGCGGCGTAGTTGAGGCCCAGGCCGGCGCGGAGCCGCTGGATGCGGGCGACCCGCGTCACGTGGGCGGTGCCGAACCACAGGCCTCCGGCCCGATCGGTGTCGGGCTCCAGGAGGCCCAGGGTGACGTAGCGGCGTACGAGGTCGGGGTGCAGGCCGGTGAAGCCGGCGAACTCGTCGATGCCGACGCCGACCGGGTACGCGCCGTGCACGGCGGTCACGCGGGCGAGCGGGTAGCGGTTGCGGTGGTGGTGCGCCACGGTGCTCATCCCCTTCCGCCGGCTGGGTTGCGCGGGTCGAAGCGGGAATCGGCGGCGAGGCGCTCGAACAGCTCGCGCTCGGCGGGCGTCAGGTCGGCGGGAACGGCGATCCTCACCTCCGCGTACAGGTCACCTGCGGGGCCGCGCGGGTTGGGCATGCCGCGTCCGCGCAGCCGGAGCCGTCGGCCGCTGGAGGAGCCCGGCGGCAGGTCGACCCGGGCCGTTCCTCCGGGGGTGTCCACGGGGACCGAGGCGCCGAGCGCGGCCTCCCACGGTGTGACGGGGAGGTCGACGGTGATGTCGCGGCCCTCCACCCGGAAGCGGGGGTGCGGGGCGAGGCGTACCCGCAGGTACAGGTCACCGGCGGGGCCGCCGCCGCTGCCGGCGCCGCCCTGCCCCGCCAGTCGGATGCGCTGACCGTCCGTCACACCGGGCGGGATGGTGACCTCGTAGCCACGCGGTCCGGAGGCGGTGTCGAGGGTGAGGCGCCTGCGGCCGCCCGTGTAGGCGTCCTCGACGCCGAGCGTGACCTCGGCTTCCCGGTCGGCGCCGGGCATCCGCCCGAATCCGCCGGTGCCGGCACGTCCACCGGCGCCGCCGAACAGTCCGCCGAGCAGGTCCTCGAAGTCCATGCCGCCGAACCCGGCCTCCCCGAAACCACCGGCGAAGCCGGGCCCGCCGCCGGTGTCGACGTACACCCGTCGGCCGCCTCCGGCCCCGAAAGGGCCGCCCGGCCCGCCCGGTCCGGCCGCGGCGCCTTCGGGCACCTGCTGCCAGGCGTGCCCGTACCGGTCGTAGCGCTTGCGGTTGTCGGGATCGGAGAGCACCTCGTACGCCTCGCTGATCTCCTTGAACCGCTCCTCCGCGCCCGGGTCCTTGTTCAGGTCGGGGTGCCAGCGGCGGGCCAGGTTCCGGTACGCGCGCTGGACCTCCTCCGTACTGGCGGTACGGGACACCCCCAGCACGTCGTAGTAGTCACGGTTCTGCGCCATCGACCACACCACCGATTCGTGTCGTGCTTCTCAGCTCCGTGCCTCTCGTTCGTCCGGTCCGGCCTGCACGGCCACCGTCGCGGGCCGCAGCAGGCCGCGGTCGCTGCCGTAGCCGGCGCGCAGCACCTGGACGACGGTGCCCGGCGCGGCCTGCGGGTCCTGACGGACCTGCGCCGCGTCGTGGAGGGCCGGGTCGAAGGGTTCGCCGACCGCCG
This sequence comes from Streptomyces vietnamensis, assembly GCF_000830005.1. NCBI lineage: Bacteria > Bacillati > Actinomycetota > Actinomycetes > Kitasatosporales > Streptomycetaceae > Streptomyces > Streptomyces vietnamensis. The sequence continues at coordinate 7,643,958 of NZ_CP010407.1, read as the reverse complement.
CGATCCGCTGGTAGCCGAGCCGGGCGAGCACGGCGTAGGCCTGTCGGCACACCCCTTCCACACCGGCGATGATCGCCTCCGGGTCGGCGGCAGCGTGCTGGAGTGCCAGCTCGAGGTGGTCCACCACGGGCAGCCAGGCCTCGCTCACCCGGTCGCGCTCGGCGAGACGCACCTCCTCCAACTGCCGCTCGTGGCGCTTGCGCTGGTTCTCCGTCTCCGCCACGGCACGCTGCCACCGGTCGTGCAGCTCCTCGACGTCGAGCTCCGGCAGCACGGGAGGAACACCGGAACCGTCGGCGTCTTCGGACCCCGGGCGGACCTCGCCGGAGCCGGCGGCGTCTTCGGGGCTCCGGCGGACCTCGCCGGAGCCAGCGGCGGCCGGGCCCGGTCGCAGGCCGTGCTCCCGGGCCTGGTCCTCGGCCCCGCCGTATCCCGCCGTGTCCCTCATCGGGACCTCGGGTTCCCGCGTCTCGTCCTTCATCGTCGATCACTCATTCCGCAATCCGGTCTGGATCTCCTCGCGCTCCGTCACCGCACCAGGCCCGTCACTCCGGCCTGAAGTCGGCGTCGATCACGTCGTCTCCGCCGCCCGGTCCGCCCTGGGGTCCCGGCCCGGTCGCGTCGCTTCCGCCGCCACCGCCGGCGCCACCGGGGGACGCCAGCGCGTGCAGCATCTGCTGGAGGTCGCCGGTCAGGGACCGCACGCGGTCCAGGGGGGCCTCTTCCTTGACGGCCTGCCGGGCATCCGCGATCAGCGACTCGGCGCGGGCCTTGTCGTGGACGGCGACGGAGTCGCCGAGCTCTCCCAGCCGTCGCTCGACGTGGTAGGCGATGCTGTCGAGCTCGTTGCGCGCCTCGACGAGTTCGCGGATACGGGTGTCCTCGGCCCGGTTGCGTTCGGCCTCCTGGACCATCCGCTGGACCTCGGACTCGTCCAGGGTGCCGCTGCCGGAGACGGTGATGCTCTGCTGGGCGCCGGTGTCCTTGTCCTTCGCGGACACGTGGAGGATGCCGTTGGCGTCGATGTCGAACGTCACCTCGATCTGCGGCGTGCCCCGGGGTGCCGGACGGATGTCGTCCAGGCGCACCCGGCCGAGCACACGGTTGTCCGCGGCCCGCTCGCGCTCCCCCTGCAACACCACCACGTCCACGGCCGGCTGGTCGTCCTCGGCGGTCGTGAAGGTCTCGCCGCGCCGGGTGGGGATCGTGGTGTTGCGCTCGATCAGCCTGGTCATCAGCCCGCCCAGCGTCTCGACGCCCAGGGAGAGCGGGGTGACGTCGAGCAGCAGGACGTCCTTGACCTCGCCCTGGAGCACGGCCGCCTGGACGGCCGCGCCGAGGGCGACGACCTCGTCGGGGTTGACCGACATGTTGGGGTCCTTGCCGCCGGTCAGCCGTCGCACCAGCGCCTGCACCGCGGGGATGCGGGTCGATCCGCCGACGAGGATCACCTCGTCGAGGTCGTCGGCGGTCACCTTGCCGTCCGCCATCGCCTGCCGGACCGGTCCCATGCACCGTTCGACCAGGTCGCCGGTGAGCTGTTCGAAGGTCGACCGGGTCACGGTGGTCGTGAGGTGCTTCGGACCGGCGGCGTCCGCGGTGACGAAGGGCAGGTTGATCTGCGTCTGCGCGGTCGTGGACAGCTCGACCTTCGCCTTCTCCGCCGCCTCGTACAGCCGTTGCAGCGCCTGCGGGTCGCGGCGCAGATCGATCCCGTTGAGCCGCTGGAAGTCCTCGGCCAGGTGCTCCACCAGCCGCCGGTCGAAATCGTCTCCTCCGAGGTGGGTGTCGCCGGCGGTGGAACGCACCTCCACCACGCCGTCGCCCACGTCGAGGATGCTGACGTCGAACGTGCCACCGCCCAGGTCGAAGACGAGAACCGTCTCGTGCTTCTTCTTGTCCAGCCCATATGCCAGGGCGGCCGCGGTCGGCTCGTTGATGATCCGCAGCACGTCAAGGCCGGCGATGCGGCCAGCGTCCTTGGTGGCCTGCCGCTGCGCGTCGTTGAAGTACGCGGGCACCGTGATCACCGCCTGGGTGATCTTCTCGCCGAGCTGCTTCGCGGCATCGTCCACGAGCTTGCGCAGCACTGCGGCGGAGATCTCCTCCGGGGCGTACTGCTTGCCGCGGACGGAGAACCGCGCCGCGCCCTCAGGGCCGGCCACGACCCCGTAAGAGACCTGTTCCGCCTCCACGTCGATCTCGTCGAGGCGTCGGCCGACGAACCGCTTCGCCGAGTAGACGGTGCCTTGGGGATTCAGTACGGCCTGGCGGCGCGCCATCTGCCCGACGAGCCGTTCACCGCTCTCGGTGAACGCCACCACCGACGGTGTGGTGCGGCCGCCCTCGCTGTTGGTGATCACCCTCGGCCGGCCGCCCTCGTAGACGGCGACCACGGAGTTCGTCGTACCAAGATCAATACCCACAGCCTTGGCCATCGCTTGCCTCCACACACTGCTCGCTCCGAGCGTGTCCTGCCTCCAGGGCGTGGCCTGCTCACAGGGACCGGGTCACCGCCCTGGCTCCATAAAGCTCACATATTCATGGGATAAAACTTGAGTCTCCTCTTGTCAAGAAGAGTGCCGAGAGTTATACAAGAAGCGTCGGTACCCGATCGAACGGCGCACGAAGCGAAGGAGTTGATGATCAGATGCTGATGCGGACCGATCCCTTCCGTGAGCTGGACCGGCTCACTCAGCGCGTGTTCAACGGCGCGCAGGCTCCCGCGGCGATGCCGATGGACGCTTGGCGCGAGGACGGCGTGGTGTGGGTCAAGTTCGACCTGCCCGGTGTCGACGCCGAGTCCCTGGACCTGGACGTCGAGAAGGACGTGCTGACCGTCCGGGCCGAGCGGAAGGCCGAGATCAAGGAAGGCGCGGAAACGGTGATCTCCGAGCGTCCCACCGGCACGTTCAGTCGCCAGCTGTTCCTCGGAGAGACGCTGGACACGGAGAACATCGAAGCGACGTACGACGCCGGTGTGCTCAGCCTGCGCATCCCGATCGGCGAACAGGCCAGGCCGCGCAAGATCCAGATCGGCACCGGCAAGCACACGGACAAGGAACTGCAGTCGTAACGGGGTCGAGGGGCGTCCCGCCGGGCCGGGCCCGGCCGGCGGGGCACCCGCAGCCGGGTCCCACGGCGCCGGCTCGCCGTGGGGCCCGGCTACGTCCACATGTCCCTGCAAGCATGTCCCCGCAAGCGGCATGCCCGTATGACCCGTCTCAAGGCCTCAGGGCCCCGTCCCAGGCCTGCGGACCTCTCAAGGCTCCGTACCGGCCGCGCCCGGGAAGAAGCTGATCAGGGTGGCGGCACCGTCCTGATGGGCTTCCGCCTCACGTGGCCGCGTCGGTGTCCGGCTGCCGCGAGGCGGCGACCTCGGTGCCGGCGCCGCCGGGCCGGCGGTCACCCCGGTGCCGGCGGGCGGCGAGCCGGACCGCCTGCACCGCACCGTCCGAGTCGACGGTGGACACCGCGAGGCGGGCGAACCGGCGCCCCGGGAACAGTTCCACCACGGCCACCGGGCCCGGGGCCCGGACGGCGACGAAGTCGACGCCGTCCGCATGCCGCCTGGTGCCCGTACAGAAGCGCCCCGGACGCCAACGACCTCGTGCGACGGTCCCCCGCAGGGCACGCCACCAGTCCGGCTCGACCCACGCTTCCCGCACGTCGCCGAGGGGGACCCGCACACCCTTGCGGCGCACCAGGAGCGCCTCACGCCATGACAGCCGTACGACCACGTCGTCGTTCTGGACCAGCAGGTGGGCCACCGCCATCGACCTCCTCCTCGTACACCGGAGACCTCCGTGTACCGGTGCGCTCAGCCGGTCGCCGCCGCCCCGGCGCGCTCCATGGGCGGCCTGGACTGCTGCGGCTGGCTGTGGGCGGACGCGCCGAGCAGCGGAGCGCCATGCCGCTCGGGGCGGTGGCCGGGCGCGTCGACGATGTTCTCGCGCGGAGTATCGGCGGGTCCGGGGGCCGCCGGAATGCGCCTGCGGGCGAGGATGCGGCCCACCCACCTGCGACCACACCTCGGGCAGGGGACGGCGCCGGCAGGGGTGTACGGCGAGGGCACGGCCACACCGTCGCGCGAGAAGTACTCCCAGTCGCCGCCTTGATCGTCCCGGTACTGCTGGACGTCGTAATCGGTGCTCCACTCGTGCCAGCAGTGCCCACAGGTGAACTGGACCCGCTCAAGTGCGAGTTCGGTGATCATCCCTCTCACCTCTTTCCCCGGGTCGGTCCTTCACGGGTTACGGTCTTTCTCCCTTCGAGCAATTATGTCGACAAAGCGCGGAAAAGGTTTATGCCTGACCTCGAACGGCTCCACGACAAGGAGGCGGGAGGAAACAACGGCCCGGCACCTCTTGAATCTGCGCCGACGGCGGCCTATGAACGTGTTGGAGGCCTTGTCGGCTCTCTGGCTTCGGCCGGCTCGCAGGAAGGTGAGAAATGTGACCGCACTCAGGCGACCGGACCCTTACGCGGTGCTCGGCGTCGACCCGACCGCCTCGGCCGAACAGATCACGAGTGCCTACCGCGCATTGGTCCGCGCTCTGCATCCGGACGTCCACCCGGAGCAACGGGCTCAGCCCCAAAAGCTCGACGAGGTGATGACCGCCTACGCCACGCTGCGTGACGCCCGGAAACGGGCGGAGTACGAAAGGCGCCGCGCGGCCGAATTTCCGCACGGAGCGGCGATGCCTGGGGCGGCGGTGCCGGTCCGGCACACCGCGCGCCGTACACGGTGGTCCGTACAAGCCGTGTGCGTCGTGGTCGTCGGCCCGGCATCGGCGCCGCAGCGCCGCGGTTGGCTCGAGGCGGGGCCCGTCCGCATCGGGTTCTAGCGGGCGGGAGGCTGCTGGGGCCACGGTGCCGCCGACACCTGGTCGAGGGTGAACAGTGCGCCGTCCGGGTCGCGTAGTGTCGCCTGCCCCTCCCCGGTCGGCCAGGGGCCGTCCTGGACGATCGTGCCGCCGCCTTCCACGGCCGATCCGGTGGCCGCCTCCAGCGACGGGACCGTGAAGTGGACCAGCCAGCGGGGCCGCAGGTGCGGCCCGGGGGCGGCTTCCTCGACGGGCCCGCTGTTGAGGCGCGCCACGGCTTCGCCGTCGCGCCGCAGGACGACCTGGTCCTCCTCGTAGGAGATGTCGCAGCAGCCCGCGCCTTCGGCGCCCCAGTCGAGGACCTCTCCGTAGAAGAGGGCGGCGTCGAACGCGTTGCGGGTGTGCAGCTCCAGCCACAACGGGGTCTGTCCGCCGACCCGCCAGTCGGACAGGACACGCCCCTCCCAGATCCCGAACGTCGCGCCCTCGCGGTCGGCGACCAGAGCCGCCCGCCCGCTCGGCGGGTAGGGAACCGGGCCGACGCCGACCGTGCCGCCGCGTTCCCGGACCCTCGCCACCGCGGCGTCGGCGTCGTCGACCGCGAAGTACGGAGTCCAGGCGACGGGCACCGCGAACTCACCGGCAACGGCAGCGATCCCGGCCACCGGCGTGCCGTCCGCCTCGGCGACGGAGAACGCCCGGCCCAGCGTGCCCCGCCGGAACGACCAGCCCAGAACCGTGCTGTAGAACCGTTCGGCGGCGCTCCGGTCTCGCGCCGCGAGGCTCAGCCAGCAGGGGGCGCCGATCAGATCGGAGGTGACGAGGACCATGGGGTCGCTCTCCTTTCCCGGCCGGTGTACGCGAGGCGGAGTGACCGCCCGGCGGGTGTCAGGCAGCCTCTTGACGCGCGAGAGGAAGAGAACTACCTACTTATATTGAACAGACGATTCTCATGATTCACCCCCTCGGAAAAGCGGCAAGGTGGCCGCGGGCAGAGGGAGGCGGGCCCCATGGACTACCTTTCTGTCTCCTCCTACCACTACGACGGCTTTCCTGTCATCGAGGTCTCGGGCGAACTCGACTTCGAGACCCGTGAGCAGCTGGGAAAGCGCCTGCACAAGGTCATCAGCACCCACGACCCGGCGCATGTGATCGTCCACCTGAACGGCCTGGAATTCTGTGACGCGGCCGGCCTCGCCGTGCTCGTCGCCGCGAACCGTCAGGCCGGGCAGCGCTCCGGCGGGCTCCGACTCGTGAGCCGGAAGCCCTCGTTCAGACGCCTGTTGGAGACCAACGGGCTGAGCGACTCCCTGCCCCTGTACAAGAGCCTCGCTCAGGCCGCCGGCCAGCCCGTGGGGGCGAGAACCGGTCAGAAGTGACAAGCGGCCCGCCCCCACATCGACACCGGACAGAAAACACCAGGTCAGCGCACCCGCCCTCGCGCCTTCAGCTGGGTCGCCGGGACCTCCGGCGCGTCCAGCCGGTCGCCGTCGTACCCCTTCACCTCGCCGAAGCGGGAGCCGGTCATCCAGTCCTCCCTCGCCTGGCGGATCTCCTCGTCGGTGCGGCCCACGAAGTTCCACCACATGACGATCTCCTCCTCGAAGGGTTCGCCGCCGAGGAGCATCAGGCCCGCGTCCGAGAGGGCGCGGAGGGGGAGTTCGGTGCGGCCGCAGCCGAGGTAGAGCATGGAGCCGGGCAGGACGGGGACGCCGTCGACGTGGGCCTCTCCGGACATGGCGAGGACCGCGTACTCGAAGTCGGGTTCCAGGGGCAGGTCCGTCTCGGTGCCCGCCGCGAGGGCGAGGTCGGCGCCGACCAGCGGGGTGTACGTGGTGCCCGGCGAGGCGGCGCCGTCGAGCTCGCCGAGGACCACCGTGGCGGTGAGGCCGGGCGCGGTGACCCGGGGCAGTTCGGCGTGGTGCTGGAAGTGCGGTTCCACGTGCCGGTGGGCGTCGGGGAGTGCCACCCAGAGCTGCGCGCCGTGCAGGAAGCGGGCGTGCGGGCGGGGGCTCTCCTCCGAGTGGGAGATGGCCCGGCCGGAGGTCATGAGGCCCAGTTCGCGCGGGCGGATCGTCTGCAGGACGCCCGTGGAGTCACGGTGCAGCACCTCGCCCTCGTGGAGCCAGCTGACGGTCTGCAGGCCCATGTGCGGGTGCGGCGGGACCTGCATGCCGGGCTCGTCGGCGATGTCGTCGGGGCCGTAGTGGTCGACGAAGGCCCAGGCCCCGACCATGCGCCGGCCCAGGTTCGGGAGCAGCCTGCGGACCTCGGTCGACTCGCCGAGCTGGACGCGGCGGGGGCTGAGCAGCTCCCGTACCGGTTCGGCGACGACGAAGCCGCGGCCGCCGCACACCGTCAGCGAGGCCTGACGATCGAGATTGCTCATGTCGCTCAACCATCCTTAAGTGGAATGTTCAACCAACCGGCGGTGTTGACCTGGTCGACCACCTCACAGGGTGGCAGATCCGGGGCTCTGGAAAGGGAGAGCAAGTGAGCGACACGTACTACGAGTTCGGAACGGCCGGGGAACGCTGGGAGCGTGCGCAGCTGTTCTTCGACGCCAAGGAGTACGGAACAGCCGTCCGCATCCTGCACGGCCTCGTCGCCGAGCACCCGGAGCAGACGGCCCAGCGGCTCCTCCTCGCCCGGGCCTACTACCACTCCGCGCAGCTCTCCCGCGCCGAGACCGAGCTGCGCACGATCCTGGAGCGCGACCCGGTCGAACACTACGCCCGGCTGATGCTGGGACGCACCCTGGAGCGCCTGGGCCGCCCGGACGAGGCCGCGCCGCACCTGCGGATGGCCGCCGCCATGACGGGCGACACCCTGTCCTGACGCGAACCTGATACCCCCGCACGGTATCGTCGGGGCCAGGAGGCCCTGAATCGTGCGCGCACACCGAGCGGAACGCGGCAGACGAGCAGGAGGTGCCATCGGGCACCTCCTGCTCGTCGTCGTGCTCGCGCTCGGGGTGTTCCTGATGCACTCCGTCGGTCACCCCGAGGGCTCCGGCGGAAGCATGCACGGCAGGGAAGGCACGGCCGACACGGCCACCGCTTCCGCCCCGCACCACGGTGCCTCCGCGCACGCCGCCGCCCCCGGAACTCCGGAGCGCGCCGCCGCCCCGCACGACGCCGGGGACTCCGACGCCCGGCACGCGCCGGGGTCGGGGACGGACATGACCACCCTCTGTGTGGCCGTCCTCGGCGCCTGGCTGCTCGCCGGTCTCCTCCGGGCGGCCCTCGGGCGCCGCCCCGACTGGCTCGCCCTCCTTCTCGCGCGGCTCACCCCCGCGCTCGGGCCGCACGCCCCTCCCCCACGTCCCCCGGACCTCGCCCAGCTGTCCGTCCTGCGGATCTAGACCGACCCCGACGCGCCACGGGCCCCTTCGCGCTGCCCGCGCGCACCTCCGGTCCTCCCTTCCGCCCGTACGTCGTACGTACACACAGCACCCACGAGGTCTCACCATGCGTGCCTTCACGAACCGCACCACCCGCAAGCTCGCCCTGGCCGCCGCCCTCGCCGGAGCCGGGCTGCTCCTCACCGCCTGCGGCACCGACGACGGCATGAGCGGCATGGACCACGGCGGCACGTCCGCCTCGTCCTCCGCGACCGCCTCCGCTCCGGCCGCCGCCGGCGACACCGCCCCCGGCGGCTTCAACGACGCGGACGTCATGTTCGCGCAGATGATGATCCCCCACCACCAGCAGGCCCTGGAGATGGCGAAGCTCGCCGATGGCCGGGCCGAGGACCCCGAGGTCAAGAAGCTGGTCACCGCGATCGAGCAGGCCCAGGACCCCGAGATCCAGAAGATGAAGACCTGGCTCAAGGGCTGGGGCAAGCCGGAGTCCGCCGGACACTCCATGGGCGGGATGATGTCCGACCAGGACATGAAGGACCTGGCCGCCACGAAGGGCAAGGCCTTCGACCAGAAGTTCGCCGAGTTGATGATCGCCCACCACGACGGCGCCGTCGCCATGGCGAAGGACGAGCAGAAGAGCGGCGGCAACGCCACGGCCAAGAAGCTCGCCGACGACGTCGTGCGGACCCAGTCCGCCGAGATCGCCCAGCTGAAGAAGATCCTCGACCGGCTCTGATCCGGTTCCTCCCCGGCCCACGCGCGCGTGCGTCACGGCGGCCCGTCCCTGAAGGGGCGGGCCGCCCCGCCGGCGCGCCCGCGTGCCTCCCGTACCCCTGGCGAAAGAACGATGAAGACGTACTTCTCCGGCCGCCCGGCCACGACCCTCGGCGCCGCCCTCACCGCCGCCGCCCTCGCGCTGACCCTGACCGCCTGCTCCTCCGGGGACCCGGCCGACGATGCCGCCGGTGCCGGATCGGCGCTCAGCCACATCCACGGCCTCGGGCTGCGCGACGGCACCCTCTACGTCGCCACCCATCAGGGCCTCCACCGCCCGGACGCCGACGGCCGGCCGGTCCTGGTCGGTGACCGCCGCGACGACTTCATGGGCTTCACGGTCACCGCGAAGGGCGACTTCCTCGCCAGCGGGCACCCGGCGTCCGGCGGCGACGGGCCCGCCGACCTCGGGCTCATCACGTCGACGGACTCCGGCCGCAGCTGGCGGGAGAAGTCCCTCGCGGGAAAGGTCGACTTCCACGCGCTCGACACCGCGCCCGACTCCACCGTCTACGGCTACGACAGCGCGAACGGCCTCCTGCGGGTCAGCGCCGACGGCGTCACCTGGGAGGACCGCGCCGCGCTCCGCGCCCTCGACATCGCCGTCTCCCCCGCCGCCCCCGGCACCGTCCTCGCCACCACCGAGACCGGCGTGGCCCGCTCCGCGGACGGCGGCAGGACCTTCGCCCCGGCCTCCGAGCGGGTCCTCGCGTACGTGTCGTGGGCCGCCCCGGACGCCCTCTTCGGCATCGACCCGGAGGGCGTCCTCTTCCGCGGGACGGCCGGGGGCACCTCCTGGACCCGGATCGCCACCGTGCCGGGCGGCGCCCCGCAGGCGCTCACCGCCGTGGACGCCCGCCGGCTGCTCGTCGCCACCCAGGACGGGGTGTACGAGTCACGTGACGCGGGCCGCCGCTTCGTGCGGCGGATGGCGGTGGAATCCGGCGGCGGCCACTGAGAGGCCCCTGAGGCCTGTCCGGCGGATCAGGGCGACAGCCCCTACGCCTCCGCCCTGCGGTCCACGACCACCTCGCCGCCCACCACGACCGTCTCCGCCACCGTGCCCGGGATCTCCTCGGGGGCGATGCGCAGGATGTCGCGGGAGAGGACGACGAAGTCGGCCAGCTTGCCCACCGTCAGCGAGCCCCGCTCGTGCTCCAGGAAGTTGGCGTGGGCCGAGCCCATCGTGTAGCCCTCGACGGCGGTGGCGACGTCGATCGTCTCGCCCGCCGTCCAGGCCTCGCCGCCGCCGGGCGGGCGGCGGGTGACGGCCGCGTGGATGCCGACCATCGGGTCCATCTCGGCGACGTTCCAGTCGCTGGAGAGGGCGAGGACCGCGCCGGCCGCGTGCAGGCTGCGCAGCGGCCAGGCCTTGTGCCAGCGCTCGGGGCCGACGTTCTCGGCCCAGTCCTGGCCCGGTCCGGCGATGTCGGGCGCGGCGTGCCGGGGCTGCATGCAGGCGATGACGCCGAGCTCGGCGAAGCGCGGGGTGTCGGCCGGGTCGAGGCACTCGACGTGGACGACCTGGTGGCGGGCGTCGCGCGGCCCGTTGACGGCGCGGGCCCGCTCGACGGCGTCGAGGACGGTGCGGATGCCCCGGTCGCCGGTGGCGTGGACGAAGCACTGGAAGCCGCGCGCGTCGAGCCGGGTGAGCAGCTCGGCGAACTCCTCGGGCGGGTAGAAGGTGTCGCCGCGGTGGTGGGAGCAGCCGGCGTACGGCTCCAGGAGGGCGGCGGTGCGGGGTTCGACGACGTCGTCGATGTACAGCTTGAGCGGGCCGACGCGGAGGCGGTCGTCGGCGTACGCGGCGGCCGCCGTCTCGAAGGCGTCCAGGTCCGCCTCGGTGGTGCCGCGCGGGTGGAAGAGCGCGGCGACGATGCGGGAGCGGAGCCGGCCCTCGGCGCGGGCGCGCTCGAAGAGGGCGAGGTCGTCGAGGGAGTTCTGCGGTTCGACGACGGTGGTGATGCCGTAGCCGATGGCGTCGTCGAGGCTCTTGGCGAGCCGGCCGTACTGCCGGTCGGTCGAGGCCCAGGGGAGGCCGAGCGCGCGCAGGGCGCGGTGGCCGTCGCGGGAGAGGCCCTTGACGGCGAAGTCCTTGACGAATCCGGTGGGTTCGCCGGTCTCCGGGTCGGTGACGGCCCGCCCGAAGGGCAGGTCGGTGTGGTCGCGGTCGACGCCGAGCCTGCGGAGGGCGGCGGTGTTCAGCCAGGCGGTGTGGACGTCGTAGCTGAGGACGAGGGCGGGGGTGTCGCCGGTGGCCGGGTCGAGGTCGGCGGCGGTGGGCATCCGTCCGTCGGGGATCGCGGAGTAGTCGAAGGCCTCGGCCTCGATCCAGTCGGCGTCCGGGTGGGCCTCGTGCCAGGTGCGGACGCGTGCGTGGATCGCGTCGAGGGTGCGGGCTCCGGCGAGCTGGACGCAGGCGTCGTCGGAGCCGAGGCGGACGTGGTTGTGGGCGTCGACGAAGCCGGGCAGGACGAGCCGCCCGCCGGCGTCGAGGATCCGGGTGTCGGGGCCCGTCAAGGCGGCCGCTTCGGCGTCGGGGCCGAGCCAGACGATGCGGCCGGCGCGGACGGCGAGGGCCTCGGCCTCGGGGAGCGCCGGGTCGACGGTGTGGATGCGGGCCCCGGTGAGGACGAGGTCGGCGGGGGCGGTGTGGTTCATGGGGCGGAACTCCGTGTCGTACGGGGGTGCTTACTGGACGGGGGCGACGGTGCGGCGGGCGAGGAGCACGTACACCAGGGCGGAGACGACCGCGCCGAGGAGCGTGAGGTCCGCGCCGCCGAGCGGGGCGACGAGGGGGCCGGTCCACAGCTCGGAGTCGCAGGTGAGCGCGGAGAAGACGAGGCCGGCGAGGAGCGCGGTCATGCCGGCCGGGTGCCAGCCGGAGCGGTACCAGTAGGTGCCGCCCGTGTCGGCGTGCAGGCCTGCGGAGTCGTAGGTGCAGCGGCGGAGCACCATGTCGGCGAGGAAGACCCCGCCCCAGGGGGCGAAGACGATGATCAGGAGGGAGAGGAAGGAGAGGAGGGAGGTGGTGAAGTCGGTGAGGAAGAGGGCGCCGAGGGAGCCGACGGCGGTGACGGCCGCGCTGATGACGATGGCGCGGGCGCGGCTCCAGGGGATGCCGAGGACCTGGAGGTTCAGGCTCGACGAGTAGAGCGTGATGATCGAGTTGGTGACGGAGCCGCCGAGGACCAGGGCGAGGAAGAGGGGCTGGAACCAGCCGGGGAGGAGGCTCTCGGTGCCCGCGACGGCGTCGGTCATGTCGGCCTGGGTCGCGGCGGCCACGCCGGCGACGCCGAGGGCGACGGAGGAGACGAAGCCGCCGAGGGCGCCGCTCCAGGTGACGGCCCTGAGGCTGGTCGTGCGGGGCAGGTAGCGGGTGTAGTCGGCGGGCATGGGGAGGTACGAGAAGGGGCCCGCGAGCATCACGACGAAGGCGAGGCTCCAGCCGGAGGCGCCGGGCGCGGCGGCGGGGGCGGCGGTGTCGGCGCCGGGCAGGACGAGGACGAGCAGGGCGGCGAAGCCGGCGGCGAGGACGTACGCCATCCAGCGTTCGGCGAACTGGACGGTGGCGTGGCCCCAGAGGGCGACGGCGAAGGTCAGCGCGAGGGTGACGGCGAGCGCGAGGGCGCGGGCGGTGTGTCCGCCGTTCCAGCCGAGGTCGGTGAAGAAGGCTTCGAGGGCGAGGGTGCCCACGACGGTGTTGACGATGGTGTAGCCGATGCTGACGATCCAGTTCAGCAGGCCGGCGGGCCAGTTCCCGCGGCGGCCGAAGGCGGCGCGGGAGATGACGAGGGTGGCGGTGCCGGTGCGCACGCCGCTGAGTCCGGCCGCGCCGATGGCGAGGAAGGAGAGGCCGCCGAGCACGACGACGGCGGTGGCCTGCCAGAAGGAGAGCCCGAAGGCGACGGCGAGGGCGCCGTTGATGACGTAGGTGAAGGTGAGGTTCGAGCCGAACCAGAGCCAGAAGACGTCCTTGGCGCCGCCGTGCCGTTCGGCGTCGGGGATGGGGTCGATTCCGTGTTCCTCGACCTGGAAGACCTCGTCGGTCGCTGTCCGGCCCGTGGTCACGGGCGCCGTCTCGTGTTCGAGCACACCGCACTCCTGTCGTGGACGACGCCTGCACGCCGTCTTGAATGCCGTTCTAACTTTTAGAACGGCATTCAAGATGTGCGACGGGTTCAGGCCACGTCAAGACCCTCGGAGGTTGCGGTTAAGGTCGATCTCGCAGACAGCGGAGACGCGACGGACAGAGACGAACGGAACGGGACGGCGGCGGTGGCAGGCGCGGCACGACGGCGGGACGGCAACATCACCCAGGAACGGATGCTGGAGGAGGCCATGGCGGCGATCGCCGAGGACGGCCTCGCCTCCCTCACCATGTCGGCCCTCGCCGAGCGGCTCGGCACCAGCGGCGGCCACATCCTGTACTACTTCGGCAGCAAGGACCTGCTGCTGCTCGCCGCCCTCCGGTGGAGCGAGGCCGCGCTCGCCGAGGAGCGGCGCGCCCTGCTCGCCCGGCGGATCACGGCCGAGCGCAAGCTCGACCTCTTCCTCGAGCTCTACCTCCCGCGCGGCCCGCGCGATCCGCGCTGGACCCTGTGGATCGAGCTCTGGGCCCGCACCCCCGGCAACGCCGCGCTCCGCGAGGCCCAGGCCGAACTGGACACGGGCTGGCAGGAGGACCTGGAGACCCTGCTCACGGCGGGCGCGGCACGCCGGCGCTTCGCCCCGCTGGACGCCGGCGCGCGCGCCTCCGAACTCCTGGCCCTGCTCGACGGGTTGAGCACCCGGGTGGTCCTCGGCCAGGAGCCGGGCCGGGATCCCCGGCCCGCCCTGGAGGCCGCGCGCTCGGCGGCGCGCGCCCTGATCCCCCTCAACGCCGAGGAAAACGAAAGGGAATGACTGGACGTCAGCCCCGGTAGGCCTCCAACAGCCGCAGCCACGCCTCGCTCAGCGTCGGATACGCGGGGACGGCGTGCCACAGGCGGGCGATCGGCACCTCGCCCGTGACGGCGACCGTCGCCGAGTGGAGGAGCTCCCCGATGCCGGGCCCGACGAAGGCGGCGCCGAGCACCACCTCCCGGTCGAGGTCGACGACCATCCGGGCGTGCCCTCGGTACCCCTGGGCGTAGAGGCCGGCCCCGGCGACGGACCGCATGTCGAGGTCCACGGCCCGGACCCGGTACCCGGCGCGCTCCGCCTCGGCGAGGGTGAGTCCGACGGCGGCCGCCTCGGGGTCGCTGAACACGACCTGCGTCACGGCCGCGTGGTCGGCGGTGGCCGCGTGCGCGCCCCACCGCCCGGTGTCCAGGGCGGAGTCGCCGCCCTGCGCGCGGGCGGCGATCGCGGCGCCCGCGATCCGGGCCTGGTACTTGCCCTGGTGGGTCATGAGCGCGCGGTGGTTGACGTCGCCGACGGCGTAGAGCCAGTCGCTTCCGGTGACCCGGAGGCTGTCGTCGACGTCGAGCCAGGAGCCCGGGGCCAGACCGACCGTCTCCAGGCCGATGTCCTCGGTGCGCGGCTTGCGGCCGGTCGCGAACAGCACCTCGTCGCCCTCGACGTGGTCGCCGCCCTCCAGGAGCACGGTGACCGGGCCGGTGCCCCCGTCGCGCACCACCGCGCTCACCGCCGTGTCGGTACGGACGTCAGCGCCGCGCGCGGTGAGCGCGGCGGCCACGTGCTCGCCGAGGAACGGCTCCATGCGCGGCAGCAGCCCCCCGCCCCGTACCAGCAGGGTCACCTTCGCCCCGAGGGCCTGGTACGCGGTGGCCATCTCCACGCCCACCACTCCCCCGCCGACCACGACGAGCCGCTCGGGCACCCGGTCGGAGCTGGTCGCCTCACGGCTGGTCCAGGGATGCGCCGCGGGCAGCCCCGGCAGTTCGGGGAGGAGGGCGCGGGTGCCGGTGCAGACGGCGACCGCGTGCCGGGCGGTCAGCACATGGCGCTCGCCCTCGGGACTGGTGACCTCGACCTTGCGCGGCCCGTGGAGGCGGCCGTGGCCGCGGAAGACCCGTACGTCGATCGAGTCCAGCCAGTCGACCTGGCCCCCGTCCTTCCAGTGGCCGACGACCTTGTCCCGGTGGGCGAAGACCTCCATCGCGTCCAGCGGGCCGTAGACCGACTCGCGCAGACCCGCGACCTTCCGGGCGTCCGAGCGGGCGATCGCGGGACGGAGCAGCGCCTTGCTGGGCATGCACGCCCAGTACGAGCACTCGCCGCCGATCAGCTCGCTCTCGACGATCGCCGCGGTCAGGCCGCCCGCCCGCACCCGGTCGACGACGTTCTCGCCGACCGGGCCCGCGCCGATCACCACGACGTCGTAGGTGTGCTCGTCTTCCACCGTTCGTGTCATGGCTCCCAGTCTGGTGGCAGCGGTGCGGAATAGCGCGGCTCGATACGCCGTTGTGCCGGGCGAGTCCCCGGGGGACCGTGAGGACCACGCCAGGAGACCCGAAAGGTAGGCAGCATGAGCACCGTAGAGCTCACCAAGGACAACTTCGACGAGATCGTGAGCGGGAACGAGTTCGTGCTCATCGATTTCTGGGCTTCGTGGTGCGGTCCCTGCCGTCAGTTCGGCCCGGTCTTCGAGGCGGCGTCCGAGCGGCACCAGGATCTCGTCTTCGCCAAGGTGGACACCGAGGCGCAGCAGGAGCTGGCCGCGGCGTTCGAGATCCGCTCGATCCCGACCCTGATGATCGTCCGCGACAACGTGGCCGTGTTCGCGCAGCCGGGCGCGCTGCCGGAGAACGCCCTGGAGGACGTCATCGGGCAGGCGCGCAAGCTGGACATGGACGAGGTCCGCAAGTCGATCGAGGACGCGCAGGCGAAGTGACCCACGGCGAGAGGGGTACGGGAGGCTCTCCCGTACCCCTCTCGCGTGCTGTCGCGGACTTGCGGGCCGTCAGCGCTCCAGGACCAGCGCCAGGCCCTGGCCGACGCCGATGCAGAGGGCGGCGAGGCCCGTGCCGGAGCCGGCGGCGGCGAGCTGGTGCGCCACCGAGCCGGCCAGTCGGGCGCCGGACGCGCCGAGCGGGTGGCCGATCGCGACCGCTCCGCCGCGAGGATTCACGATGTCGGGGTCCAGTTCCGGCCATTCCGCGAGGCAGCCGAGCGACTGGGCCGCGAAGGCCTCGTTGAGCTCGAAGGTCCTCAGGTCGGCGAAGGAGCGCCCGGCCTTCTCCAGGGCCCGGCGGACCGCCGCGACCGGGCCGAGGCCGAAGAGCTGGGGCTCGATCCCGGTGACCGCGGAGGTGCGGATCCGTGCGAGGGGCTCGCGGCCGGTCTCGCGCAGCCCGTCCTCGTCGACGAGGAGCAGGGCGGCGGCGCCGTCGTTGAGCGGCGAGGAGTTGCCCGGGGTGACGGTGCCGCCCTCGGGGCGGAAGGCCGGCTTGAGCTTGGCGAGGGCCTCCATGGACGTGGAGTCGCGGATGCACTCGTCGCGGGCGAGGTCCACGCCGGGGTACGGGACGACCTCGTCGTCGTAGAGCCCCTTCGCCCAGGCCTCGGCCGCCTTGCGGTGGCTGGCGAGCGCGAAGGCGTCCTGCTGCTCGCGGGTGATGCCGTGCTTGTCGGCGACGAGCTCCGCGCCCTCGCCGAGCGAGACGGTCCACTCGGCGGGCATCTTCGGGTTGGTCATGCGCCAGCCGAGGGTCGTGGAGTGGAGCTGCTGGTGGCCGGCGGGGAAGGCCCGCTCGGGCTTCTGCAGGACCCAGGGGGCGCGGGACATCGACTCGACGCCGCCCGCGATCGCCACGGAGGCGTCGCCGAGGGCGATGGCGCGGGCGGCCTGGATGACGGCTTCGAGGCCGGAGCCGCAGAGGCGGTTGACGGTGACGCCCGGGACGGTGACGGGCAGGCCCGCGAGGAGGACGGCCATCCGCGCGACGTCGCGGTTGTCCTCGCCCGCGCCGTTGGCGTCGCCGAAGTAGACGTCGTCCACGCGCGCGGGGTCGAGCGCGGGCGAGCGGTCGACGAGCGCGCGGACCACGTGAGCCGCGAGGTCGTCGGGACGCACGCCGGCGAGGGCGCCGCCGAACTTCCCGATCGGGGTGCGGACGGCGTCGACGATGTAGACGTCGCGGATGCTCATCGGTTCTCTCCCACGTGACCTGCGGAACGACTCTGTTCGCCTGGTGAATCAATCTTCGCCCGATCGGGCGCGCAGAGTCTCTGCCGGACGGCCCGCCGTGTCAACGGGCCGCTTCGGGACACCGGAGAGGGGGCGGGAGGGTCAGCGGGCAGCGGCGGGGCGGACCAGGGCCGTGAGGCCGTAGTCCAGCTCGCGGCCGTCGACGAGCAGCGCCTCGACGGTGAGCGTCTCGGGGTCGATGTCGGCTCGGATGCCGTGCCCCTCGTAGATCGGGTAGCCCGTCTCGCCGTGCCGCCCGGTGGCCTCGACGACGGCCGAGCGGACGGCGCTGTCCGCGACGGCGGCGCCGCCGCGGTCCTCGACGTGCTCGGGCACCAGCAGGATCTCGAACCGCTTCGGAACTGTGCTCATGCACCGAAGCTAAGCGCTCGGCCGGGCTCCCGCCGGGCGACACCGGGGTGCCACCGGGCTCCTGCCGGGCGGCACCGGGACGCTACCGCGCTCCCGCCGGACTCCCGCCCGGCGACGCCGAGGTGCCACCGGACTCCCGCCGGGCGACGCCGAGGTGCCACCGGCCCCGGCGGGCCGCCCGGTGGGAGTCCGGCGGGGCCGTCAGCTCGATTCCCGCCGGACGACCCGCGAGTCGAGCAGGTCGCGGGAGACCGGCGGGGCGTCCGGTTCCCGTACGGCGCGGTCGACCAGCTCCGCCAGCTCGCGGCCGACCACCATGTCGATCCGTACGGTGGAGAGCCGGGGGCGAAGGAGCCGGCCGAGGAGCAGGTCGTCGGCGCCGATGACGGCGGTCTCCTCGGGCACGGAGATCCCGGCGTCCTGGAGCGACCGCATCAGAAGCATCGCGTACTCGTCGTTGTACGCGAAGACGCCGTCGAGCCCGAGCTCGCGCCACCGCGCGGCGAGCGCGTCGGCCGACTCCTCCTCGTACCGCAGCGGCAGGGGTACGACGGTGGCGCCGGCGGCCTCGGCCGCGCGGCGCGCGCCGTCGAGCCGGGGTCCGGAGAACATGGCGAGGCCCGGCTCCTCGGGGACGATGACGCCGATCCGGCGCCGGCCGGTCTCCAGGAGGTGCTCGGTGGCGACCTCGCCGACCCGGCCCTGGTCCATGACGAAGGCGTGGGTGCCCTCCACGCGCTGGGTGCCGAGAGTGATCACGGCCCGGGCTCCGGACCGCTTGAGGATCTCGACGCCCTGCCCGGTCAGCTCGACCTCGCCGAGGGAGACCACGGCCACCGGCCGCAGCTCGGCCCAGGCGCGGGCGGCCTCCTCGGCCTGGAGGCCGACGCTGCCGTACTGCACGACCGTGTAGTCGAGGCGGCGCAGGGCCCACTGGAAGTCGTTGAAGAACTGGCTGTACAGCGGCCCGACGGGGACGTGGGGGGTCGGGAGCAGCACCATGCGGCTGTGGCCCGCGCGCAGGCTGCGGGCCGCGGCGTGCGGCACGTAGCCCAGCTCCTCGGCCGCCTCGCGCACCCGCTGCCGGGTGGGCTCGCTGATGCGGACGGCCGAGGTGTTGTTCAGGACGTACGAGACGGTGGCCCGGGAGACGCCCGCGAGCCGGGCGACATCGGCGCTGGTCGGGACCGCGCGCCCGGAGGGGCGCTCGGGGGACTGTTCGGTTGGCTGGCTCATCGATCCGGCATCTTTCCAGAAGGATCCGGCGCAGGGTCTGGCGGATGGCCGGATCTGAGTGCTACACAATGCTCACACGTGCCACTGACACGTGTCACCTCCCCCGTTCCATCCGCTTCTCGCCCCCGCATCGGGCGATCTCCTCCAGGAGGGCAAAGTGGCCCTTTCCTCCCCCGCCACCGGCACCGCCGACTCCCCCACGGCCCCCCGGCCGACGCGCGGCCTGCTGCCCCTGCTGCTCGCCGGCAACACCGCGATGTACGCGCTGTACATCGGCGTCCCCGGCATGCTCCTCGCGCTCCAGATCGAGGACATCGACCCCGCCGGCAAGGTGGCGAACTTCGGCCTCGTCTCCGGCATATCCGCGATCTTCGCCACCGTCTTCAACCCGGTCGCGGGCGCCCTCTCGGACCGCTCGGGCCGCCGCAACCCGTGGATCCTCGCCGGCGGGCTGCTCGCCCTCCCCGTGATGCTGCTCCTCGGCAGCGTCCACACGATCCTGCTGGTCACCATCGCCTGGTGTCTGGGGCAGGCCGTCATGAACATCTACCAGGCGGCCCTCACCTCCGTGGTCCCCGACCGGGTCCCGCTCGCCGCGCGCGGCAAGGCCTCGGCCGCCGTCGGTCTCGGCCTCCCCATCGGCTCCACGATCGGCGCCCTCGTCGGCGCGGCCTTCTCCGAGCACTACCGCACCGGCTACCTCGTCTTCGGCGCGATCGTCGCCGCCACCGCCGTCCTGTTCACCACCTGCGCCCGTGAGGAGCGCATGCCCCCGAAGGCGCCGCTGCCGGTCAAGCAGCAGATCGCGGCCTTCGGCAGCGCCCTGAAGAACCACGACTTCCGCTGGGCCTTCATCGGCCGCGCCCTGCTCATCCTCGGCTACTTCGCGGTGAGCGGCTTCCAGCTGTACATCCTCAAGGACCACACCGACCTGCCCGCCGGCCTCAGCGCCGAGGAGGCCGTGGCGATCCTCATGCCGGTCAACTCGGTCGCCATGGTGGTCTCCACCGTGCTCGGCGGCTGGCTCTCGGACCGCTTCGACCGCCGCAAGCTCTTCGTCGGCGCCTCCGCCGTGCTGGCCGCCGTCGCGCTGCTCATCCCGGCCGTCTCGGCGAGCTGGACCGCGATGCTGGCCTTCTCCGTCGTCAACGGCCTCGGCTTCGGCTGCTACATGGCCGTCGACACCGCCCTGGTGACCATGGTGCTGCCCAAGGCCGAGGACGCGGCCCGGGACATGGGCGTCCTCAACGTCGCCAACGCGGGACCGCAGATCGTCGCCCCCTTCGTGGCCTCGCTCGTCGTGTCGGTGAGTGGCGGATACACGGCGCTCTTCCTGGTCGCGGCCGTACTGTCGGTACTCGGCGCGCTGGCCGTGCGCCCCATCCGCAGCGTGCGCTGACCCCGGCTGACCCCGGTAGGCGCCTGCCGCGGCCCCTCCGCGGCGTGCACCGACCCGTGTCGGCGCAGGCCGCAGCCCGTCCATGGCGGGCGCCGGCCCGTGTCGGCGCCCGCCGAGCACCGTCCACGGCGGGCGCCGGCCCCCGTCGGCGCCCGCCCAGTACCGCAGGAAAGGCGGCACCGTGCGCCTGCACACCACCACGTGGGGATCCGGCGACCGGACCGCCCTGCTCGTCCACGGCATCATGGCCGACCACCGCACCTGGCGCCGGGTCGGACCGGCGCTCGCGGAGCGCGGCTACCGGGTGATCGCCGTGGACCTGCGGGGGCACGGGGCGAGCGAGCGGGCCGCGGGCCCGGAGGCGTACCGCCCGGAGGACCATGCCGACGACCTCGTCGCATCCCTGCCCGCCGGCGCGGAGCTGGCGATCGGGCACTCGCTCGGCGGGCTCGTCCTCGCGCAGGCGGTGGAGCGCCTGGCGCCGGCCCGCGCGGTGTACTCCGACCCGGCCTGGCACCTGGCGGCCGGCCCCTGCGGCTACCGGGCCGAGCTCTTCGTCCGGGGCAAGGGGATGACCCGGGAACAGATCAGGGGGTTCAACCCGCACTGGCCGGACGAGGACGTCGACGTCGAGATGGCGTCGGTACGGGACTGGGACGAGCGGAGCGCCCACGGCCTCACGCCCTTCGTGGGAGCCGACCTGTGGCCGCTCCGGCCCGTGGTGCCCTCGCTCGTGACCCTCGCCGATCCGAGCACGCTGGTGCGGCCGGAGGACGCCCGGATGCTGGCGGACCGCGGATTCGAGCTCCGTACGGTGAAGGGGGCGGGGCACACGATCCACCGGGACGACTTCGACGGGTTCATGTCCGCCCTGGACGGCTGGATCTGACGTACCGTTCAGGCATGGACGAAGCGTCGATGGACAGTGCGATGGTGGGACTGCTCGGCCGTGTGACCGGCACCGTCGGCCCCGGCCTCGTCGGCGAGGTGATCGTCCGGATCCGCGGCGGCGCCGAGCACTTCCTCGCGTATCCCGCCTCGCCGAAGGAGCGGATCGAGGTCGGGACGGTCGTGATGGTCATGGAACATCTCCCTCCGCGCACCGTCTATGTCACAGCCGCGTACGACAGTTGACCGAACCGTTGAGTGTGCGCCCGTCACGGGCGCACACTCCCTTCACCGGATCCGCTCGGCTCCGGTGAAGGGGGACCTAGTCCAATGGGCATCGGCATTCTGGCGGGCGTCGTCGTCGGCGCGCTCGTCGTTCTGATCGGTGTGTTCAAACTGATGTGGCGCGTCGCGGAACCCAACGAGGCGCTCATCATCTCCGGCTCCAACCACAAGATGGAGGGCCTCGGCGACGGCATGGGGTTCCGCATCGTCACCGGTCGCGGGACCCTCGTGCTCCCCGGCGTCCAGGCGGTGC
The DNA here is from genome assembly GCF_000830005.1 of Streptomyces vietnamensis. Taxonomy (NCBI): domain Bacteria; kingdom Bacillati; phylum Actinomycetota; class Actinomycetes; order Kitasatosporales; family Streptomycetaceae; genus Streptomyces; species Streptomyces vietnamensis. The sequence goes on along the minus strand of NZ_CP010407.1, from coordinate 7,622,427 downwards.
GGAAGCTGTCGCTGGACCTCAACGAGACGCAGCTTTCGGTGGAGTGCGTGACGCACCAGGGCATTCCGCTGAAGGTCCGCGGTGTGGTGATCTTCAAGGTCGGTGACGACTTCGTGTCGATCGCCAACGCGGCCCGCCGCTTCCTGGACCAGCAGAAGCTGATGAGCGAGCGGGTGCACATCGTCTTCGCCGGTCATCTCCGCGCCATCGTCGGCGGGTTGACGGTAGAGGACATGATCCGTGACCGGGAGAAGCTGACCGGGCAGGCCCGTTCGGCCTGTGGCACGGAGATGGAGAAGCTCGGCCTGATCGTCGACTCGCTGCAGATCCACGAGATCGAGGACCCCACCGGGTACATCAAGAACCTGGCCGCCCCGCACGCGGCCGCCGTCCAGCGGGACGCGCGGATCGCGCAGGCGGAGGCGAACCGGCGGGCGACCGAGGCCGAGCAGCAGGCCGCGGCGCGCATGTCGGAGGCGACCCGCGACAGCGAGATCCTCCAGGCGGGCTACCAGGCCGAGCGGGACCAGGCCTCCGCCCGGGCCCGGCAGGCCGGCCCGCTCGCCGACGCGGCCTCGCGCCAGGAGGTCGTCGTCCAGGAGACCCGGGTCGCCGAGCTGGAGGGCCTCCGCAAGGAGCAGCAGCTCCAGGCGGAGGTCCGCAAGCCGGCCGACGCCATGGCGTACGAGACCCGGACGCTGGCGGCGGCCGAGCGCGACGCCCGGATCTCGGCCGCCGAGGCCGAGGCGAAGGAGACGGAGCTCGCGAGCGCGGCCAAGGCGACGGCGACCCGGCTCACCGGTGAGGCCGAGGCGGCGGCGCAGCACGCCAAGGGCCTCGCGGTCGCCGAGGCCACGCGCGCGAAGGGCCTGGCGGAGGCCGAGGCGATCAAGGCGCGGGCGGCGGCGCTCGCGGAGAACCAGGAGGCCGTGGTCGCCCAGCAGCTGGCCGAGAAGTGGCCGGAGATCGTCTCCGCGGGCGCCTCCGCCTTCGGGAACGTCGACCAGATGGTGCTGCTCAACGGCGCCGACGGCATGGCGGACGTCTTCGCGAAGGCGCTGACCATGGGCGGGACGGGTCTGGGCCTGGCCCGGCAGCTCCTGGCCACGATGAGCCCGGCGGCGCAGGAGAAGCTGAGCGGGACGGTTCTGCCGGCGCCGCGGGCCGAGGAGAGCGTGGAGATCCCGGTGGGCGACGGTCAGTAACCGCGTACGAGTACGAAGGGCCCGGTGCCGTCACGGCACCGGGCCCTTCCGTGCGATCCGCTCGGCCTAGTTGTGGCCGAACTTGCGTTCCTTGCGGTGGGACGCGTGCTCGACGAGGGACGTCGGTGCCACGTCTCTCGTGGGGGTCGGCGCGCTCTTCTCCTTCGCGGCCGCTTCGGTGCGGTGTTCATGGCCGCCGGTACGGGCTCCCCGGTTCGTCCGGGTCTGTTTCTTGCCCACGATCGTGCCTCCCGTGACGGGTGTCGGACGGTGGTCCGTATGCCCTCAGCCTGGCACGGGGGTGGAAGACCCGCATGTCAGAGCGGGTCACCGAGCACCCGCCGGAAGGCGGCGAGGGTCGGGGTGCCGGTGGAGCGGTCCAGGACGGCGAAGACGATCTCCTCGAAGTGGCCGGCGAAGCGGCCGTCGCCGGTGAGGAGGGCCTTGAAGGTCGCCGCGACCTGGGCCGGGTCGTTCTGGAAGACTCCGCAGCCCCAGGCGCCGAGGACGAGTCGGCGGTATCCGGCCGCGGCTGCGGTCTCCAGGACGCGTTCGGCGCGGGAGGCGAGGGCGGCCGGGACGCGGTCGGCGAGTTCGGGGGTCTGCCGGCGGACGACGCCCGCGTTGGGGGCGGGCGAGGTGAGGAAGCCGACCGTGAAGGGGGCGGCGAGCAGGTCGCCGCGGTCGTCGCGGAAGACAGGGACCCGGGGCGAGTGGATGACCCGGTCGGTGTAGAAGGCGTCCCGCTCGGCCCGGTGGTGGGCGTAGTACTCGGGGGCGCGCAGCAGGGTGGCGTGGAGGGCGGAGGACCGGCAGAGCGCCTCCTCCTGGGCCTGGGCGCCGTTCAGATAGCCGCCGCCCGGATTGCGGGCCGAGGCGAAGTTCAGGACGGCGACCGGGCGGGCGGGGTCGGCCGTGGTCATCCGGCGGGCCGCCGCGAGGCTGCTCTCGGGGGTGACGGTGAGGGTGGGCGTGCGGTCGGTGTCCGGGGTGACCGGGACGGGTTCGGGGCCGTGGAGACGGGTTCCGGCCAGGGCCGCGGCCAGGTCTTCGGTCAGGACGACCGTGCGGCCGTCGGGGGCTCGGTAGTGGCCCGCCGCGACGATCTCCTCGGTCCGCCGCGCGATCTCGCGCAGTCGTGCACTCATGCCTTTCAGCATGATCGTTTCGTACGTGTGGGAACAACGGGTTTTCCGGGGCTGCGGGGGAATCAGGACAAGCGGGGGCACAGGGGGCGCACGCGTGCCGTCCGAGGCGCTCTTGCACGCCGCCCCGTGGTGGCTTTAGGTGGAAGCAGCGGTTCACCCGAGGACCAGGAGGTGCACGGATGTCGCCCAGCGGCATACCGCGTGGCGGCCCCCCTCTCACCGAGGCGGAGGCGGAGGACCTGCTGCGATGTATCTGCTTCAAGACGGGTCCGCCCCGCACGGTGGGGGTGGAGCTGGAGTGGCTCGTGCACGAGCTGCGCGACCCCCGTCTTCCGGTGCGGCCGCCGAGGCTCGCGGCCGCGCTGGACACCGTACGGGCCCTGCCTCTGGTGTCGGCCCTCACGTTCGAACCCGGCGGGCAGCTGGAGCTCAGCTCGCGCCCGGCCGGCTCCCTCATGGAGTGCCTGGACTCGCTCGCCGCCGATCTGGACGCGGTGCGGGGGGCGCTCGGACCGCTCGGCCTGACCCTCAGCGGATACGGGGTGGACCCCTGGCACGCGCCGCGCGGCCGGGTGCTCCACGAGCCGCGGTACGACGCGATGGAGACCGCGCTCGACCGGACCGGGCCCGCCGGGCGGGCGATGATGTGCGACTCGGCGTCGGTGCAGATCTGCCTCGACGCCGGCTTCGAGGAGCCGGGTCCGCTCGGTTACCACCGGCGCTGGCAGCTGGCCCATCTGCTCGGCGCGGTCCTCGTGGCCGCTTTCGCCAACTCCCCCGTGCACGGCGGGCGCCGGACGGGGTGGCGCTCGACCCGGCAGGCGCTGTGGACGGACCTGGACCCGCGGCGGGCGCTCGCGCCGTCGCCGGACGGGGAGCCGCGCGCGGAGTGGGCGGCGCACGTCCTGGACACCCCGGTGATGTGCGTACGGGCCGAGGAGGGTCCGTGGGCGGTGCCGGAGGGGCTGACGTTCCGGGAGTGGCTGCGCACGGGTCTCCCCCGTCCGGCCGACGCCGACGACCTGCGCTATCACATGACGACCCTGTTCCCGCCGGTGCGGCCGCGCGGTCATCTGGAGCTGCGGATGGTGGACGCGCAGCCGGGCCCGGACGGCTGGATGGTGCCGGTGGCGGTGACGACGGCGGTGTTCGACGACCCGGAGGCGGCGGAGACCGTGTACCGGGCGGTGAAGCCGCTCGCGGAGCAGGCGGGCTCCGGTCCCGCCCCGCGCAATCCGCTGTGGCGGGCGGCGGCCCGTGACGGTCTGGCCGATCCCGAGCTGCACGCCGCGGCCCGGGCGGTGTTCTCCGCCGCGCTCGACGCGCTGCCCCGGATCGGGGCGAGCGAGGAGGTGCGGCGGGCGGTCGCCGCCTTCCAGGAACGGTACGTGATCCCCGGGAGCTGCCCGGCCGACAACCTCCAGGTGGTGACGTCATGAGCGGGGTCCCCGACGATCAGGAGTCCATGCGGCGGCGGGCCCTCGACGCCCTCACCACCGCGCGGGACCGCACCGCGCTCCTCACCTCCTGCGTGGAGGACGGTGAACTCACCGCGCAGCACTCGCCGTTGATGTCCCCGCTGGTCTGGGACCTGGCGCACGTCGGCAACCAGGAGGAGCAGTGGCTGTGGCGGGCCGTCGCGGGGCGCGAGGCGCTGCGGCCCGAGATCGACTCCCTGTACGACGCCTTCCAGCACCCGCGCGCCGCCCGCCCGTCGCTGCCGCTGCTCTCGCCGGGCGAGGCACGGGCCTATGCCGGCGACGTACGGACCCGGGTGCTCGACGTCCTGGAGAGCACCCCGCTGGAGGGGCGGCCGCTGCTCGACGCGGGCTTCGCCTTCGGGATGATCGCCCAGCACGAACAGCAGCACGACGAGACGATGCTGATCACCCATCAGCTGCGGACGGGGCCGGCCGCCCTGACCGCTCCCCCGCCGCCGGTCCTGCGGTCGGGTCCGCTGCCCGCCGAAGTCCTCGTCCCCGGCGGCCCGTTCACCATGGGGACCTCGGACGAGCCGTGGGCCCTGGACAACGAACGGCCGGCGCACCACCGTGTCGTCCCCGCCTTCCACATCGACACCGTCCCCGTCACGAACGGCGCCTACCTCGCCTTCATGGCCGACGGCGGCTACACGGACCGGCGTTGGTGGCGGCCGGAGGGCTGGGCGCAGATCCGGGAGCACGACATCGGGGCCCCGCTGTTCTGGCGCCGGGACGGCGGGCAGTGGCTGCGCCGCCGGTTCGGGGTGACGGAGCCGGTGCCCGAGGAGGAGCCGGTCCTGCACGTCAGCTGGTACGAGGCGGATGCCTACGCCCGCTGGGCGGGACGACGGCTCCCGACCGAGGCGGAGTGGGAGAAGGCCGCCCGGCACGACCCGGCCACCGGGCGCTCCCGCCGCTACCCGTGGGGCGACGCCGATCCGGGTCCGGAGCACGCGAACCTCGGGCAGCGGCACCTGCGGCCCGCGGCGGCCGGCAGCTATCCGGCGGGCGCCTCGCCCCTCGGCGTACGGCAGCTGATCGGTGACGTGTGGGAGTGGACGGCCAGCGACTTCCTGCCGTACCCGGGGTTCACGGCCTTCCCGTACAAGGAGTACTCGGAGGTGTTCTTCGGTCCGGAGTACAAGGTGCTGCGGGGCGGTTCGTTCGCGGTGGACCCGGTCGCCTGCCGGGGAACCTTCCGCAACTGGGACCTGCCGGTGCGGCGCCAGATCTTCTCCGGCTTCCGGACGGCGCGCAGTGCGGAGCTCGACTGATGTGCCGTCATCTCGCGTACGTGGGCGGGCCGGTGGCGCTGGGAGAGCTGCTTGTCCGGCCGCCGCACGCCCTCCTTCGCCAGTCCTGGGAGCCCCGTACACAGGACAGCGGCGTGGTGAACGCCGACGGCTTCGGCGTGGGCTGGTACGCCGAGGGGGATCCGGTGCCGGCGCGCTACCGGCGGGCCGGCCCGATCTGGGGCGACCTGTCCTTCGCCGACCTCGCCCGGGTGGTGCGCGCCGGGGCGTTCCTCGGAGCGGTCCGGGGGGCCACGTTCCCCGGCGCCGACGGGGAGGCCGCGGCGGCGCCGTTCACCGCCGGGCCCTGGCTGTTCAGCCACAACGGCGCGGTCGAGGGCTGGCCTGACTCCCTCACCGCGCTCGCCGGGGCGTTGCCGGCCGGGGAGCTGCTGCGTCTGGAGGCGCGCAGCGACTCGGCGCTGCTCTGGGCGCTCGTGCTGCACCGGCTGCGGGCGGGGGACGCGCCGGGGGCGGCGCTCGCCGACACCGTCCGGGAGGTCGCGGCCGCGGCCCCCGGTTCCCGGCTGAACCTGCTGCTCACCGACGGCGACCTGATCGCCGCGACCGCCTGGCGGAACAGCCTCTGGTACCTGCCGGGCCCCGGCCGGGTGGCCGTGGCCTCCGAACCGTACGACGACGATCCGCGCTGGCGGGAGGTGCCCGAGCACACGCTCGTCACCGCCGACCGCGCCGACGTCACCCTCACCCCGCTCAAGGAGCCGTCCGCGTGAGCCCGTTCCAGCTGACCCGTACCCTCGCCGCGGACGCCGCCGGCGCCGATCTCCGCGCCGACGTCCTCCACGGTCTGACCCGCTCCCCCAAGGAGCTGCCGCCCAAGTGGTTCTACGACGCCCGGGGCAGCGAGCTCTTCGAGGAGATCACCCGGCTGCCCGAGTACTACCCCACGCGCGCGGAGCGGGAGATCCTGGCCGCGCGGGCGCCGGAGATCGCCGCCGCGACCGGGGCCCGGACGCTGGTGGAGCTGGGTTCCGGCTCCTCCGAGAAGACCCGGTTCCTGATCGACGCGCTGCTGCCGGACCTGGACGCGTACGTGCCGGTGGACGTGAGCGAGTCCGCGCTGGTCGGGGCGGCCGAGTCGCTGCTCGCGGACCGTCCGGACCTGTGGGTGCACGCGCTCGTCGCCGACTTCACGCGCGGGCTCGCGCTGCCGGGGACGCCGGGGCCGCGCCTGGTGGCCTTCCTCGGGGGCACGATCGGCAATCTGCTCCCCGTCGAGCGGCGGACCTTCCTGCGTTCGGTCCGCGCGATGCTCACGCCGGGCGACGCGCTGCTGCTCGGCACGGACCTGGTGAAGGACGAGGCGACGCTCGTGGCCGCCTACGACGACGCGGCCGGGGTGACGGCCGAGTTCAACAAGAACGTGCTGTCCGTGATCGACCGCGAGCTGGGCGCGGACGCCGATCCGGCCGCCTTCGACCACGTGGCCGTCTGGGACGCCGAGCGGGAGTGGATCGAGATGCGGCTGCGCGCCCGCCGCGCGCTGACCGTGAAGATCCCGGAGCTGGATCTCGTGGTGCCGTTCGCGGCGGGCGAGGAGATGCGGACGGAGGTGTCGGCGAAGTTCCGTCAGGCGGGGGTACGGAAGGAGCTGGAGGCGGCGGACCTGGAACTGTCCCGCTGGTGGACGGACGGCGAGGGCAGGTTCGCACTGTCCTTGGCGACGGCTCGCTGAGGGACGCCCTGCTGAGGGACACCCTGCTGAGGGAGACCCTGCTGAGAAACGCCCTGCCGGGAGACGGCCTGCTGGGCCGCGGCGGCCAGGGCCCGGCGGTCTGAATACCGAATACTGGATATCGGATCCAGTATTCGAATATCGGCGACCATCCGCCGCGCGCTGACGACCCGCCACAAGGACGCTCCGAGCGGATCGTCCCCGACGTACGCGGCGGCCCCGGTGGGCCGGTAGTCGATCCGTACCGGCAGCACGGCGCACCCGGCGTCCAGGGCGGCCTGGAAAGCGGCCGGGCGGAAGCGCCCCCCGGCCCGCCCGCACCAGGTCGAGCCCTCCGGGAAGACGACCACCCGGCCCCCGCCGGCGAGCACCCCGGACATCGCCCGCACGGTGCCGGGCAGGGCCCTGAGCCGGTCGCGGTCGATGAAGAGGGTGCCGCCCAGGGCGGCGAGCGTGCCGAGGACGGGCCAGCGGCGGACCTCCGCCTTGGCCACCATCCGGCCGGGCAGCACGGCCGCGACGAGGGGGATGTCCAGCCAGGAGACGTGGTTGGCGACGACGAGCAGCGGGCCGTCGAGCGCGGCGGCCGTCCCCTCGTACCGCACGCGCACGCCGAAGGCGCGGACCACCGCCCGCACCCAGCTCCGGGCGAGGGCGAGGCGGGCGGCCGCCGGGAGCAGCCCGGCGGCCGGGGCGAGCAGGACGCCGAGGAGGACGGCGCCGATCCCGGCGGTCAGCCGGGCCACGGCGAGGACGGCACCGGCCCGTTCCGTCGGGTGGTCACGGCCGCCGGAAGGGTGGGCGGTGCAGTGGCCCGGGGTGCAGGGCGCCGTGGGAAGCCACGGCGAGAGGGCCGTGGCCCCGGTCACGACGCGGGGACGAGCGAGAGGAAGTGGCGGAGGTAGCGCGGGTTGGTGCGGCGCATCGAGAGGAGGACGTAGAGGTCGGCGGTGCCGAAGTCGGGGTCGTGCGCGGGGGCTCCGCACACCCAGGCGCCGAGCCGCAGATAGCCGCGGAGCAGCGGCGGGAGCTCGGTGCGGCCCTCGGGGCGGGCCACGCCGTCGGGGCTCCACAGCTTGTGCGGGGCGACCCAGTACTCCTCGGGGGCGAGGTGCTTGGCCTTGACGGTGTCCCAGGTGGCGGCGGCGAGGGTGCCGCCGTCGGCGAGCGGGATCGAACAGCAGCCGGCGAGCCAGTTGTGGCCGGTGCGGGTCATGTAGCGGGCGAGGCCGGCCCAGATGAGGGCGATCACGGCGCCGTTGCGGTGGGCGGGGTGGACGCAGGAGCGGCCGACCTCCACCAGGTCGTGCCGGACGGGGGCGAGGCGGGCGAGGTCGAACTCGGTCTCGGAGTAGAGGCGTCCGGCGACGGCGGCCCGGTCGGGCGGCAGGATCCGGTAGGTGCCGACGACCTCGCCGGTGCCCTCCTCCCGGACCAGGAGGTGGTCGCAGTACGCGTCGAAGGCGTCGCCGTCGAGGCCGGGTTCGGGGCCGTCGAGCAGGGCGCCCATCTCACCGGCGAAGACCTGGTGGCGCAGCCGCTGGGCGGCCCGTACGTCCTCCTGGTCCCGGGCGAGACCGACGACGTACCGGGGCGTGGGCTCCCCGGCCGGGGCCTGGGGCTGCGCGGGGACGGCCTGGGGCTGCGCGGGAACGGCGAGCGCGGGCGCCGGCGCGGGGACGGCGAGCGTGCGGGTCGGTGCGGACATGGCGGGCGCCTCCGGCGGACGGAAGGGGAAGGGGCGGGACCGGGCCGCGTGAGCGGTGGCCCGGCCCCTTACTTCTTCCGTCGCCGACTGGATTCGACATGACCGTCCGGGGGCTCGCGGGTGTGCGAACGCTGAATGCTATTCGGCGAGGGTGTCCGTGATCGCGGCCGAGGCCTCCTCGGCGGCCTTCACGGGGTCCTCGCCCTGGAGGACGGCCGTCATGTACGGCTTGATGGGGTTGTCGGCCTCGACGTCCGCCCACTGCGGGGAGTTGGGGGTGGCCCGGCCGCGTGCGGCGCCCTGCGCCATGACGGCGGTGGCCTCCTGGCCGGCGACGACGGAGGCGAGGGCCTTCTTGTTGGGCACGTAGCCCATGGCGCGGGCGAGTTCGGTCTGCCACTTCTCGCCGGCGAGCGCCTTGACGACGTCGAGGGCCGCGCCGCGCCGCGGTGCGTTCTCCGGGATGATGAGGTCGGAGCCGCCGGTGAAGACGGCGCAGGGCTTGCCGGCCTTCTTGCCGGGTATCGGGAAGTAGCCGAGCTTGTCCTTGAGGTCCGGGTTGGCCTTGAGGATGGCGGCGACGGCGCTGGGGGTGGCGATGAGCTGGGCGACGTCGCCCTCGGCGAAGACGTCGGCCTGCGGCGGGGTCTGCTCGTCGGCGTTCTTCGGGCCGGAGCCGAGGGCCTGGAGCTTCTTGTAGAAGGCCATGCCGCGCTGGGCGGCCGGGCTGTCGAGCGCGCCGGTCCACTGGCCGCCCTTGTCGACGGCGAGTTCGCCGCCCTCGTCCCAGATGAAGCCGGAGAGGGTGTACCAGTCCTGTCCGGCGAGGTAGATGCCCTGGGAGCCGTTCTTGTTGAGCTTCTCGGTGTCGTCGAGCCACTCGGCGCGGGTGGCCGGCGGCTTGTCGATGCCGGCGTCCGCGAACAGCTCCTTGTTGTAGATGACGATGCGGTTGGCCGCGTACCAGGGGATGCCGTACTGGGCTCCGCCGATGCTGCCGGGCTCGGCGAGGCCGGGCAGCCAGTCCTCCTTGCCGAGGTCGCGGACCGACTCCAGGGTGAGGTCGAACAGCTTGTCGGTGTCGGCGTACTGGGCGACCTGGGTGTTGCCGACCTCGATGACGTCGGGGCCGCCGGAGCCCTGGATCGCCTCGGTGACCTTCTTGCCGATGCCGGTCCACTCCTGGATGGTGAACTCGAGCTCGACCCCGTCGTGCTCCTGCTCGTACGCCTCGGTGAAGCGCGTGAGGAAGTCCTCGCTGACGCTGTCCCGCATGAGCCAGACGTTCACGGTCTTCGTCCCGCCGTCGCCGCCCGGGAGCATCCCGCAGCCCGCGAGGGCGAGCGCGGTGGCGGCGGCCAGGGGGCAGGCGAGAGGGCGGTTCTTCACGTGGGTCACCTTCTGCTCAGGTCCGGCACGGGGTCGTGCGCAGGGGGACTGACCCGGCGTGGGGGACCGAACGGGGTGTTCGCGCGGGTATGTGGCCTGGATTCTGGTCTGGACCAATGGGATGGTCAAGTCCTTGACGATCCCGCTCCGCACCCGGACGGACGACCCGCTCCGTCACCGTCGGTGGTTACTCGCGGGTTCGTCCGGCCCCGTCGTGTCGCGCGCCGCCGCGCCCTGGGGCACCGTGGAGGGAACGCACCGAGAGGAGTTCGGCCCCCATGTCGAATCACACCTACCGTGTCACCGAGATCGTCGGCACCTCCACCGAGGGCGTCGACCAGGCCATCCGCAACGGCATCGAGCGCGCCTCGCAGACCCTGCGGGGCCTCGACTGGTTCGAGGTGACGCAGGTACGCGGCCACCTCGTCGACGGCGCGATCGAGCACTACCAGGTCGGTCTGAAGGTCGGCTTCCGCCTGGAGGACGAGCAGTGACCCGGTCCTGACCGGTCTCAGGTGCGGCCCTCCGTCTCCTGAGCCTCCCTCAGCACCTCGGAGGGCTCCGCCCAGCGGGCCCGTACGACACGGAAGCCGGCCGCCTCCGCCGCGTCGCACACCGCCAGGTCGTCGTCGACCAGCATCCTGACCGTGCGGTCGGCGGCGAGGCGGCGCAGGATCTCCACCTTGGTCACCCGGGCGGGCCGGAAGTCACGGTTGCGCCGCATGTGGACGGGCCCCTCCGGGAGCCCGTACGCGGCCAGCCACTCCAGGGTCGAGCGGCGGCAGCGCTCGGGCCGCCCGGTGAGGTAGACCACCTCGCACTCCCCGGCCGCCTCACGGCACAGAGCGACGCCCTCCTCCAGCGGCGGATCGTCGGGCGCCGCCGCGAAGAAGGCCTCCCAGTCCTTGGGCCTGCGCTCCAGGAAGTGCTGGCGGTGCGCGGTCGCGGCCAGCGTGTTGTCGAGGTCGAAGACGGCCAGGGGCCTGTTGTCGGATGTCACGGACCCCAGCGTAGGAGCCGCGGGGCGAGGACACCCGGGGGATCACGGGCGGGGAAGCCGGGCCACTGGAAGCCGAGCCGGTGCGGGCGGAACGGGTCGGCCGGGCAGGTGCGGACGCGCATGAGGCCGCGCCCCGAGAAGACACCGACCGGGTCGATCCCCCGCGGGTCGTCCGCCGCGTCGCGGTCCCCGACCGGCACCGGCTCCGCGAGGCGCCGTCGCTCCTCGACGGTGAAGTCCCGCCCCCGGGCCCCGCCCTGGACGCGCCGGCAGAGCCGTACCTCGGACGGCGGGTGCCCCGTGCCCTCGGGGTGTACGGCGGCGCACCGGCCGCCATGGGGCGAAATCGTCATCTAAGATGCAGGGCGGCCGCGGGGCTGCGGCCTGTCGCGGGATGTCGGGCCCGGCGGTCCCCATGACGTCGATCACGAGGATCCCGGGAATCGTGTGACCACCGGCGTGCGTCTCAGTGGTGCGGGAAGCCCAGCCCAGCCCGCCCCGCCCACGAACAGAAGAGCCCCCAGGGAGAAGTGAGGTATGCCGGTGATCTGCGTCGGAGGCATGATCGGAATCGGCAAGACGAGTGTGGCCGAAATCCTCGCCAAGGAGCTGGGCAGCGAAGTCTTCTACGAGAGCGTGGACGACAACCCGATCCTTCCGCTCTTCTACTCGGCGAGCCCCGAGGAGATCCAGGCGAACCGCTACCCCTTCCTGCTCCAGCTCTACTTCCTGCAGACGCGGTTCGCCGCGATCAAGGAGGCGTACAAGCAGGGCGACAACGTGCTCGACCGGTCCATCTACGAGGACTGGTACTTCGCCAAGGTCAATCACGACCTGGGCCGGATCAGCTCCCTCGAGATGCAGGTGTACGAGGGGCTGCTCGACGAGATGATGCGCGAGATCGACGGCCTGCCGTACCGCAAGGCACCCGACCTCATGGTCTACCTCAAGGCGGACTTCGAGACGGTGCTGCACCGCATCGGGCTGCGGGGACGCGACTTCGAGCAGGACGAGAGCCTCGTCGAGTACTACCGGACGCTGTGGTCCGGCTACGACGACTGGGTGCACAAGCACTACTCGGCCAGCGAGGTCCTCGTCATCGACATGAACCGCACGGACGTGGTGAACAACCCCGAGGACGCGGCCCGCGTGGCGCAGCAGGTCAAGGACGCCCTCGCGGCGACCGGACGCCGCGGCTGAGCCCGCGCCCTACGGCCGTCCCCGCGCCGGGGCCCGGCGGGCCCGTACGGTGAGCGCCTGAAGGGGCCAGGCCAGCAGGGTGCCCAGGGGGGCCACCACGAGGGCCAGACCGAGGTGGGCCGCGGCGGGGGGCGGGACGCAGAGCTCGGAGTCCTGGACGAGGCAGCCCAGGAGACTCAGCAGCATGCCGAAGGCCGCCATGCCGAGCAGGCCCGCGCCGAACGCGGCCAGGGCGCCCCGGGCGAGCGGGAGCGGTGCGTGGCCCCCGCCCGCCCAGAGGGCCGCCGCGACCTGGCCGGCGATCAGCACCCCCATCGCCATCAGCTCGGGGGCGGGGACGCCGGTCAGCGCGACCAGCAGCGCCGACACCGCGGAGGCCGGTGCCACCGGGATGCCGAAGCGGACGAGGAAGCCCGGTGGCGGCCCCGGCGGGCCGAATCCGGTGAAGGTGTGCCGGGCACCGGGACGCCACGACACGTACTGCCCGACCAGCGGTACCACCACGGCCGTGAGCATCACCGGCACCACCAGTGACGTGATCCGGTCGAACGCCAGGAAACCCGCGCTGCCGACGAGGACCACCGCGCCCGGCAGCGACGGCGCGATGAACACCGCCGCGTACAGCGTCATCAACGGAAGCGTCAGCAGGAAGTCGACCATCGGCAGCACACCGGCCGCGCCCACCGCGAGAACCGTCCACAGCACCCGTCGCGGACGGCGGCCGCGGGCCAGGACCGGCCCCCAGGCCCCCGCGACGAGCACCAGCCACCGCACGAGGGCCCAGCCGCACAGACCCGTCAGGGCGAGGTACGGGAAGGCCAGCGACGCCCCTTTGCCGCCCACGCTCACCAGGCTGAAGGCCCCCGACGGGGACAGCAGCCGGAACACCCCCAGGCCGAGGCCCAGACCGAGCCCGGCCTGCCGGACCCGTGCCGGGGTGAGGGAGCCCGGGGCGTGCGCCACCGCCTGCCACAGCACCGTCCCCGCCGCGCCCACCATCAGGATCCCGGACAGGACCGTCGCGGCGAGCTCCGTGACCGGTCCCGCCTGGCTGCCGCCGCCGATCGGCCCCAGGCTCACCATGTCGTAGACGAAGGCACCCGCCGCACCGACCGCGCTCATGTCCCAGAAGCCGACCTCGTACAGGACCCGGCGGTCGGTCAGCGCCCGCGCCCGCTGGGCGAGCGGCGGGTGGACGCTCAGCAGACCGGGGCCGACTCCCCCGCTCAGCAGACGGCGTTCGGCCCCCGCGCCCTGCTGCCGGGCGGGCGGGTCGCCGAACAGCCTGCGCAGGCCGTCGGCCGAGCCCTCCCACTCCGCCACCCGCGCGTCGGCGTACAGCTCCCGGCTGCGCAGCACCGCGTTCTTGAGCAGGGTCACCAGTGCGGCGAGCAACGGGACCTGGGCGGCGAACGCCAGGACGGTGCCCGCGAGCGCGCCCCCGAGGAGCAGGGAGGCCGGGGCCGCGACGGCGGCCAGCACCGCCAGTACCGGCATGCTCGCCCGCCACAGGATCAACGTCAGGAAGGCGATGTCCAGGTCCCGGTTGCGGATGTGCGCCAGTTCATGGAGGACGATGCTCCGGAACGCCGCCCGGTCGAGGGAGTACAGGGTGACGAGCCCGCCGCTCAGGGCAACCCGGCGCCGTCCGAGGCGTCCGAAGGCGAGCGCGTGGACCTCCGGGTTCAGCGGTTCGGCGAGGAAGACGACCCGCGCGCGTACGCCCGACTCGCCGAGCAGGCCCGCCAGATACGCGGACAGCTCGGGCATGCCGGTGAGCGGGCGGTAGCCGCGCCGCCGGGTCCGGTGCCGGGGCAGGCCGACGTAGGCGCCGAGGAGGGCGAGGAGCAGGCCGGCCGAGACCCCGGCGGTGACCAGTGGGCTCGCGTCGGCGCGCGGGTCCTGGCAGTCGCCCAGGTCGAGCTCGGTGGGGATGCGGATGTCCGTGGCGGAGCCGCGTTCACGGGCCGCCTCCTCCGTCGCCCGGGCGGAGCATTCCTGGTACCCCTGTATCTCCTCCCACCGCACCGAGGACAGGAGGACGGACGAGGTGCCGTTCACCATGAGGGCCGACACGGTGGCCATCGCGGCGATCAGCAGCGCGAAGCGCACCGACGTGCCGGAGGGAAGCGTGAACGGGCCCGGGCGACCGGGTGCCGCCGGTCCCGGCGTCCGCCGCCTCACCGGACGGCCCCGGCCGGCCCCTCCCCACCCGGCTCGCCGGCCTCCGGCCCCTCCCGGGACAGGGTGGCGAGCTCCGCGACGATCCCGTCCGCGATCGCCTGTGCCTGCGGCTCGGGCACCCGCCACCGGAGCGCCGCCTGCCTGGCCACCTCGCGCAGCCGGGTCAGCTGCTCGGCGGTCAGCCGCTCCACCTCCACGGGCGTGGCGGCCGGTTCGACGGCCCGTCGGGTGCGGCGGCGCAACAGCCTCGGTAACAACCGGCTCCGGGTGGTGTCCACCGCCTGCGCGGTGGACTGCTGCGCGAGGTGGCTGAGGACCTGGGCCGCGGCGGAGAGCGCCGCGGTGCTGATGAGCGCGGCGACCACGTCGAGGCCGATCCCCAGCGGCTCGTCGCGGTGGACCGGCCACAGCCGGTACTTCACGGGCGACCGGTGGAAGGCCTCGGCCGTCATCGGGAACTGGGGCAGCTCGTGCGGTGCCGCCGCCTCCACCGCGCGGCGGGCAAGCCGGGTCGCCGTCCCGGTGTCGTAACGCCCGACGTCGCCGTCCCCGCCCTGGTACTCGTATCCGCGCACGTGGTCGGACACCTCCCCCACCATCCGGCACTTCCGCCAACTCGCCATGATGCCAAAGACGTTGGGGGCGATACGAGGGTGACGCAAGGTGCACCGAACGGATCCGGCCGCCGCCGACCTCCGTGAGGACGACCCGCGGCACGGCCAGGGGCCACGGCCCGGTCCGGGCCGCGAGCGCGCCTGCGCCTACGCGGGCAGCGCGGGGAACACGACCACCGAGCCGTCCTTGTAGCGGGCCATCTCGATCGCCACGTCCGTCGCGCGGCTGTTGACGGTGACGCCGGCGCTCAGCCGGTGAATCCGGTGTGCCGCGCTCATGAGGCGATCGACTTCACCGGTCGTGAAGACGGGCAGCAAACCGTTCGGGCGTGCCGGCTCAAGCGCCGACAGGCGTACCAGGACCTCGGCGATGCCCGACTCCAGTTCGTCGAGGCGCTGCTGATCGCGCTTGAGCGCGCGGGTGAAGCTCTCGAACGGATTGCCAGGATCGCTCTGGGCGTGCTCGACGGCCTGGAGGACGACCACCCGCCGCTTCAGCGCGATGGCCAGGGAAGCGAGTTCGAGGTGGGTGCGGAAGGCGCCACCATGGTCGTCGACGCCGGGGAACGACTTGGTCAACGTGCCGAGTTCGACGGCCTTGCCCTCAGGCAGTCTGTCGAGCGCGCTCTGCCATCGGGCAAGGCGGCGGTCGGCTTTGCCCAGCGCCGTGTTGATGGCATGCACCGCCGAGTCGAGTCCCAGCGAGACACCGATCCTGCCCTGGTCGAGCAGGATGGCAGTGGCTTTGTCGATGGCGTCGCGGCAGCCGTCGAGTTCGCTGTGCTCGTCGTCGAGCTTCTCCTCCTGAAGTTGCTCCAGCAGCTCCGTGATGCGCTCGATGGCCTGCTGGCGCTTGTGGTCGGCGTGCGCGCTCACCCCCACCGCCACGGCCATGAGCACGAGCGGAGCGGCCACGGTGAGCGCCGTGCCGCCGGCGGCCGCGGCACCGGCGGTCGCACCGGCGCCACCGACCGTGCCCGCCGCTGCCGCTCCTCCGACCGGCACGAACCGCGCTTTGGCGGTGATCCTGCCCGTCGAGTTCACGAGCTCACCGAAGATGCCGCCGGCACCCCTCTTCGGCACCATCGGGCGAACGATGCCCTGCCCGAACCGGGTGGCGACCTTCGCCGGGACCACCATGCGATACAGACCCTCGCCGGAAGCGGTCGCCCTGGCCACCGTGAGGGAACTTCGCGCCGATTGCGTGATGAACTGAGACAGGTGCTGCGCCAGGGGACTCGCGACGTCCAGCGGGATGCCACGGCCGCGGTCGATCCTGTCGGGCAGCGGATGCACCTCAAGTGTGGCGATCGGCTCGTCGGCCAGGACGGCCAGCACTCCGCGCAGTTCAGCCAGACGCTCAGCCGTCATCGACTCGCCCGCGGTCAGCCCTGGCATGCGGACATCAGCGGTCGCCAGCGTCCACACGGGTACGGTCGTCATGCGTTCGTCAGCCATCGTCCCCCCTTGTTCTCCGGCAGGAGCCTACGTCGGATTCCGCGTCGGCAACGACGACGGTGTCGACGTCGAGGCCCTTGGCGACGGCGTGGTGGGCGAGGCCGGCGGATCCGGCGGAGCGCAAGGAGAACGGGCGGCCATGTCCAGGACGATCTCGATCGACTCGATCAGCCCAGGAAGCTCAACCGCACCCGACGGTTGGCATTGTCCTTGTTGGTGTGCACCAAACTCCGCCAGGACAACCCTCAGCGTAGCTGTGGAACTTGTCGATGCCGGAGCTTCCCCCGCTGATCGTGATCTCAGGTCGAGGAGTCATGGGCCACGAGGTGGAGGAAACGGTCCGACAGAGCGTGCAGCCACTCGGTCCGTTCCGTGGCGATCTCCTTCAGTCGTGCGCTGTCGCTGCGGGCTACGAGATGGCCCATGTAGCGCTCGTTGAAGCGGGCGTACTCCTGGTGCAGGGTGCGCAGCGCCCGCGCCACCGTGCGCTCAGGTGCGCCGACGAGCCCCGCGAGCGGGGTGGCGTGTTGTTTCCATCGGCCTTCGACGGCCTGGCGGAGCCGGCCGTCGAGGTCGCCGGCCCGCCCGATGGCCCTCAGCAGTTCGCCCGGTTCGAGGCCCAGGGCGTCCGCAAGCAGCAGGGCCTGCCGGTCGGTTCCGCTCCAGAGGTGGTCGCTCTCGGCGCGAGCGTAGTCGTGCACTTCCATGCCGATACGCAGGGCCAGCCGCTCGGCGCTGAATTGCCGGGCCAGGCGATGCTCGCGAAGAGATCTCGGCTTCCGGTCCATGAGCACCGGCACAGGGCACCACAGCGCGCTGGCCAGCGCGAAGAGTTCGGCCTCCGAAGGCGCCACCGCCCCCGACTCCCAGGACACGAGGGCCTCCACCGAGCGGTACAAACCCAACTGCGCCATGCCGACGACGACCTGTTCATGGGTCAGGCCGATACGGAGACGGGCGGCCCGGGCCTGGGCGGGAGAGAACGGAGGGGTGGGCATGTGCAGATCACCTCAGTGAGCGGCTCCGCGGAACACCGGGCTCGGCGGAGCGGGAAGGGGGGTCAGCGGGCCGTAGCGGTCTGCGTACCCGTCCCGTCGTCGTACGCGGCGAGGCCGTCCCAGTCGATGTCCTCCCGCTTCCCGCGACTCTCGAAGACGTGGAAGAACAGGTTCAACAGGACCGCCGTCAACGTGCCGAGCGTGATTCCACTGCCCAGGACGGCCCGCACCTCGGTCGGCATGCGCTCGAAGAAGGGCGCGACGGCCGTCGGGAGCATTGCCGTGCCGAGACTGACGGCCAGGATGATGGCGTTGCGTTCCTCCCGCAGGTCGACCTTGCCGAGGATCTGAATGCCGACGGTGGCCACCATGCCGAACATCGCGACGGCCGCCGCGCCGAGCACGGGGTGGGGGACGGAGGCCACCAGGGCTCCGGCCTTCGGCACCAGGCCGAGAAGGATCATGAAGACGCCGGCCGCGACGACGACGAACCGGCTGGTGACGCGGGAGATGCGCACCAGACCGATGTTCTCCGCGAACGCCACGTACGGGAAGGAGTTGAGCACCCCGCCCAGCACGGTGGCGACGCCGTCGGCGCGCAGCGCGCGGCTGACCGTGTCACCGTCGACCCTCCGTCCGGTGATCTCGCCCATGGCGTACACGTCTCCCGTGGTCTCCACCATGGTGATGAGCATGACGACGACCATCGCCAGCATGGGGAAGACCGAGAAGTGCGGCAGACCGTAGTGGAAGGGAGTGCTGACGCCGAGCCAGTCCGCCTGGTCGACCGCCCCGAGGTCGGCGTCGCCGAGCAGCCAGGCGACGGCGGTTCCTCCCACCAGTCCGAGCAGGATCGCGACGCTGCGCAGGGGCGGCCCGCCGAACCGCATCACCAGCAGGATGAACAGGAGGGTTCCACCCGCGTACGCGAGGTTGACCGGGTCCCCGTAGTGGGGCCCGCCCATGAGCACCGAGCCGCCGCCGACGTCCTGGAGCGCCACCGGGATGAGGACGATGCCGATGACCGTGAGGAGGGTGCCGGTGACGATCGGGGGGAAGTACGTGGTCAGCCGCCCGGCGAAAGGGGCGAAGAGGAAGGCCGCGACTCCACCCGTGATCACGGCGCCGTACACCACGAGGAGGCCGGCGGTGCCGCCGCCCGCACCCTGTCCGATGGCGATCATGGGCGAGACCGCGGTGAAGGTCGCGCCCTGAACGAGCGGCAGCCGGGCTCCGATCCGCCAGAAACCCCACGCCTGGATGATGGTGGCGATCCCGGCAGTGACCAGGTCGGCGTTGATGAGGTAGACGAGCTCCTGCCCGGAAAGGCCGAGGCTGCTGCCGAGGATCACCGGTACGAGCACCGCACCGGCGTAGAAGGCCAGGACGTGCTGGAATCCGTAGAGCGCGAGGGTGGGGAGTGGAAGTACCTCGTCCACCGGGTGCGGGGTGGTGAGGGATCGTCGGCGCGAGGCCTGTGGTGCCATCTCTGCCTTGCCTTGAGGGTAGGTGAATGAGAGGGAGCGCGACGCCGGGTCGCGCAGAGAGCCTCGAAGGAGGGGTCCGGGCGGCCGCGCGGATCAGGCGGTTCACCGGCTGGCGGCACGGGGTTACCGGCGCGGCCAGGCGTCCAGACATGGAGGCGTGAGGGAGCCGGGGCGAAGGGCCCGGGCCAGGCACAGATCCTTGCGGACAGGCAGGACGTCACGCAAGGCAGCAGCCATGGTTTTTTAACCAAAACCCCTCGGTAACTTATGAATCCACGGGCATTTTCCGCATCGAGTGCGGATTTCGTTGCTCCTCGCCAGCCCAAGGATGGCGCGCACCTCTCAGTGGCAGCACCTCTGTACGCACCCTTGACGAGGCTCCGACGCCGCCGGGACCGTCGACCGGACCCTCGTCTGCGTGGACTCGACCACCGTGCGGGCCCACCAGCACGCGGCCGGGGGCCGCAAAGAAGGCCCCGGGAGGGCGAGGCGCTCGGCCGGTCGCGCGGCGGGCTGACCAGCAAGATCCACCTGGCCTGCGACGGTCAGGGCCGGCCGCCGGCTTTCACGCTGACGGGCGGGAACGTGAACGACTGCACCCAGTTCCAGCCGGTCATGGGACGGATCCGCATCGGGCGGCCGGAGCCGGACAGGCCCCGGACCCGGCAACACCTTCTCGGACGGTGACTTCGGCCGCCTCGACACCCTCCTGAAGCAGATCGTCGAGGCGATCGTAGTGCCCGGCGCCACCCACCCGTCCATCGCCGTCACGCTCGACACACCCTGGAACTCGTGCCCGGCACGGTGACCTCCGACCTCGCCGGATCGGCCGTGGACAACGGCGGGTTCATGACCGGCAGCGGCTGGATCACCTTGCCGGCCGGCGACTATCCGGCCGACCCGGGGGCCACCGGGCGCGCGAACTTCGACTTCGTGTCGAAGTACAAGCAGGGCGCGAGCATGCCCACCGGCAGCACCGAGCTCCAGTTCAAGGCACGGGCTGGTGACACGGCCATGCGGACCCGCTCTTCGCCATGGTGGCCAAGGCGTCCCTGAAGGCAGTGGCGTCCCTCATCTCACGGTGACTCTCCACCAGCCACCCCGCTCAAGTGTCCGGTCCAGGAGCAACGGCTCGATCCGCGCCCACTTCGCGCGGGGACGCTGACGATCGGCACGGCTGACACGCCGAGCTTCGGCCTGCCGACAAGGCGGTCTACCTCCGCTTCGGCGAGTCGCTTCTCCAGGAGCGCTCGAAAAGGCGAGTCTGCCGAGGTGCAGGCGGCCGTGTCCAAGGATGTGAGAGGGCGCCGAGAAGCCGACGCCGAGGACATGCTCGAACCGTGCGACCTGAAGGCGCTGCTCGAGTACTTCCGGCAGGACTTCCTGATCCCGCGCGGCACCGACAGCCGAGGCCATCACCGGCGGCGGTCCGGTCGCTGGAAGCTCGCACGGGCTGCTACCCGTCCCGCCAGGCACCCACGGTCCAGAAGACCGCGAAGCCCGTCCACACGATGGCGAACACCCAGATCACGGGGTGGCCGCCGAACAGTGCCATGGAGCCGAGCCAGCCGACCCCAACGGCCACGAACAGCAAGCCGAAGTTGGGGAAGGCGAAGAGGCCGGAGAGCCGCCCGCTCAGCAATGCCCATGCACCGCCCGCCAGGATCAGGCAACCCAACGCGAGCCACGGGAGAACCGCCTGCTGCGAGGAGGGCGCGTAGGAGTCGACGTGGCCGCGAACCCTCAGCTCCACGACGTCCCCCTGCCACAGCCGGACTTCGGCGTGGTCACCCTTCCTGGCGTCGTGGTACGTCTTCGACCCCACGCCCAACCAGGTGGTACTGCCCAGCCGTTGGACCTTCAGGTCGTAATACGTCGTACAGGTCGTACCGCCGCCTCCGCCTCCGGCGGTGGTCACCCCGCCAGCCGTCACCCCGCCGATGGCGCCACCGGCGGTGTTCATACCGCCTCCGGCCGTGATGCCTCCGGTGGTGATGCCTCCCGTCGTGCCGCCGCTCGTGCCGTTGGACGTGCAGCGCTCACCCGTCCGCCGGTCGAGTACCGTGCCCGCTTCGCGCCGCACGCACAGTTCCCCCTCATCCCCGTCCCCGCTCCGGCCCTCGCCCTGGCAGACCGGTGCGTCGCGGTACTCCATGGTCGCTCCGTAGCCTTCAGCGACCTGCTGACCGCAGAGCAGGACTCCCCACCCGGCCGCGAGGACGAGCAGCCCCCGTAACCAGTGGGGCAGCCGCCCGCGGTACCAAGCGTTGCCGTACCCCCTGCTCTTCACCCAGCTGTCATCCCCGTTCGTTGAATTCTCATGCGTCGGCACCGCCACGGAACGTTGCGCAAGAGCCAGAACCGGGCAGGCTGGAATTCCAACCCGCCGCTGTCGGAGCGCCGGGCGTCAGGTCCACGGGCCCGGCGTCTTGCAGGACCCGACCCTGGTGGTCCTGAAGCCCCAGAGTGTCCATGTGGCCGCCGGGGTCCCCGCCGCCACGAGCAGCCATGACCAGCCAAGCGGGTGCCGGGCCGCAAGCGCGGACTGGCGGTGGACGTTCTCGGCCTGGTCATCGCGATCGTCGTTCTCGCCGCGAACACCCACGACAACACCGCGGGCATCAATGTGCGGCGGTCAGGTCACGGAGTAGAAGCGGATGGCGACTTCGGAGTCGTCGCCGCGGGCGAGACCGATGAAGACGGTGCGGGCGAGCCAGAGATGGGCGGAGGCGGCGGTGCGGAAGACGGGGGAGGTTCGGTAGTACACACCTGCCTCGGACACCTGCAGGGCGCCGTCGTACTGGGCGGGGGCCGTGGGGTCGTCCTCGTGGTAGTAACCGCGGTTGGTGATGTCGATGACCGCGCCGTCGTCGGCTTGAAGGAGGTATCGGGCATCGAGCTGGTAGACCCCGCCGCGTCTGTCGCACCAGTCGCCGCCGCCGGCCAGGACAGTGCCGCGCAGGCGGGGGCCATCGACAGTGCCGCCGGAGATGGGGACGTACTCGGTGACTTCGCCTGAACCGTGTCCGATGTGCAGGGAGGGCGCAAGGAAAGCACGGACCTCGAAGGCGAAGTCGAGGGCGGGGGTGAAACCCGGCCCGACGACGGTCTGCGACTCTGGGGCAATCACGGCACTCCGTAAGGCTGCGGGGCTGGCGTGGCGGTGTGGCAGATCGTAGACAGGCCACGCCCAGCCCCGTCAACGGCGTTGACATAGCACTGCTCTGCAGCGTTGCGGCTCAGCGGCCGTCGACCACACAGGGCAGAAGCCTCAGACGTTTCCGCCTCGGGCCGGCGCTCCGCACTTCTTGTTACCCCAGCAGGAGCAGCACCCAGCAGCGCGAGCCACAAGGGGCGCCAACGGCATCAGGTCCTCCCCGGGTTTCGACGCGAATCCCCCGCCCCCTACCCGGACATGACGAAGCCGTCCGCCGGCGTGACCACTCACGCCGACGGACGGCTTCGCAACGACCTCGCCCTGCCGGCCATCGAGGCGGCCCGGAGATCACGGCCTACCGTCCAGCCCCGGAGTATCGACCCGCCGCGCAGTCGACACGACTGACGGGCGCCCCATCGGCTCGGCCCTGCTCAACGATGCCGGAACGCGGCCGTGTGCACGGCGGCCATGTCGGCGGCCTCCCCGCGGCGCAGGTCCACGGCCGGCCGGGTCCCGGCCGCGGCCGGCCCGGTTGGCGACGGTCACGGGGAGTCCCTACGCGCTCAGGCCGATCCGGCGCGGCTGCGCAGCTCCTCGAGACGGCGCAGCGCGGTCTGCCGCTCAGCCTGGAACCGGCCGACTCGTGCCTGGGTGAGGGCGGTCCAGTGGTCGACGGACTCCCGGGCGTGGTCGAGCGCTTCGGCAAGCCGGCCCTGGGCGGCCAGTTCGTCCCGGTCGCGGTCGGCCTCCTCGGCGTGCCGCAGCAGCGCCTGGGTGGGGTCCTCGGTGGAGGTCCGGGTGGCCTCCGCGCGAGCGGCCTGGCGGCGACGGCGCGCGGCGCCGGCGTATCCGGCCAGGGCGATCAGCCCACCGGTGAGGGCGGCGGAGACAAGCTTCATCAACAGATCATCCATGGTCGCAGTATGGTCCGGCGGACCATCACTGTGGAGATTATTTCTAGAAAAATATTTCAGTTCTTCATGTGCCTATACTCCCTCCATGGCAAAGCAGTCCCGTGGCGAGGCCACCGTCGAACGCCTCCTGACCGCGGCACTGGAGGTGTTCGCCGCGTCGGGGCAGGCCGGGTTCACCGTCAACGCGGTGACGAAGGCGAGCGGGGTCAGCCTCGGCAGCCTGTACCACCACTTCGGCAGCTTCGACGGCCTGGCGGCGGCGCTGTACGGGCACTGCCTGGGGCAGACGTACACGGCGGCGCTCGCCACCGTCGATCGCTCCCGGACCGCCCGTACCGGCATCCGGTCGTTCGTGACCACGTACCTGCGCTTCATCCAGGAGAACCCGGCCGTGGCCCGCTACCTGCACGGCTCGGCGTACTCCAGCTATCTGGCCGTCGACGCCGACCGGGCCCGCGGCGTCGAACCGGACCACTTCCCCCGGGTCGCCGACCACCTGCGGCGCTGGGTCGACTCGGGCGACATCGCACCCCTCCCCGGCCCGCTCTTGGAGGTCCTGGTCGTCGGCCCGGTCGCGGTGGCCGCCCACCGCTGGCTCGCCACCCCGGAGGACATCGACCTCAACCAGGCGGCCCGGATTCTCTCGGACCGCATCTGGGCGTCCGTCCGGGCCGAGTAGGCCGCTTCATAGGCCATCGCGCCAGGAGACACGTCAGCGGCCAGCGGCCTCCAGCCGAACGAAGCCGCCCGCGGCGCGGAAGGCAGGAACGGAGCCGTCGACCGCGAAGCCCATAAACGCACAGCGCCCCTGCAGCGCGTAGGTGTCGGCGGACGTGGTCGACCATGAGCGGGCCGCCCTCCTCATGGACAGGGAGCGTACGGTCACCGCACCCCGCCCCGCCCCAGGCCCAGCACCACCGATTAAATTCGGGGCCTCACCTGGACGACGCCGGCAGCCAGCGGACCAGCGTCATGCCGCCAGTCGCATCGCCTCCTGGGCGAGGGCCTGGGTCCTGCCGATCTCAACGACCGGTCGCCTGTAGCTCACGTCGATCCCGGAGCGCGTGGTGAACTCCACCAGTTCGTACCGCAGCGCACCCACGGCCGGAACAGCCACCGCGTCCAGGACGGCAGTCAACGCGGGGAGCTCTGCAGCAAGTTCCCATGACGTCGACACGAGGGGCAACACCCCCAGTTCGGGAAGGTCCGCCAGCCGGAAGCCTATTCGGACCTCCGGCGTCGGCCCGCGCCCTGCCTGGGCTGCCGCCCTTCGGTCAGCCAGGCTCGTCGGACAACCACACAGCGATCCCCGTCCGCCCGCCGGCTCCAAGAACCGAGTTCCGTCGCAGACATGGAAAGTCTCAGCCCAGGAAGCTCAACCGCACCTGACGGTCGGGGTTGTCCTTGTTGGTGTCCGCCGATCTCCGCAAGGACAACCCCGACCTCACTCCCGCGCGCGTACGTTCCAGTGGCGAGGAGCTACCGGGGAATGACTTGCCGTGCCATGCCATCGTCCCGCTCCGGCGTGACCACTGTCTGGATTCTCGTCCTCAATCGGTGCCGACGTCCCGTCCTGATCGGTGAGCTGGTCCACGTCCTCGAACACCATCTCCAGCGCCGCGCGCAAACCCAGCTGTTGACCTTCTCGATACGCCCGTACGTACTCCGTCTCTCCGAGTGCTTGGCGGGCATGGTCCAGGCCTCGCTCACGGTGGGCGGCCATAGCGGCGAATCCGAAGAGCCGAGGAACGCCGGACGGGTGCCAGACGCGATCCGCGGCCCCCAGCACCAGGGCCGCTGAGCGGGCGCCACCGCAGGAAGCAAGTACCCAAGCAAGTGTCTCGCTCAGCGTCGCCTCTCCCATCTGTTCGTCGATCTCCCAGGCGTGCTGGAGCGCGCGTCGGAGCAGACCGAGAGCCTCCTTCGCTCGCCCTGTCTCTCCGTGCTCGATCGCGAGGGCCCACAACAGATAGCAGCGGTGCCAGGTGTCTCCCTGCGCTTCGGACATGTCCAAGGCCTCTTGAAGCAGCGTGGTGGAGCGAGCGTGGTCACCTTGGATGACGGCGGAGAAGCCGAGTTGGGCGATGCACTGCGGTTTCGTCAGCAGCATCACGGACCAGTGCCCCGTCCCCAGTGCGGACAGCGCGTAGCGTGCGCAGCCCTCGGCATCCTCGGCCATCAGCGCCATCAGGCTCCGCAGTTGCAGGAACGCCGCGGTCAGTTCGGCCCCGGCCACCTCGGACGCCGTGACGTCCACATCGGGCACAGCCGCCAAAGCCTGTTCACCCCGGCCGATCATCTCGAGGGTGCTTGTGCGGTCCCCGTGAAGGATCAGCAGAAAGCTGGCAACCCATACGGCCCGGCACCACGTCAGGGTCGTCTCCGGATGGGGTGGGAGCGGGTGCCGCTCGATGATCCTTCGCATCCACTGAGCACCCTCTCCCACATGGCCTGAGGTCAGGCAGTGCAGCCACAGGCCAAGGGACGCACGCAGCACCGTCTCCGCAGGCTCGCCGGCTGCCTGGGGTGACGTCACGATCTGCCGCAAATTCGCGTGCTCGGAGCGTAGGCGCCGCAGCCAGTCGGCCTGTTCGGACGATCCGTAGGCTGCCCCGGCCTGTGCGGCGAGGCCGAGGTACCAGGCGCGATGACGACGCAGTGCGCCCTGCGCCTGACCACTCTCCGCCAGGCGCTCCTGCCCGTAGGCCCGGACGGTCTCGAGCATGTACAGGCGGCTCCGGCCGCCTGTCTCCACCCTCGTGAGCAATGACTTGTCCACGAGCCCGGCCAGGGACTCGAAGACTTCTTCAGGGGTGGCAATGTCCTGCGCTTCGTCTGCCGCGGTGCGCCCGCAGAGTTGCTCGGCATCAGTGAGCAAGACTCCGCCGGAGCACAGGGACAGCTGCTGCCAGGCGGCTCGCTCGGCATCGGTGCACAGCTCGTAGCTCCAGTCGAAGAGCGCGCGCAACGCATGGTGACGAGGGTGAGCCGTACGGTCGCGTCCGCCAGGGCCGAGGAGAGCGAACCGGTGATCCAGCCGTTCGAGGAGCTCGTCGAGAGTCAGCGTGCGCAGCCGACGTGCGGCGATCTCCAGCGCGAGAGGCAGCCCGTCCAGCGTTCGGCATACTTGGGCGAGAACGGTCTGATTCGCCCTCGTCACCCGGAAGCCTGGAGACGCGGCCCTTGCTCGGTCGACGAAAAGGGTGACCGCCGGCGAGGCCGCGCGAAACTCGACCTCGTCACCGGCTTCGCCTCGATGGCCGCCCCCCAGGACGGGCAAGGCCAAGGGCTTCACCTGCAACACATACTCTTCCCCGATATCGAGGGGCTGCCGACTGGTGGTGAGGATGCGGAGCTCCGGCAAGAGCGTGAGCAGGGCGCGGACGGTTTGAGCGCTCGCATCCAGAACGTGCTCACAGTTGTCGAGCAGGAGGAGCACGCTACGCCCCTGTAACGCTCTGGTGAGTTCATCCAGAGGATCCTGCTCGGCTGCGGTCTGCACACCGACCGCCGCGGCGACCGCTGCCGCGACGGCATCGCCGCGGTTGACATCGGCCAGCTCCACGCGGTAGCTGCCATCCTTGAAGCGGCCGGCCACGTGTCGGACAAGTCGTCCGGCCAACCGCGTCTTGCCCACACCGCCGACTCCGGCCAATGTGACCAGTCGGCAGCGTTCGATCATTTCGCTGCCTACCTCGAGTTCGCCCTCGCGGCCCACAAAACTAGTGGCTTCCTCCAGACCCACGTCGCGCGAGTCGAATGACACAGATGTCCGTTCCTTCTCTGGACCGAACATGTCGTGCCGGACTTGCTCCCAGCGCTTTTCCCATGGGTCTGGATCCGCGCCGCAGGCGCGGACGTAGGCCAGCAGCACCTGCAGGGTGGGGAGTCGACGCCCAGCAGCGGCCTGGGAAAGGGTACTGGCCGAGAAATGGGCCATGTCGGCCATCTCCATGTAGGTCAGGCCGGCCCTTTCACGCAGGTCACGCAAACCCAGCGCGAAGCGTTCCAGTGGGCCGGCCTGCGGATCGAGCGGTTGCTCCCGACGTCCCGGCTTTCCTGCCAACTCTGTTCACCTTTCAGGATGTTCAGTTTGATGATTCGTTGATTATGACTGTTCGCACAACGTGGCGATCATCTCGACCGCCCCCGATGCTCGGGGGTGACCGGACGCCCGACAGCGGACCGGAGTGGACCGCAGACGATGCACCGACGGAAAGAGGATTCACCATGTGGAACAAGTGCCAGCGCTGCGATGGCAAGGGGCAGTGCACCACGTGCGACGGAACCGGATACCGCGGCGTGTGGAAGTGCGACAGCTGCCGCGGCAGTGGCGACTGCAAGGCATGCGACGGCCGTGGCTGACCACACGATCGCGCCAGTGTGGCCTGATCCTCCGGTGAGGACTTGTACCTCGCGGCGCGTACTCCCACCACCTCGAACAGGAAGCTGAAATGTGGAAGCGCGTTCTTTGTGGGGCCTTGGTGTGCTTGTCAACGCTGGTTGCCCTGGGGCTCGCAGCCTGGGCGCTTCTGGGAGACCTGGACCAGGCTGATCAGGTGGCTAGTGTCTGCGGAGCAATCGCGGGCGTCATCGCGGCTGTCGTGCCGCTGGTGATCCTCTTGAGGACGCCGAGCACCCCATCCGCGGTAATCACCATGCGCGCCGGACGCGGCTCGCTTCTGGCCCAGGGAAGCATCGAGCGGTCACACGCCCGCGTGCCTCGTGACGGCTCGTCACAGGTCGATGCCGGTGAAGATGTGCACATGGCGGCGGGAGACGGTTCCGTCCTCTCCGGTGCTGGTCTTCGAGACGTAGTAGCGGGAGAGGACGCCATCTCCTCATGACAGGTGCCCGAGACGCTGACGATCCCCTCGACGGGGCACGGCCGTCCGTACCTCCCCCTCCCACTCATCCCCCCTCCACCAGGTTCACTGCGGGCGACGGGGCACTGCTGGCAGGCCACAACATCACGAATCCGAGCACCGGCCCGTCCATCGGCCGGGACAACCGGGGCACCGTCGCCGGCCGGGACATCAACAACACGACCAAGAAGGGAGGGCGCTGGTGGATCCCGCTCATGGTCCTGCTCCTGGCCGGAACGGGTGGGGGCGTGTACTGGGCCACGCAGGGAACCGGAAAATCCGTCCGCGATGTCGGAGCTCAGCCCGGCGAAGCTGGTGTGCGCGACACGTGGACCACCACCTCCGAAGCGGTACGGAGGGGAGATGGGGAGACCGTGTGTGCCCTCATGACGGTGGACTACCGCAAGAAGTTGGAAGACACGGCCCCGGACAAGTGCGCCAAGGCTGTGGGGGAACTCTTCGCCAGCTCGGAGTCCTCGACGCTGGACGAGGCGGCATCCGGCAGTCTCCGAGAGGTGGCGGTGCAGGGGGAATGGGCCGAGGTCGTTCAGGTGCGGCCAGGCGATCCGGAGCCGTCCTACAGCTACATGGAGCGCTTCGGCGACAGATGGCGCTGGTCGCATCGGGTCCTCTTCGCCGAGTTCCACCCCGAGAAGTGTCCACAGGTCACCTGGAACGATTCCGGATCGCAGGATCCCAGGTGCCGCCTGGAATCACTGTTTCCGCCTGACGCGTCCGGGCAGTAACTGCCCGGCGCACCCCGACGTCGCCAGGCTCGGAGAGGGCCTGGCGACGCACACGCAGCTAGGTCACGCCGAGCGCGCGCTACGACCTGATCTACGCCACTTCGAGGGGTTTCCTCTTCCTGGGTGAGCCTGCGGCCATCTTGCCTCGTTCGCCTGCGCACCGGGGTGTTGGACGACGTCTGCTCAAAACAACGATCAGCGGCTTCTGGACCGGATTCTGGATGATCAGCACCGGCGGCTGGCGCCGCAGAAGGGACGGGACGACTTCTTCACATTCTTCGCAGCCGACAAGGCACTGCAGGATTGGGATCTGGACAACGACGAAATCATCGACGGCATAGTCGACGGCGCACACGACTGCGGCATCGACGGCATCTGGTCATTCGTGGACGGCCGCTACGTCACTTCTGACGCCCACCAGTACCTCACTCAGCGTGCCAGCACCATCGAGCTGGTCGTGCTTCAGGTGAAGACCTCGCCCGGCTATCAGGAAACGGTCTTCGAGAAGCTCCACTTCCATCTGCCCACGCTTCTCGACATGAGCCGCGACGAGGACGAGCTGGGCTCTCACACCAATGCGAAACTCCTCGAGCGCACACGACGCTTCCTCCGCGTTCTCGAAGACCTGGCCTCCTCGTTCCCACAGGTGCGGGTCAAGGTGATCTACGCCAGCAAGGCGGCTGAGGGCCCTCGCCCCAACGTGAAGGCGAAGGGAGATCGGCTCCGTCGAGAAATTTCCAAGATCACATCGGACACACAGGCGACGATCGAGTATCTCAACGCGGCAGACCTTCGCGAACGAACCGCCCGTGGCGCGAAGGCGGTGGCGCAGCTCGTCTTCACCGAGACCCCCATGAGCACGTCTCTCGGGGAGGGGTACGTGTGCCTGGCACGGCTCGATGAGTACTACCGCTTCATCGCCTCGGACAACCAGGCCCTCCGACTGGAGCCGTTCGAGTCGAACGTGCGGGACTACGCCGGTTCCACAGCGGTGAACAATGCCATTGGTGAGACTTTGAAGTCGGGCACCGGCGAAGACTTCTGGTGGTTCAACAACGGTGTCACGGTCGTCGCCGACGCAGCGCAGATCGCGGGCAAGAAGATCGTCATCAAGGATCCACAGATCGTCAACGGACTTCAGACGAGTCACGAGGTCTACAGCTTCTTCCAAGCCGGTGGTCATCACCGCGATCGCTCTCTGCTCGTCAAAATCGTGGTCGCACCGGAGAACGGGACGGCTCGCGACAGGATCATCCGGGCCACCAACAGTCAGACCCAGCTGCCGGCCGGTGCGCTGAGGGCCACCGAACCGATTCAGAAGGACATCGAAGAGAGTCTCACGCATGGCGGCGGCGGCTACTACTACGAGCGGCGCGCCAGCTACTACCGCAACCTCGGGTTCCCGCTTGATCAGGTGGTCTCCATGGCGCGGTTGGCACGCGAGTTCACGGCCTTCGCGCTCCGCGAGCCGCACGTCGCGCTCAGGCACTCAGAGGCCTTACTGCTCGAGGACAAGCACTACCACCAGATCTTCTCCTCGAAAGTGGACCTTGACCTCTACCGTCTGTCCCTCGACGTCCACACCCGGATTCGGCAGCACCTGAATGCGTACGCCGAGGATCGCCCCCTTCTCGGGGAGACCATCGAGAACTGGCTCTACCCCTTGCCGCAGTGTCCGCCTACGCGCTCACGCGGCTGCGCCGGCCCACTCCACGTGATCTCCTGAACATCGACCTCGACCACCTCAACACCGAGCTCATGGACCGTCTGACAGGCGTGCTCGACCAGTACTTCAAAACAGCCCTACGCAATAACAAGGCCGGCGGGGTCGACCGGATCGCCCGAAGCCCCGAATTCACCAACCGCATCCGCCAGACGGTCGTGTCCCAAAGTCGCTTCCACATCGAACATGCGTCGAAGGACGTCTGAATCACTCAGCGACAGATGCGTTCCTCGGCGAACACGTCCCCCCGCAGGGTGCCGGGGCGCCGCTGCACCACGCGGCGCCTCCGGTTCGCAGGGGCGGATGCGTCATGCAGCAGCGAGCCGCTACCCGAGGAACGACAACCGCACCTGCCGCTGCGGGTTGTCCCTGTTCGTGTCCACCAACCTCCGTTAGGACAACCACAGGTTAGCCGGATGACTACGTGCCCTGGGATGACCACGGCGGCTAGAACACCAGAAGGTGTTCTACCGCGGCGAGCGGGTGGTGCTGGTCTGGGACGGGCTGTCGGCTCACTGGAGCCGGGTGATGCGGGCCCGGGCCGCCGAACAGGACTGGCTCGCCTGGAGCGATTACCCGCCTACGCACCCGAGCTCCACCCGGTGGAACTGCTGTGGTCCTCGCTCGAGAAACGCGAGCTCGCCAACCTCGCCGGCGACCACCTCGCCGACGTCGCCGAGGCCACCGAAGAGGGCATCCACCGGATCAACCAGAACCGGCAGCCGCCCTGATCCTTCCTCGCTCACACCGGCCTCACCCTCCACCCACCAGCACCACAGACCTAACGAAAAGATCAGTAAGCCACCGCCTGACCAGGCAGCCATCTCGACGTTGTCCCCGCTTTCGGAACCCGAGCTGGCGCAGCGATGCCTCGCACACCTGCCGCACGCAGGCGGTGTCACCGCGGACTGGGGTGGGCACGCCCCCGGGCCCGACTAGGAGCTGTCCGGCCGATCATGTGACTGTGATGGAACATGCATGATGTCGCCCAGGTCCTGGCATCTGCGACGCCACCACGGCCAGGCATTTGGAGTGTGAGGGTCGGGCAGAGTACGTGCCAGGAAGTCGGCGTCGGCTTCTTTGACGGCCGAAGCGATTTCCCGGGCCGCTCGTCTGTCGAGAGCCCCGATGGCTCGCTCTATCAGGAAGCGGTCGTCCCAGATGTCGTAACCGGGCAGATGCGGTTTGGGCAGGTAGAGCGGCCATCCTGAACGGTGCACGAAGCCCCGCCAGCATCGGACGGCGTGTTCGAGCGCTTGGACAGGAAGGCCGCGTTCGGCCTCGAACCGGGCCGCCTGGCGACGCGTATGGGGTGAGAACTGTGAGGACCGGCGCCGGTAGTCCCGAAGATGGGACCGACAGGCAGCGTCCAGACGTAGAGCAGCCGCCGTCTTGCGGGGCATGACTCTTCTTTCGAAGTGGTAATCTCGGCAGGTCACTCTACTGCCTGGTCTTGCGGTGGTTCACGTCCTGAGCCAGATGGCCAGCGCCGCAGCGGTTGCGGTGCCGAGGTAGACATAGCCACGTTTGTCATATCTGGTGGCGACGGCTCTGGCGTGCTTGAGCTTATTGATGGCCCGTTCGACGGTGTTGCGCTTCTTGTACCGCTCTTCGTCGAAGCCGGGTGGCCGTCCGCCGCGTGAGCCTCTGCGCCGGCGGGCGGCCTGGCTGTCGGTCTTCTCCGGGATCGTGTGCCGGATGCCCCGGCGCCGCAGGAAGTTCCGGACGGGCCCGTTGCTGTAAGCCTTGTCGGCGGCAACGCTGTCGGGCTTCTTGCGGGGTCTGCCCGGCCCGAGGCGAGGGATGCGGATCTTCTCCAGCACCGGCTGGAGCTGGGTGCAGTCCGCCCGCTGACCTGGTGTGATGATCAGGGACAGCGGGCGGCAGCGGCCGTCCGCGCTCAGGTGGAGCTTGGTGGTGAATCCGCCGCGCGAGCGGCCCAGGCCCTCACCTCCCGCACCACCTCCACCAGGCGGGCGACGAGGCTCTGCCACGGCGTCTCGTCCTGGTGTTCTGCCAGTTCGGCCCCCTTTGAGCCGGGCGCCGGCGGTGGGTCGGTGCGGGCACCGGCGGCATGCTGATGCGCACGGACGATGGTGGAGTCGACCGCGACGTCCCAGTCGATCTCGCCTGCGGCGTCGGCGGCGGCCTGGACCTGCTGGAGCAGACGCTCCCAGGTGCCGTCGGCCAACCACAGGCGGTGGCGTTCGTAGACGGTCTTCCACGGCCCGAACCGTTCGGGCAGGTCACGCCACTGCACGCCGGTCCGCACTCGGTGCAGAATCCCGTCGATCACCTGCCGGTGGTCCCGCCACCGGCCACAACGCCTGTTACTGACCGGCAGGAACGGCCGCAGCTGTTCCCACTCGGCATCGCTCAGATCACCCCGCCCCATGCTCACATCAACGGCTTGGGCACGCTGGCCGTCACGTGGCCGGCACGACACCTTCGTGCCGGCCACCCTCCGATCTGGAGAGGAAGACCCGACGGGTTGGCAGCTCGATTTCCGTGACGACGACGGCGATCTCCTCTCCGACCTCGAAGTCTTCCACCGGACTCACCGCAGGCCGGCCGTGGACTGCTCTGAAGGGGGCCAGCCCGACAATCCCGTCCCCGAGGTCGACGAAGACGCCGAAGGGAAGCACCTTCTCAACCGTCCCGCAGAGTTCCTGGCCCACTGCTGTGCGGTCGGCGAAATCCTGAAGAGGGTCGGGTTCCAGTGCCTTCAAGGACAGCCTGGCCTCCGCGTTGTAGGTGTCGAACTGGAGGAACTCGCACGAGACACGCTGGCCTACCTGAACGACATCGGTGGCAGCGTCGATGTGCCGCCATGACAGTTCGGGGACGCCGATGAACCCGACACCGGGGAAGAGGGGATGGGCAGGCCCGTCGTCCAGGGCCACGAAAACCCCGAACCGTTCGATCGCCGCGACGGTCCCGGACAGGATGTTGCCGCGGTGCAGGGACTCCAGGAACGCCCAGAGTTCCGGGCTTTCAGACTGCCAATCCATACCGACACCCTGGCATACGAGATCGTGGGCCGACCATGCCCTCGACGAGCTACCCCCTCGCCATGCCTCAGCAGTCGGCACCATGATCGGCCGGACAAGTCCTAGGCGCACCCCGTCCGCTGTTCTCGGGGCGGAGGACGTTCTGTACCGGGGCACACCCCGGGGTTGACGCCTTGCCACCCGCCGAGCAACCCTGGAATGAGAAGAAATCAGTGGTACACAATTAGGTAATGCGGGCGCGGTACTTGACGGGGCCATCCGCCCTCCCAGGACAGCTCAGGCTATGCCCTGATTTTGTGAGAGCACTGCATCGTCCGCGGAAACCGAGCGGAGGCAGAGAATGCCTGGCAAGACCAGTGCATCTCCCCAGCGCTTCGTCGTTGTCTCAGGTGACGGTATTGCGGACTGGGTGATCGCACGCAAGGCAGAAGTCGGGCGTCGTCGCGGGACCGGAAACAAATGGCAGACCCACGAAGCGGAAATCAGCGCGGGAGAACTTCCCGGCGGTGCCCGGCTCCTCGCAGAACTCGTGGAAGCCGTGAGGCCTGCAGATTTCAACGTTCGGACACAACGGTGGCCGGATTCGAGGGAAACTGAGAAACCGAAGCCACAGAACACGAAGCGTCTGGAGAAGGACGAGAAGCCCGAGAATGCCGAGCCTTTTGGTGAAGCAACAAAGATCAGCCACTACTACACCACTCTGGGCCTGTTCCCATTGGACGCTGAAGCGGAGAAGGAAAAGGAGGAGGACGAGAACCCCGTCGGGCGTTGGCGCGTGGCCGAAAATCTCGGAATCACCAAGCAGAGCAGCACGAAGCCTATCGACGTCGACGGCGATGTCAAGGAAGCGGAACTCGTCTTGATCGTCGACTCGGGCCTTGGTTATTGCAACCATCCCGGGAACTTGTTGAGTGCTATCGACAGGAAACGTCCGCCGAGTTCCGACGTAGCACCTTGGATATTGCTTAAGCTGGGCGGCGAAAAGTTCATCCAGATCGGCTCCAACAGCCCTCTGTGGGGGGCGCTGAAAAATCACAAGGACAGGCTCATCGTGGTGACAGCCGCGGATGACCTGCGTCGAAATGCTGGCGTGGAGATCAGTCAGGGAGTCTCTTGGGAGCGCGCTGCGGGCGACTGCACTACCGCTTTGCGTCGGATGCCCCTGCTGATCCAGTGTCGCTACGTGATCGTGTCCTTCGGCCCGGTGGGTGCGCTCCTATTCGATCGCGACGGCGAGGATAGGGGTGGGGGGAGGGTCAGGAACTATCTGCTGCTCTTTGATCCGGCCAGGCTCGAACGGTCGCCGGATTTCTGGGGCCACGGGCAGATGTGGGGTTACACCTCGACGCTCATGGCTGCTCTTGCCAGTGTGCTGATGAACCAAAGTCAGATAGAACCGGATGCAGCACGCATCAAGAGTGGAGTTCAAATCGGGCTGCGGGCCATGCACAGACTCTACGAGTGCGGATTCGGCAAGGCACGACTCACTCCTCCCAAGGCGCCGGATCTGCCGGCTGAGACGGGGCTGCCCGCAAATGCTGCTGCGCCGGTGACAGGAAGTGCTCCGCAGCAGAAGGTGGAACGCTTCAGGCCGGCGTTTCCCGTGAATGATGTCGCATCGGTCATCAAGGACGGATTGGATGAGGGCAAGAGTAAGGATCCGAAGGGCTGGGCGCGTGGCAAGCCTCCCGCCACGTTGGCCGAGGCAGAAGTGGATCCGACGGAGCCCTTCAGTTCATGGTCGATACTTGCCAACAACCATGAACGTCGTCTCCACCAGCTCGCTCGGGACATTGTGCTGAAGGGACCGACTATAGCTCTGGCGGATGTCCCGCGTGGCAAATACGGAGATCTCGTCACGGTGGATCGTGACGAGATAGAAAGCTTCCAGTCGGTCAGAGCGCTGGTCAGGGACTACGCAGAGAAGGGCGGTACCCGCGCACTGCCCCAGCCCAGACAGCGGATTCTGGAACCGCTGTCGATCGCCGTGTTCGGTGCTCCTGGATCCGGAAAATCAACCGCGGTCAGGGAGGTTATCTATTCACTGAAGATTCCGGATATAAGATTCGAGTTCAAAGAGTTCAACCTGTCGCAGTTCCGCGACACGTCCGATATGGAGGACTCGCTGCACCTGGT
The DNA here is from genome assembly GCF_000830005.1 of Streptomyces vietnamensis. Classification (NCBI taxonomy): domain Bacteria; kingdom Bacillati; phylum Actinomycetota; class Actinomycetes; order Kitasatosporales; family Streptomycetaceae; genus Streptomyces; species Streptomyces vietnamensis. Next base: position 7,587,015 of record NZ_CP010407.1, on the reverse strand, counting down.
GCGCGATGACGGACTGAGGGGAGGTATACCGCTAGTTCTTTGGGACGAATTCGACACCTATTTTGAGCGTAAGCTCGGGTGGCTCCGGTATTTTCTCTCACCTATGCAGGATGGAACCTTCCAGCAGGGCCAGGCGGTGCATCCAATAGGGCAGTCAATCTTCGTCTTCGCCGGCGGCATATCCTCCAGTCTGAGCAGTTTTCAGAGTCAGGAAGGATTCACCGAGGCCAAAGGCCCTGACTTCGTGAGCCGGGTTCGTGGTGCCATGGAGCTCAAGGGAATCGACAAAACAGCCGGCGACGAACTGTACATCATCCGGCGTGCTGTTCTGCTCCGTTCCATTTTGGAAAAGGAGACCCAGCTATTCAGGACCCCAGTGGCAGATAACGATGTGATCGACCCGGGTGTGCTCAATGCACTACTGGAGGTCGACTCGTACCGGCACGGCGTTCGATCCATGAAAGCTATTGTGGCCACCAGTTCACTGTCCGGAGAATACTACTTCGGGCGGTCTAATCTCCCAGCGGAGACGCAGCTCAACCTGCATGTGGTGGCCCGAACATTCTATGACGAGATGCGGGATTCCACGTCGGTGAATGTTCCGTTGGGGACCCTTCTCGAAGCGAGTCCGAGTGGCAACGGGAAGGTCAGGAGGTGAGACCGTCTACGCAGGACGCGCTCGGTCACGGTGGCTCCATCTCGGCCAGGGGCGGGCCGGGCCACGCGCGTCCACAAGCGGGACACCGGTGCGGGGTTCGTAAGCCCCTGCGCCGGTCTCCAGTAGCTGGTCCTCACTAAGGATCTTCAGAGTGGTCACCGATCGGGTGACGGTCGAGGCTGGATAGCAGGCGAGGCCTTCGGGCAATGGTTCGAGATGTCTGACGTCTCAACCGCTGCGACCGGAGGCCTCGTTGGTCACCTATCCTGCCGCACTCGACCTGCCGCACGCGCTCGTGGAGTGGGTCACGATGCTGATCGTCACCCGCGAGGGTGACCGCCGCTGCAAACTGCGGCCCTCGCAGCGCGCGGTCATCGCCCTGGTATACCTGCGCGAGCACACCACCTATGCCAAGCTCGCCGCGGGCTTCCGGATCAGCGAGGGCACCGCCCACGCCTACGTACAGAGCGTGATCAAGCTCCTCGCCGCGAGGGCACCGTCCCTGACCCAGGCACTGCGCCGGGCGCGTCCCGCATACGTGTTGGTGGACGGCACCATCGCCGAGTGCGACCGGGTCGGCGATCGCGAACGGGACTACTCGGGCAAGGCCCGTCGGCACGGCGTGAACATCCAGGCCGTCACCGATCCGGCGGGCGAGCTGATCTGGTACTCGCCGGCACTGCCCGGCCGCACCGTCGACATCACCGCCGCCCGCACCCACCGCATCGTCACCGTCTGTGAACGACTGCGGATCCCCGTCCTCGCCGACAAGGCCTACGCAGGGGCCGGCGGAACGTTCCAGGTGCCGTTCAAACGCCACCTCGGACGCCCTCTCACCATGAGACAAGCAGCCGTCAACCGTGCACACGCACGACTCCGCTTCCCTGTCGAGCGGGCCTTCGCCCGCCTCAAGGCCTGGCGGATCTTCCGCAAAGCCCGCATCAGCCCCAACCGACTCACGTCAATCACCAAGGCCGTTCTCACCCTCGAGCGGCGACGCTGAAGATCCTTACTGAACCTCTTTCATCTTGAATAGCCGCAGGTCAGGAGCATATGGACGACCTGGAGGATCGTGCTGATGCGGCGGGTGGAGCATCTGGCTCGCCGTAGCAGTCGCCAGGACCTCAGCTGTACGAAAGCGCCTTCTCCCAGAGTCCTCAGCCGGGCGTGGTCACGGTTGAACTGCTGGTAGTGGGCGGGGTGTTCGTGGTGGTGGTACGGCGTGCGGAACGTGGCGCCGGCGCCCTGATAGGCGCGGTCCGCGAGAACGAGGATCTGCCGGGTCAGGCAGGCCTGGACGATGCCGTGGGCCCGGGCCGCGGTGAGGTCGCGGGTCCGGCCCGGGGTCGCGCGGGAGAACCAGAGCGGTGCGCCAGACGGGCGATGACCTGCACATTCATGCCATGCCTGCGGTGCTTTATCGAGTAGTACGGCTCGTCCGCGCGGATCCGGTCGATGGGGATCAAGGGGCCGTCAATGATGACGTGGGCGCCTTCACCGAGGCCGGTGAGGGCTTCATAAAGGCCGGACGCCCGGGAAGCCAGAACGTCCAAGGTGTCGCCGACGTACCGCCAAGCGGTGGCCTGGGATATCCCGAAGCCGGCTCCGAGCTGCGAGAACGTTTCGTTCTTGCGCAGATGGACAAGGGTGAGCAGTGCCTGTTGGAAGCAGCCGAGCTTGCGTCAGCGTGTGTTGCGGGCCCGGCGGTGTTCGTGAAGCAGCCAGGCAACATGCTCGACGAGCTCATGCGGGACGTCGAGCGTGGCAGGATACGGAACCAACAGGGCCCCTTCGGTCGCCGGTGTGTTGAGTGGAATCACCACGCCAACGACGAGGGGCCCTGTCTCGTCACTACACCCGCTGACTAGCCCATTTCACCCTTCAGCACAGGATGAAAGAGGTTCAGTGACATAGCGGCTCGCGCCTGGCGGACGCTGCGAAGCCTGGACCGCGCCAGGATGCGGTGCCCAGTCGCGCGGGAGATCATGTTGGTGTCCCGATGCATCGCGTCTTGGACGTCAAGGGCCTCTGGGAGAGAACATGTCCCGTCTACTGACGCTTACACTGACGGTGGCCATCGGTGCTGCAGGAGTTGCCTGTGGCACCCAGACCGTCACTGAGAGCCCAGCTACCAGCACGCCTGGACAAACCACCGGGCCTGGACAGCCGACGTCAAAGCCCAGTGCCTCGCCTACGTCAGCCGCGGTCGGCGACACGCTGAATCTCACCGGTTTCACCGGCAAGGCGAAACTCGCCGTCACCGTCGTGAAGGTGGTTGATCCGGCGACCGGCAAGGACACGCGCCCCGGAGCGGGAGAGCGGTACGTCGCCGTGCAGATTCGCCTGCACAACACAGGCGCCGAGGTCTACAGCGACGCACCCGACAACAGCGCCAAGGTCGTCGACGCTCAAGGCCAGCGGTTCAACTCCTGGATCACGGAAACAACTGCGGGCCCGGGCTTCGGCGGGACGGTGACGATCCCTGTTGGCGACACCGCGCTCGGGTACATCACCTTCAAGGTGCCGTCCGACTCCAAGATCACGAAGATCCAGTTCACGATGGAGAGCGGCTTCGCGAACAACACCGGTCAGTGGCACGTGCCATGACCGTTAAGGCTAGGTGTATTGACCCGCAGCGTTGTTGACGCGGGTGATGGGCGGGTGTCCGTCGAGTGCGGTGTGGCAGCGGTGGTGGTTGTAGGTGTGGAGGAAGTCTGCCAGGGCTTCGGTCCGCTCGGTGTTCGAGGTGTAGGGCCGTAGGTAGGCCCACTCGTCGAGGAGGGTGCGGTTGAAGCGTTCGACCTTGCCGTTCGTCTGCGGACGGTAGGGCCGGATCTTCTTGTGGGCGATACCCGCTGCCGTGAGGGTCTGGGTGAAGAGCTTGGACTTGTAGCAGGCGCCGTTGTCGGTCAGGACGCGTTGGACGGTGATGCCGTGGCCGGCGAAGAACGCGTTTGCCCGCTGCCAGAAGGCGATGGCGGTGTGCTGGCGTTCGTCGGGCAGGACCTCGCTGTAGGCCAGGCGGGAGTGGTCGTCGACGGCCGAGTGGATGTAGCTGTAACCGATCACCGGCGTGCAACTCTTGCGCTCGGTGGTGGTGGCCTGACGGTTTCGGTCGCCGGCTGCGCGGCCGACGGTCCGCCATCCGCCGCCGTCGGGGATGTTGCCGAGCTTCTTGATGTCCACGTGGACCAGCTCGCCGGGCCGGTCGCGTTCATAGCGGCGGATCGGCTGACCGGTGGGCCGGTCCAGCCAGGCCAGCCGGTTCAGGCCGTGCCGGACCAGGATCCGGTGCACGGTCGAGGCGGGCATGCCCAGGATCGGGCCGATCCGGGCAGGGCCGAGCTTGCGCTCGGAACGCAGCCGGCAGACCTTCGCCTCGACCACGGTGACGGTCCGGTGCGGGGTGGTGCGGGGACGGCTGGAACGGTCGTGCAGGCCCGCATCACCTTCGGCCCGCCAGCGGCGGACCCATTTGTGGGCCGTGGGACGGGATATGCCCATCTCCGCGGCCACATGCGCGACAGGACGGCCGGCAAGGACACGTTCGACCAGGATCCGCCTGCCGTGAACGGTCAGCCGGGCATTACGGTGGGACACGAAGACCTCCGTGCGGTGAAGCCTAGACACCTCCACCACACCGGAGGTCTTCGCCATGATCAAGACCAGCCAGCGTTAACAACGCTCGTGATCAATACAGCTAGGCCGTGTTTTAGGAACCATTGGGCTGGCTGGTCTGGTTAGTGTCGAGTGCCCATCGACGGGAACGCCTCACGTCTCTGGGAGATGGGCACCCCTCGGCGGCACCTGCGGTCATGCCCCCTGGAAGACCAGGGCCAGTACCTCAGTCAGGCGCCGCTTCAGCCCTTCCGCGTGCGGGGGGTGTACGGGGGCGGGGGCGCCGTCGATCCGGACGCCGGTGTCGGCGAGGAGGTACAGCATCCTGAGTGTGCGCATGGCGTTGGAGGTGTGCGCGGCCACGGTGGGAACGCCGCGCCGGCCGGCGGCGAAGTCCGTCTCAATCGCGTCCAGCCAGCCGGTGGCCTCGGCCTCGGAGAGTTCCGGGCGGGTCAGCGTGCGGGCGATGCCTTGGGCGAGGCGGTCATCTTCCTGCTGGGCGAAGATCTCGTCGGTCGGGGCCACGAGCCGCTCCGCCGCCAGGTCTAGCATCTCCTTCGGGTCGACCTCCGGATGGAGCCCGAAGGCGCCCAGCAGGTCGGCGCCGTGTGCGACGGCGTGGAGCCAGCCGAGTTCGCGGTCGTACCCGCGCAGGTCCGTCTCGGCGGGGAACCAACGCCGGAAGGCGGCGAGCCACGTCGGGTCGAAGTCGCCGCGACCGACGATCATGTCGAGCACGAGCGGGGCGAAGGTACGTGCCTGGATCTCAGGGTCGTCGAACCGGTCGGCCATCACAGTGCCCAGCCGGGTGCGCATCGGCTTGTCGATGACGTCCCGTTGGATCCAGGTGCGCAGCACCACGTAGGGGGCACCGTCGCGGATGTTTGGGTCCGGGTGGCGGAGGGCCTCGGCCAGTTCTGCGGCGAGGGCCGGAAGTTCGGCCGCCGCCGGGGCGGGGCAGTCGTTCTCGTAGAGGTACAGCCAGCGGGCCGCGTCGATGGGAGGCATGTCGTCGGTCTTGGTCACTGCCTCGCCTTCGGGGAGCGTCTCCGACAAGGCAACCGATTATCGGACGGATGCGGGGCGACAGGCGGCCCTGGCTCAGGGTGACCACCTGCCCGTAGCCAGGCCAGTCGGCGACTACGGGACCTCCCCTTGAGTCTGCTGCTCGTTCCCGGTGGCCGGGATGACACGGCCCGACGGCCGGGGTTCACACCCACTGGTTGATCGCCGCGACGTGAACGGCCGCCTCGAAACGCACGGCGAGCTTGTCGTATCTGGTCGCAACAGCCCGGTACTGCTTGAGGCGGCTGATCCCGCACTCCACCGCGTGACGCGCCTTGTAGTCCTGCCGGTCGAAAGCCGGCGGGCGGCCACCTGAGGATCCGAGGCGCTTGCGGTTGCGGATCTGGTCGGCCGGCTCCGGGATCGTGCACCGGACCCCGCGTCTGCGCAGGTAGGCGCGGTTGGCACGCGAGGAATACGCCTTGTCTCCCCGCACCCGCAGCGGTTTGCGTCTGGGGCGCCCACCGCCGGGCCTGGGCACCCGGATGGCTTCGAGGACCGGCTCGAACTGCGGGCTGTCGCCCCGCTGGCCCGCCGTTACCAGCAGCGACAGCGGCTTCTGGCCCTGCTCGCACGCCAGATGGATCTTCGTGGTGAAGCCACCGCGGGACCTGCCCAGCCCATGATCGTCCGGCTCGTGGCCGACCCCGCCGGGCGGTTCCTTCTGCCCAGCGCCGTTGCGGCGGGCACCGGCCGCATGCTGATGGGCCCGGCAGACCGTGGAGTCGACGTTGACTTCCCAGTCGATCAGCCCGAACGAGTCGGCCCTCGCCTGCAACAACGTCAGCAGCCGCGCCCATACGCCCTGGCGCTGCCACCTGCGGAACAGTCCGTAAACGGTCTGCCAGGGCCCGTACTCACACGGCAGGTCACGCCACGGAACACCGGTCCGCACCCGCCACCGCACACCGTCCACCAACATCCGCCGGGACGCCGACCTGCGACTCACACCAGCGGCAGGCAGCAACGACTCCAACACCGACCACTGCTCATCAGACAGATCCCCACGCCCCACACCATGATCATCACAGCGCGAGGCGTGAACCGGAACCCCGACCTAAAACACGGCCTAGGTGTATTGATCACGAGCGTTGTTAACGCTGGCTGGTCTTGATCATGGCGAAGACCTCCGGTGTGGTGGAGGTGTCTAGGCTTCACCGCACGGAGGTCTTCGTGTCCCACCGTAATGCCCGGCTGACCGTTCACGGCAGGCGGATCCTGGTCGAACGTGTCCTTGCCGGCCGTCCTGTCGCGCATGTGGCCGCGGAGATGGGCATATCCCGTCCCACGGCCCACAAATGGGTCCGCCGCTGGCGGGCCGAAGGTGATGCGGGCCTGCACGACCGTTCCAGCCGTCCCCGCACCACCCCGCACCGGACCGTCACCGTGGTCGAGGCGAAGGTCTGCCGGCTGCGTTCCGAGCGCAAGCTCGGCCCTGCCCGGATCGGCCCGATCCTGGGCATGCCCGCCTCGACCGTGCACCGGATCCTGGTCCGGCACGGCCTGAACCGGCTGGCCTGGCTGGACCGGCCCACCGGTCAGCCGATCCGCCGCTATGAACGCGACCGGCCCGGCGAGCTGGTCCACGTGGACATCAAGAAGCTCGGCAACATCCCCGACGGCGGCGGATGGCGGACCGTCGGCCGCGCAGCCGGCGACCGAAACCGTCAGGCCACCACCACCGAGCGCAAGAGTTGCACGCCGGTGATCGGTTACAGCTACATCCACTCGGCCGTCGACGACCACTCCCGCCTGGCCTACAGCGAGGTCCTGCCCGACGAACGCCAGCACACCGCCATCGCCTTCTGGCAGCGGGCAAACGCGTTCTTCGCCGGCCACGGCATCACCGTCCAACGCGTCCTGACCGACAACGGCGCCTGCTACAAGTCCAAGCTCTTCACCCAGACCCTCACGGCAGCGGGTATCGCCCACAAGAAGATCCGGCCCTACCGTCCGCAGACGAACGGCAAGGTCGAACGCTTCAACCGCACCCTCCTCGACGAGTGGGCCTACCTACGGCCCTACACCTCGAACACCGAGCGGACCGAAGCCCTGGCAGACTTCCTCCACACCTACAACCACCACCGCTGCCACACCGCACTCGACGGACACCCGCCCATCACCCGCGTCAACAACGCTGCGGGTCAATACACCTAGGCCCTGCTTCCGCTGCACCCCGGAGGTTGTCTCAGTTGCTAACCCTCGACTCCGCCAACCTCCGTTAGGACAACCCCAGCCTATCCGGATGGCAACGCACGCCGGTCCAGCCGCGGCCGTCACCTCGCGGGGTGACCACCATGGCTGAAGCGTCCGCTCGGTATGCGGTGGCGGGCCGTTCCCAGCCCATCACGCTGGCGTCACGGCTTCCTTGCCGAGCCGGATTACGAGTCGTAGCGTTCGGTCACCACCATCGTCGTCCCTGCGAGTACCGCTCCCACGGGCGCCTCAGCCCACTCGGCGAGCAGCAGCGGCTTCTCGTCCACGGACTTCAGCAAGTGAGTAATCTCCTCGGCGGTCGGCGCGACCGGAAGGGCGCAGCCGACCACGGCGTGGCCTGTCGCGCTGGTGTGGTTCCCGGGCTCCTCGTCGGGATCGTCCGGTACCCAACGGCTGACCTCGATCTCCCACGAAGCCTCGTGGTCGCCTGGTTCCGGAGCTTCGATCGTCAGATAGAAGCCGTCGGAGTCATACGGCTCCACGAAGAGGCGACAGCTGGGGTCATCGAGTGAAGCCCAAACGTCGCCGCCCTGGGAGTGCGCGGTGACCAGCACCCGGAGGGCAGCGACCGCCTTCTCCCGTTCTTCCGAGGTGAATTCCGACTCACGTCGGTCGAGCTGCTCGCGCGTCTCGTCGCTCAGCGTGTCCAGCCCGTCGTCGTACTTCACGAAGGGGTGCCCGAACTCCCAGCAGCGCTCGGTCTCCGGATCCTCCTCCGAGGAAGTTCCCGAGAAGTCCGCGAGTCCTGCCTGCAATCCATGCTTCTCTGCCTCCAGTTCGGATCGGATCGCCCTGCTGACCGTGTCGGGGAGAGCTGCCACGGCACTTTCCAGGTCGGCGAGCGCCTGGTGAAGCCGCAGGCAGACGTACTCGTACCACAGGCTGTGGGCACCGCCGAGAAGAGCGGTGCGGGCGGCAGGGTCGGTCAGCGCGGCGAGGTGCGTACGCGGGTAGTAGCCCACACGCCGTTCCCGGCGGTCGTGGATGCTGACAGGGACGGTGGCGAAGGCGGAAATCCGATTGAGGGCGTCGACGACCGGAACCGCGAGGCGAGGCTCGGCAAGACTCGTCACGGTCTTGGACACGACGCCGTCCGGACCCTCGTAGGTCGCCAGGATCTGAGTCTTTCCACGGGTGGCGTGCTGAGAGTAGATGGTCAAGGAAACGCCTTTCGACTGTCCGGCACACGACGGCCGGACAGAACAAGTGCACAGGAAGCGGGAAGGAGGTGATGGCGAGGGCGCTTTCCGACGCTCCGTACCTCAAGATGATCGGGGGTGGCCCAGGTGCTGTCCCAGGCTCCATTCCTGCCCGCAGGCTAGACGGATGCCCTGCACACCGCAAGTGGGTTGTCGCCCCTGTGCGGCCAGGAAGGACGGCGACGCACCGGAAGGAAACCCCACACTCCCAGGGGACGTCGGGTCCCAGGTCTACCGAGCCGCAGCCCGACGTCTTTCCGGTTCTCGGACAGCCCTGCGCCACCGACGACCCCCGCGCTACGGTCTGCTTGAGATCATCATGGAAGCAGGGGGACATGGCCGGTAACACGGACGAGGACGGCCCAAGCGGTACGTGGGCGCGCGAGCTCTGGCACTACGCGCAGACCGTGCTCAAGGAGTGGCAGTCCACGCAGGTATGGCAACCCGCCCAGCAGTTGCGTGCAGCATCGCACAGCAACGCACGCGACTACGCCGGCCGTTTCCTCCTGGAGCTACTCCAGAACGGCCACGATGCTCACCGCGGAGGCCGGAACGACGGAAGCGTGCACGTCCTGCTCGACGAGGACGAAGGGGCACACGGCACGCTCTATGTGGCCAACGGCGGCACGCCCTTCACCTGGTCCAGCATCCAGGCCGTCTGCAAGCTCGCCCGGAGCGAGAAGACCGTCGGCGAGGGCATCGGGAACAAGGGTGTCGGCTTTCGTAGCATCCTGGAAATCACGGATGCCCCGGAAGTCTACAGCGCCAGCACAACCCGAGAGGGCCCAGCTGTACTGGATGGGTACTGCTTCCGGTTCGCGGTACGGGACGACCTGCGGGTGCTGCTCGGTAACGAGGACCTCGTACGCAAAGCGGAGGAAGAACTCCCGCCCTTCCAGGTCCCCTTCCCTCTCTCGGACGTGCCTCTGACTTGCAAGGAGCTGGCCGCCGACGGTCATGTGACGGCCATCAGGATCCCGCTGCGCAACGAGGCCTCCCGACGCGCGGCCGTCCGGCGCCTCGACGAGCTCGGCGCCGCGAAGGCCCCAGTGATGCTGTTCCTGGACCGGCTCAACCGACTGCTCATCGAACGACGAGGGGGCAAAAATCCCCAGCGTACGGAACTCACCCGGAACGAAGTGCCCTTGGGGACCGTCAGCGTCCGGACCCAGGCACACGTCGCACATGCCGGTGCTGCGCGGACCGTCCCGACCGTCTCCCTTGCCCGTGTCGAACTCGGCTCACTGGGCACATACCTCGTGGCCAGAGGCCGCGTCCCCGTGGCACGGCTGCGCGGCACGATCGAGGCGGCCACCGAGCTCGGGCAGCTAGATGATTCGTGGGGTGACTGGAAGGAACCAGCGGTGGTAGAGGTGGCGTTGCCCCTCGACGGCACCGAGTCGCTGCGCGGTGGCCGGATCTACACCTTCCTCCCGCTGGGCGAGGACGCCGCCGCACCCCTGCGCGGGCACCTCAACGCACCGTTCTTCACGAAGGTGGACCGTACGGCCCTGGACCGGGAGCACCCGCTGAACAGCATGCTGTTCGCGGCGGCCGCCGAGACCTCTCTGGCGGCAGCCTCCGCGCTGCGGGAGCGAGACCGGCCTTCAGACCGCAAGTTGGCGGTCGACCTTGTGACCTGGGAGCACGAGCCGCGCTCCCACAACCTGCTGCGCGAAGCGGCGCATCAGGTGCACGGGGCTGAGTTCGCGGACGTTCCCGTCGTACCACTCCTGAACCGGGAAGCTCCGCACGGTTCCTGGGGCACGCCCCGCGATTCTGTGCTCTGGCCCGACCTCGGACTGTCGGTACTCACAGCCGAGGCGGCCGGGGCGGTCGGCATCGCCGTGGCGGATCCGGCCGTCGGGGCCAAGTCCCTGAAGCGTCTCGCGAGGTTGTGCGATGCGCTCAAGTGCCCCTTGGAGCCCTCGGCACAGCAGCGGGCAGACCACGCCGAGCGGATCGTGGAGGCCCTGCCGCTGCCCGCCCCCGATGCGCCCGTCGACAACTGGAACAGCGTTTACGCCGATCTCGCCCTACTGTTCAAGGACGAGGGCGGAGTACTGCAGGGCAGAAAACTGTTGCTGGCGGACGATGGGAAGCTCCGGCGTGCCAACGGCGGCTCTGCCACGGGCACAAAGGACGGCTCGCGGCGCAAGGCGACCAGGCGGGAGGCCTTTTTCCAGCCGACTCGCGGCGAGACAGCGGGCGACGAGGGCCTGGCCGTGCCCGACGCCTTGAAGAGGCGCATGTTCTATCTACACCCGGGGCTGAACTGGGTGGAGGAGGAAGGCCACGTACGACGCCAGGAAGCTCGGTTGTTCTTGGAACGCTTCAAGCTCGTACGGCGCTTCGACGCCGCCGGCCTGCTCGACCACGTCCGCCGCGCCCTCACCGAGAGCAACTCGGCGCGGCTGCGCGACCAGGCCCTTCGCTTCGTGTTCCGCCTCTACCGGTCGAGGCAATCCGCGCAGTCACTGCAATTGCGTCTGTTGGGGTTGTACGTTCCCTCTGCCGAGGGCCCCGCCATCAAGGCTGCCGGCGCTGCTTTCGGGGCCGGATGGACCGGGACCCACGGCGACGATCTCGCCTCCGTCGTGGCCGAGGGCCGTGAGTCCTCGGCCGGTCTCCGCTTCATGGCAGAGCGACTCCTGGCGCCTCCTGAGGTTTTCCTCAGACGGGGCGAAACCCTAGAGGAGTGGCGGGAGTTCCTCAGCGATCTCGGCGTCACCGACGGACTGCTCCCCGTAGTGTCCTCCGGCGCGGAGACGCAGGCCGAGGGTGGCACGCTCACCACGCTCGGACTGATCAGCATGGCGAAGGTGTCCGAGGAGGTCGCCAATCAGTGGCGGCCGTTCATCGACCGCGCGAAGAGCCGTGTCGCCCATCCGTACACCCCGTATGTGGGAACCCCCGCGTTCCGGCTACCGGGTCAGGACGTCGCCGGGCGGCTGAGCGAACCGGGCAGGATCGCCTATGCACGGCTGGTCCTTCACGGCCTGGCCCGATGGAACAACACTCACCTCACCAGCAACTGGAACCGGGACCGAACTGGCAATAAGGACACGCAGCACGTCCCAACCCCCCTGTCCGCTTTCATCCGTGGCCAGCGCTGGCTCCCGGTGCGAGGCCGTGGCGGAACCATCCGCTTCGTCCGGCCAGACGAAGCGTGGCATGCCCCCTCGACCCTTGAGCAGGAGCCGGCCTTCGCCCCGACCGTCCTGCGGCAGCTCCGCCCCCTGCTGGACGACGATCAGGTCCTACGACGGCTGCGTAACGCCGGGTTGCCGACCTGGGGCGACCACAGGGACAGCGCCAGGCTCATCGCCACCCTGGGCGAGCTGGTGAAAACGGATGCCGTGGACGACGGGGACCGACCCTCCCTTCAGCGGGCCAACGAACGCGCCTGGCAGAACCTGGCCGCACAGATGACCTCGATCGAGCCGCTCATCGGCTCGACCCTGCTCGCAGAGCGGGGTAAGAAGCTCATCGCGGTTGACTTCGCTACGCTCCTCGACGGCTCAGTACGGCTGTACGTCACCGGAGACCGGGACAATCTAAAGGCACGCCTGGCCAGGGAGCTCAAGCTTCCGCTGCTCGTGGTGCCGGGGGCGGCGGCTAAAGTCGCCCGCATCCTCCGTCACCGCTGCCCGAACACGATACGGCATGCCGATGACGCTGATCTGGCGGTCGAAATCGTCAGCACCTCCGGCACTACCGTCGTCGGAGCCTCCGGCTCCACCGAAGGGCTGGGAACGCCGCTCGTCGACGAGCTGCCGTGGCTTCCACTCGCGGTGGGCGCCCTGGTCGACCATCCGCCCCGGGGCGGCCGCCCGACCGACGCCGAGCTCACCGATTTCGTCGCCGCCGTCCGCCGCGTCCGCATCCACCGCTACGTCTCGCTGAAGATCACTCTCGACGGAGCCGACGTGGAACTCCCGGAGCGGCAGGACGGCATGCTCCCCCTACCCGACCCCTCCCATCCGCTGATCCTCACCCCGGACCTGCCCCTTTCCTGGGACTTCGTGGCCCGGATCGGCTACGCGGTCAGCCAGGTCCTGGACCGTCCGGAATACACCGTCCCGCTCAAGCTCGCTGCCCGCGAACTGGAGCGGGGGCACGCATCCCTCGAAGAGCCGACCGAGCGGCAGCTCGCGGCGGTGCTCGATCTCTCCCTCCACCAGGTCAGGGAGACCGCTCACCGCCTCGACGGGTCCCTCGCGGGAGTACTGGAGCGCTGCCACCCCTTCCTCGTACACGCCCTCGGCTCCGACCGGGCCAGGGAGCTGACGGACACGGCTCCGGCCGACGCCCGGGAGTTCCTCGCCCGGCTCGAACCGTACGCAGGCGCACTTCCCCTGCCCGCCGCGCAGCTCATCGGGGCCGCGCGCGACGCGCGAGACATCGACGGCCTCCGGGCCCTGGCCGAAGTCGACTTCGCGGACCTGAACCGCACTCTGGCAGGGCTTGCGCCCCGGTACCGCCCGATCAGCCACGCGGAGGCCCACGACGAGGCTGTACGCCGACACGTGGATTTCGGTCGCGGCATCCTCATCGACCGGCTGCGCTGGGCCCGTCGGGAAGAGTTCGATGCCCGTAGACCCATCGCCGACTGGCCCGCTACCCGCTCCCTGAAATGGATCACGGCTCCGGAAGAGTGGGCACTCACCGTCGACACCGCCGACGACGACCTCCTGCGGGCCCTCGTCGAACAGGCACTCACCGCCCGTCTAGGGGCGCCCGCCCCGACCAAGGGCGAACGGCTTGCCGCCATGGACAGGTTGCGCAGCCACAACCACGCGGTCATCGCCAAGACAACACCCGACCTGATCGCCCTGTTCAAGGCCGCGAAACGGCCGCTACCCGCAGCGCTGGCGAAGGCGGCCGCCGCAGAAGAAGTCACCGCCCTGCTAGACGAGGCGGGCGCACTCGACTTCCGCGAGCTCTCGGCCGACGATGTCGTCGGCTGGCTCGCGGCCCTGGGCCAGTGGCCGGCCGGCATAGCTGCCTCCTCGGAGCCCCAGGCACACGGGCTCACTCCCGCCGATCTGGACCGAGCGCGGAACGCTACCGAGCAGGCCCGCGCCGAACGAGCCAAGCGCAAGCGGATCATCTCTATCGGTGAACAGGACTTCGACATCGAGTCAGGCGACTTCACCGAGCTGGCCTCGGAGCTTCGCCGCGCTCTGGAAGCCGACCCGCCCCCCAGCGGCAGTGCCCGCAGGCGCTGGGCCGCGCTGAAACCGATGCCGCTACGGAGGGCGGCTGGCCCCTCAGGTGGACGGCCGGGCGCGCGCGCCGACGGGGAGCGCGGGTTGTCGTCGGTCCAGCGCTCGGCGATCGGCTTTGTAGGCGAGTGGTACGCGTACCAATGGCTTCGCGAACAGGACCAGGCAACCGACGAGACCAGCTGGGTCTCCGGCAACCGGACCCACGTGTTTCCCGGGCCCGGCGGAGACGACAGCCTCGGCTACGACTTCATGGTCGGCTCCGGCAAGAACCCGCGGTTGTACGAGGTCAAGGCCACCCAGGGCCCGGGCGGACAGATCGAGCTCGGCGAAACCGAGGTACGGGCGGCGCAGAAGTACTCCGGCAGTGACCGCTGGCGGATCCTGGTGGTCACCTCGGTACTGGACGCGGAGCAGCGGCAGGTACGTATGCTGCCGAATCCGTTCAGCGAGCGCGGCCGCGGGCTCTACCGCGAGGAGGGTGGCGCGCTCCGCTTCGCCTACCGGCTGTGAGGTGCAGCCTGTCCATCCCCCACAGCCACTACGCGCCTGGGCCCACCGCATCCATGCACCAGCCGGCACCGCCCGGATCCGAAGCTGATGGCTCTCGACGATCGACCGCGTCCATCCGTCTTCGCCTGACACACATAGATATGGGCAGACATCTAACATGATGAAGGGGCCAGCCCCCAGCACGGGGGATCCCGGCCCGGCCGTGGTGATGCCCTGGTCGACTATGGCCAGCAGAACGACACCAGCCTTACGTGCGACATGCCGCACGGGTCGTCTCGGTTGTTGTCCCGCGACTCCGTCAACCTCCACTAGAACAACCCCGACTCTAGCCGAACCGCCGCAGAGCCATCACTGCGTCCAGGGACCGCCAGCCCCGCACGGCCGGTCGCTGCTGAGCGCAGAGGCGTCAGGGAAGTCTGCAGCCTCGCCGTGCGGCCTGAGCAACGTCATAGGGCGCCAGACCCCACCGGCAAAGGCACCTGTGCGCGGTTCGGTCGAGCACTCTTCCGCCACTCACTGCCCACTGTCAGTGCCCAGGTCTATCGTCATGCGTGATGGTTCAAGAATATGACGGCGTCATGCGTCAGCTGCTCCCGTAACGCGGATGCGCGGGGATCGGAGTGAACGTGGCGGGTGGGGGCGGTGGCCGACTAGAGTCGGACGACCTGGTGCAGGATCGGGAGATCGAGGACGGCCGAGGCGATCGACTCGCCCATGGCCATATCGCAGGACAGCTGCACCACCTGGTGAGCTCCGTTCCGACACCGACGAACATCGCCGTGTGGGGGCCGTGGGGGTCGGGCAAGTCAGGTGTGGCCAACCTCCTCCGAGGTGAGCTGGCCAGGGACCGAGGTGTGCGGTTCGTGCGCTTCGACGCGTTCAAGTACGCGGAGAACCCGCTGCGTAGGAACTTCATCATCGCCGTCGCCACCGCGCTGGGCATCGAGGACCGCAAGTACCACGAAGACCTCTACAGCGGACAGGCCACCGCCAGAATCGAGTTCAGCGGTGGCGCCTTTCTGAAGTTGCTGTGGACCTACGCACGGATGTTTGCGGTGATCGCCAGCGCATCTGTGCTGGTGGTAGCCGTGCTGGCGTGGGTGAGAAGTGGCCCGTTCCAGCAGACGTTCATCGACATGGTCACCGACGTCCTCAAGGCCGGTCTGGCGCCGGCAGCGCTGCTCACGTCCTTGACGGTGCTCGTATCCCGCACGCTCACTCGTGAGCACAAGACCGACGCCGCCGACAGTGACGAGCAGTTCGAGAGGCTCTTCAGCTCGCTGGTGGAGCAATCGAAGGTCAAGCGCCTGGTCGTTTTCGTGGACGAGCTGGACCGCTGCGCTCCCTCGGATGTCGTGGCAACCCTGGACGCGCTGAGGACGTTCCTCGGTGTGGAACGGTGTGTCTTCATCGTGGCGGCTGACCAGCAGGTCCTTGAGGAAGCGCTGACCCGCGCTCTGCAACAGGCAACGCCTGCCGACACGGTGAACCCTTACTACAGCAGCGGAAGCGGTTATCTCGACAAGGTTTTCCCCTACCAGATCAGCCTGCCTCCTCTGTTCGTCGGGCGAGTGACCAGCTTCGCCGCCGGACTTGTCCGCGGGCGCGGTGGGGTGTGGGCGAAGGTGGACGTCGACCTCATCGTCAGCATCCTGATTCCGTCCCACGTCCGCAGCCCTCGCCGGGTGAAGGCCCTGCTCAACGCCTTCGTCCTCACGTACCGTCTGGCTGAGCAGCGAGCGGCGGACGGGCTTCTGGAAACCGATCCGTCTTTGCGCGCGGAAGAGATCGCCCGCCTGGTCTGCCTTCGGGTGGAGTTCCCCTTGTTCGCTCGCGATCTGCTGCTGGATCACCGACTGTGCGAACACGTCGTGCGCTACGCGGATGACGCCGAGGCCGAGCTTGACGGATTCGTCTCTGCCGACGTCGAGGAGGCGGCCAAGGCGTACGCGCGAGCACAGGCCTCCGTCGATGTTCATCTCACTGCTGCCGACGAGCGCGCGGAGGGCCGTGAGGCGGCCCGTACGAATCACGGACGCCAGCTGGTGGCCTACCTCCTCAAGACCCGGAGGATTCCGGGACCGGGACGTGACCTGATCTTCCTCCAGAGCAGCGGCAGCGTCTTCGGCCTGCCGGCCGCCTTGGCCGAGACCATTGAGCAGCACGCGCAGAACGCAGACCTGGTGGCGTTGAAATCCTTGGTGGCCGAACTCGACGTCCGGGACCGGGTGGCCGTTCTCTCCCTCCTGGCCCAACAAGCCAGGGAGGTGATCGGCCTGGAGGGCAGGAACGTTGCGCTGGCCGTCCTGGCCATCTGCTCGGACCCTTCCTTCCCCCTCAACGGCGGAGCGGACGCGGCGCTGGAGAGCATCACCGCCCACCTCGTCGGCTCTCCTCAAGAACTTCCGGCAGATGTGGTGCCCGGGTGCTGGCGGCTGGCCTTGGCCGGGAAGCGGGGGACAGCCACGGACCTGGGCCGGATCGCTCTTCAGCATGCGGAACTCGACGAGGACGTCGATCTCGCGATGCTTCTCCTCGGCCACGCCTCGGCCGCACTGGCGGTGGACGCGGAGCGGGTGCGGCAGCTGCTCTCAGACCACCTCCTGGGCAGCGGAGCCGACGAGGTCGTCGCCATGCTCAAGCAGCTTCCTTTCGGGGAAGCCGAGCGCCTCGTGGAAGCCTGCGCCGAAACCCTGACGATGGAGCTCACCACAGCGATCGAGAACCACGACGCGTGGAAGAGGACGGCTCAGGAACCGGACCCCGCCGTTACTAGCGGGGCGATAGCCACTACCACGCCTGTGGCCGACATGGAGGAGCCCTCGTCACCTGATCCGGCGCTGCGGGCCCTCGCCTCGACACTAGAACATTGGTATGAGGGTGCCCCCGCGGCAGCGCACACCATCGTCCGGATCCTTCTCGGTCTCGGGTCGACGGGTGGCCGGAGTACGGTGGAGGCGAATCTCATGTACGTCCCCGCGGTACGGGATGTGTCCCTGGCCCGGCTCGTTCTCATCAGCGCGAGGCGCCGAGACGTAAAAAGTTGGCCGAAGTGGCTCGGCGTTCTTGCTCCCGGACTCGAACTCGACGCCGTCAAGCCCCAGATCGAATCTATGTACCAGCATTTGTGGAATCTGGCGACGGAGGACGAGTCTCCTCTGGAAGCGGACATCGTCGGCGATGCGGCGGACGCCTTCGTTCGTCTCGTCAACGACAGGCCAGCCTCCCAGCACCCAGACATCGCTGCCATCGTCCTGGCCTCACTCGACGGATTCGCGAAGAGCGATGAGGACGCGGCCGCACGGTCCATCGTCATCGGCGCACTCCATCCCTTGGTGGAGAGCGGGCTGCTCGACCGTCGGGTCATACTTCAGAACGAGAGCGCCTCGGTGGCAGCCACGCTGTCCGAATCCGACACCACTACGCTGCCCCGGGAAGACGGTGAGTTGCTGAACTACCTCGTCGGCACCGTCGTCGAGTGCCTGCGCGACTTCACCACCGCGGCCGAGCACCCGCTATCCCTGGAGCAGGTCACCACGCTCGTGGAGGCCGTGGAGCACTGCGGGTGGCTTCCCGACCCGCAGCGCACCCGGTTGCGCATTCTCTGTTGACTGCACGCCGGCCGGGAGGCCGTGTCACGGATGTCGCTCGACGCGCCCCCGTCCGCGCTGCAGATGGCTTCCTACGCCCGGCGGCATCCCGAACTGGGACCCACCACGGTGGCGGACTGGATCCGTGTGGAGGAGCCGTCTCCCGCAGATCTCCACTCGGCGGCCGCCGCGCTCATCAAGACTTCTCAGTCCTCGGCCATCAGCTCCCTCGCCTCGGCCGTCCGGGACCGTCTCAGTTTGCTTCCCGTCCTCGACCAGGCCGAGTTCTGGCGCGAGCTGATAGGCCGGGCCCGCACGGCCCACCCCATCGATGTCCTGGTCGCCGCCGGCTGGCAGCAACTCCCCGACGCGTACGCCGCTGAACTCCTGTCCGATCGTTACGACACCGCGAGCAACAAGCTCGAACGGCAGGCGGTCCTTGACCTGTGGCACGCTGCGGCCGTCACCGACGATACGGCACGGCGTCTCCTCCTGGACCGTGTTCTCATCCCCATGCTGGGCACCAATCAGACCGCAGCGGACACTGCGCTCTCGTATCTCCCGAGATTGGTCCGGTCGATTCCGGGTGGCAGAAAGAAGGCTCTTCGGCAGGCGGTGGAAGGGAGGTTCACGTCATGGCCCGGCCTGAGAGGGAAGGCGATCACAGCGTTGAAGACAATCGGATACGACACCGAGCGTGTGGGGCTGCTTCGCCGCGAGCGCATCAGCCGGGGCAACGACGACTGAAGACTCGGCTGAGCGCGAGCGTGGGGCCGAGGGCGGCCGCCGACGCTTCCCACAGATGTGTGGTCGTGTCGTCGATGGCCTGGCAGCATGCAGGAAGGGGGTCGGACGGAGACGGCCCGCCCTCGCGGTCAGAGCGACGGAACGGGGACTTCTGCCCAGACGGTCTTGCCTTCGGCCATGTACAGGACACCCTAAGTTACCCGTGTCACTCGCACAGATGTGAAACCCGCGGTCACCTTCGTCGACGGTCTTGGCGTGCCGCAGGTGGGGCTGTGAGGGCTCCGTCGCTCACCTCGCACGTGAGCATGCATCCCCTCCGAGGAGGCGCAGGGTGATCGGCAGGGCGCCGTAGCGGATGGCGTTGGTCACCAGTTCGCTGACGACCAGTGGCACGGCGAACGCCTCGTCGCCCGCCCCTACCCGGTCAGGCGTCGGTCGACTTCGCAGCGTGCCCGTCCCACGGCCACCGGGGACGTCCCACTCGACCAGATCCGTCTGCGGGAGGAGCCGGGTGCGGGCAACGAGGGGGATTTCGTCGTCGGAAGGCAGGGGCCGCCACGTCGTCCGCCATGTGTCAGGGCTGCGGCCGAGGAGGGCGAGGGCAGGAGTCGGACGTTCCGTGATCGGGCCGGTGTGCGGGGATGAACTCACCGAGTACAGGCAGAGGGGGGTGCCAGCCGGCAGTGTGTACTCGGCGCAAGCGAAGGGAAGGCCGCCGTAACCCAGCAGAATTCGTACGGCAGGGGTTCCGACTCGATGGATTCGTCGGCGGAGCGAGCGCCTTGGGGCCGTACGCCTCTATCCAGACGGGAAGCCTGCCGTTCTCGATCCAGGGGATGCGGATCGCGTTCCCGTCGACCTCGGCTCCCGGTCCTCCGCAAGATCACGGATGACCTCGATGGCCTCGCCGAGGCGAGCAAGGGTGTTGAGCCTGCCGCTGGCGACGCGCATGGCGGAATCGCTTGCGGCCGATGCCACAGACGGCCCGGTTGCCGTACACGTCATTGAGGGCGGCAGGGGCGGGCGCCTTCACCACCCAGATACGCGTCCCTGGATCAATCAGCCTCAGGATCGTATGGCGCGCTCCCCAGTTGTCTCAGGTGCTCACCATCGACTCGAGCAGCGTCCAGCGCCCCTTGAGATCTCCGGCTACGTCAACCTAGGGGATTCCCCCGACCGTGGGAATCCCGCCCAGGGCGCACTCACGCTCAACGCCCGCAAGGAGGCGGCTAGGGCCGCCAGGGGCTGCGGAACCTCGTCGGCACCGTGGCCTCAATGGCAACCATCCTGTCAGTCGTGACGCTCTCGCCTACCGCTATTGAGATGCCCTCCGGCCCCAAACGGGATGTCGCTGTAGACGACTACCTGACTGTCGAACTCCTTTGCGCCGGGTTGGCCAAGATCCGGCTCGATCGGCAGCACGCCCTCGAGGGCCACGTACCCGACGGTCGTGACCCGAGCGCGGGGTTGTTGCCTCGTGCATGGCGGACGGGGTTTACCAGGCTGTGGTGGGTGGGCCATCACCAGTCGGTGAATTGGCCGCAGGACGATCTCGATGTGCTTGCCGCGTGTCGACTTCCCCTGGGCGAGTGGCCGGTGCGACTCGCCCTGTCCGGGGCTGACCTTGATCAATCGTTGCTGGAGGGCGACGAGCTGTCGGAGTTCTCCGAGCAAGCATCCGCGCTGGCGGCCAAGACCGACGTGGAGGCCGAACTCGTCGAGAACCAGATCTTCGCCCAGCTGCTCGCGACCGCGCAAGCCAACGGCCGGACCGAGGAGGAGGTGCAGCGGGCCTACGTAGAGCTCCGCCTGATGCACATCCGCAACCCGGTCCTAAGCGATCTTGATGTGCTGCGGCGCGCGCAACAGATGCCAGCTGCCGGCACGAGCGGCGAACCGCACTTCAAGCAGCTGGTCCACACCGCTTATCGGTTTCAGCAGGCGCCCGGGGGCGCCGCGCTACGAGTCTGCGGCTCGTGCGGCAACCCGATGCCCGGCGTGGACCGCTCCTGCCAGGTCCCGGGGTGCCAGGGGAGCGCGGTGCAGAAGAGCTTGCGGACCGTGGAGGGCTATTGGGTTCAACACCGGGCCACTCGTCGTTTCCACCATGACCCGGGTCTGGTCGAAGCCCGAATTTTCGACGCAATCAACACGCTGCCAAAGGATCTCGTGCGCCTGGAGGAGTATCCCGGGCTGGATGCCTGGGACGGTGCCGTGTGGTTCCGCCAGCCCGGCTCTGACCAAGCCGAGTGCTGGCTCTTCGACGCGAAGGACTGCGTCAGCGCGACGCTGCTGGGACGTCGCTTCACCTGCGACCGACGGTTGCGCGCCGTTCACCGCTTTCTTGTCATGGCCAATCACCGAGCCACGCCAGCGTACTTCGCCGACCTCGGCCGTGAGCTCGATGGCCGGGTCAACGGTGTTGAGGTCGTCGACGAGGACACCTTCATCCGCCGGGTCACCAAGCGATCCAGGGAAGTGGGGCAGCACGCGTGAGAGACACCCGAACCTGGATGGGCGGCCTGGTAAAGGAGCTCGGAGACGAGTCCGTCCGTACACTCCTCGGCCCGCTGCTGCCGCGTGAGTTCTGCCAGCTCGAGCTCGGGCTCACGTTCCTGGCCGATCACATGCCGGGACAGGGAGTCGGTGCTCTGTGGCCGGTGCTCTCCACGTACGCCTCCCCCAGACCTGGTCTGGAACGCGAGGTACGGGCGCTCCGGCTGTTGATGGGCGACATGGCTCGCTCCGGACAGTTTCTGCGGACTCTGGATGCGTATGCCCAGCTACCGGCGCAGGTCCGCGGCTTCGAGCGTGGCGAGGCTCCTGGCCGTCAGGTCCGTCCTTCCACTGTGTTCGCCCCGAAATCTTCGCCTTACCTCGTGGGCCGTCACGACACCTATCGTCAGGTCCTGAAGGAGCCGGTGCCGTACAGCACGCAAACACAGCGCCGCCTTGCACCGCCCGGCTCCGTGTGCATCTTCCAGCGCGCAGACGGTTCCACGGAGTCGGTACATCTCCCGGAGTGGATCAATCCGGGCGAGGTTCCGGTGTCGGCCCCACCCGCCACCGGGCGCACCCGGGAGGCATTCTCGTTCACGCGGAGCGAGCTCGTGGAGACCGGGGAGGAGATGGACCGGGGTCTGGAGCATCACCCTCACATCACCAACAGGAACTTCGCCGGTCGTCTCGGCGACCTGGACATGGCGGTCCCGGACGTGGCGACGGGGAAGTTGCGAGATGACTGCACGGACTTCATGGTCAACGGTGTCATGCAGTCGATCGGGCTGATGAACGCCGGCAAGTCGACGCTCTTGGATGGGTTGACCGTGCTCGGTGTGAAGCGCGGGATGCGGGGCGGCTACGTCTTGCCCTCGGTCGGTGAGAGCTTCGCGAAGACGTCGTTCTTCCGGACCCTGGGCATCGATGCCGTGCCGAAGATCGGGCAGCGCGAGCGAATCCGGCACGTCGCTGCGTATTGGCGCAGTCTGCTCCAGGACGGCGAGTCCACGTTTCCGGAGCATCCAGATGCGGCAGCGCGCTTCGCGGTCGATGTATGCCTCCTCGATCCGCTGATCGGGGGTGAGCCGCTGGAGGAGGGGGAACGGCCCTGCCGAAACGCCCTCCAAGTCGTCGGGCAGCGCGGAAAGTGTGACTGCCCGCTTCTGCCGGTCTGTCCTCGGCAGCGTGCCGACAACGAGCTGGGCACCGCGCAGGTGCAGATCACCACGCCGGCAGGCCTTGTATTCTCTCGGGCGACCTGGTCGAACGCCTCAATGAGGGTCGTGGAACGCTTCCAGCACGACCTGGACTTCCTGTATGTCGACGAAGCCGACGACGTACAACGCGCCTTCGACGAGGCGTTCCTGCAGCATGAGGTCCTCACCGCCCCGGACAGCGGCTGGAGCACGCGCACGCGGCACGGCATCGCCGATGGCCTCGACCGCGATTGGCACCGGCCGTTGCAGCACCCGAAGGTCCAGCAGTTCGAGGAGCTCGAACGACGCCACGGACAGGCGCGGGTCCACCTCTACCAACTGCTGGTCGCCCCGGAAGGGGAATCGCTGCGTGCCCTGCTTGCCGAGGGCCCGTTCACCGGCCACTCCCTTCTCTTCCGCCTCACCCGCGACATGTACGGGCTCGGTGAACGCCAGGACTTCCGCCACGACGCCGACGGCGAGGACGCAGCCAAGGAGTTCTTCGAGGAGTTCCTCGCACCACTGGCCTCACAGCCCTTCAGCGAGCCTTCCGAAGGCTTCGCTCCCTTGCTCCACGCGATGACCGCCGCGCATGACACTGGTACCGACCCGAACGGTCTCGCACTCGACTGGCTCCGTGAGCACACCCCCGGAGACAAGGACGAGGACGAGCCAGTCGACATCGATGAGGAGGCCATCACTGGGGACGGCGAGGGCTCTGACGTCGAGCGCGAGCTCACCGATACCGAGGACGAGGCCACCCAGGAGGAGGCTGCACGCGTCCAGCTCCTCCAGGCAGGCATCTGGGCGGCCCGCATCACAGCATCCTTCTTCGAGATGGGCAAGCTCTATCCGGCAGTTGCCGAGGTCTTGCGGCTTCCGGAAGATCTGAGCTTCCTCGGTGAGCAGCCGCCCAAGGATCTTCTCGCCCTCGTGCCCGAACAACCGGCCGGCAATCTCATGGCGCTGCAATGGCAGCCAAACCCGGCTGGCGACAGCGGCGCCCTGCACCTGGTCTGGCTGCGCGGTGTCGGCCGATGGCTGCTCCATCACCTGCACGATCTTCTGGCTCCGGAGGGCATCGACGGCCCTCATGTCATCCTCACCTCGGCGACGTCCTGGATGCCGACGTCTCCCAAGTACCACATCGACCTTCCCGTCTCACTGGTCCTGCGGACCCCGCCCGCCTCCCAAGATGCGCTCCGCGCGAGTCGCATGCACCTGCGGCCAGGACGCGTCGCCGGGGCCGCGCCGGTATTCGTCTCTGGAAGCGGAGGTGACCGAGCTCGTCGAGAGCAGGCCCTGATGCAGGTGACAGCCTCTGTCTGCGTGCCCCGGCCGGGTGCCCCAGAGTCCCTGCTGAACCAGGTACGCCAGCACCTGGCCGCCGACCGGCAGCAAGCCCTGTTCGTGGTGCTCAGCACCCGCGACGCCGAAACCGTCGCCGACTACGTGAACCACAAGACTCCGTACAAAGCTCTTCACGTGGTCCGTGATCACGACGATCCCGGCCCTTACGGACTCATCCGCCGCAGAGTCTCGACCTTCGCGCGCAGCGGCGCGGACATCCTGGTCGCCTCCGAAGGTGCCATCCAGCGCGGTCACAACATCCTCAACGCTCGCGGGGTTGCGGCCCTGGGCGCGATCTTCTACCTCGTTCGCATCCACCCGCCGGCCGACGACCCCTCCTTCGTGCTGTCGCTGCTCGGCGCGGACGCCATGCGCCGCCTCAATAACCCGGCTGACCTCAGCCATCCAGCTCTCGACGCTGTCGACCTGGCTCTGAACCTCCGCCACGGTGCGCGCAGAACGTGGCGCCACTTCGGGCAACCGATTCTTTTCAGCCGGCTCACGGACAAGGCCCACCGGGACGCGTTCACGTCCAACCTGCTCAACTCGACCTACCAGACGAGCGGGCGAGGTATCCGCGGCAACGAGCCGATCCTGATCTACCTCTGCGATGCCGCGTTCGCACCCCGCGCCGCCCAGTTGGACGAGACCGCCGCCGACACCGAGCGGACCAGCGTCCTCGTCGCCGCGCGCACGATGCTGCGTGAACTCCTTACCGAGCCACCCGCCACCGCGGGACCCGAGGAGCGCCTGTCCTACGAACTGGCCCAGGCATGCTGGAGTCTTGCCGGCCACCTCTACGAAACTCTCGACTGGGGACGCTGATGCCCGCCTACCGACACCAGCAAGCTGCCGTGTTTGTCTTCGACGAGCACGCTCATCTGCCCGTTCAGGGGTATACGGCCGCGTGCCCCACCGCGTGGCTCAAGCACCTGGAACCCGCTTGGGCTTCTCTTCCGCGCCGACGCAAGGAGCCCGGGAGCCTTCCGACCAGTTCTCTGAAGCAGATCGTCCAGCTTCTCGACCCGCGGATCAGCTCCATCCATTGGAACCTGCACGAGCCGGAGTACATCCGGGCAACCACCCCCGTCGACATGCCCTTCCACTTCGCTGTTGCCGCTTGGGCGGCCACGGACGTGGCCCCACACCTGCCCGAGAAGGACTGGGCCGAGATTCTCGGCGAGCACCCACTCGTGTGGGAGCCACACGACATCGACCTCGCACAGCACCAGCTCCACCCCAATGGAACCGGGAACCCCGGAGACGCGGTCTTCAGCCTGCTGCCCAGTCTGCTCGCCGAGCGCGTCGCCGCGTCCGGCCTGAATCTGCGCGGTCACGACTACAAGGCGTGGCTCGGCCCCACTCGCAGCGACGGCCGACGCGCGGTCTACCTCGGGCCGCCCGCTACACTCACCGATCGCGACGGCGCGACTGGCCTGTACACCCCATACATCGACTTTCACCTGGAGACGATCCCCGGCGAAGCCCAGGTCCGTGTCCACGCCGACCTCCACATGGCCCGCTTCGCTGCGCTCCCTTCGTCGTACGTACCCCGCCGTGGCGCCCACCCTGCGAGCGTCACCGTGCTGCTGCACGCTGACGCGGGCTTCGTGACCTCGGAGGAACGGCGCATGCTCGTGCAGGCGTCCGCAACCGTCCTGGGGAGCGGGGACGAAGCCCGCTGGAAGTGGTCACCGGGCGTAAGCAAGCTGCTGGCCCTGCTCACACGTCACCGTTACCCCGATCCCGACATTCTCCGCACCGCTCCCGAGACACTCTCCGAAAGCAGCAATGATGCGGTCGCCGCGTTCGCGATTCATAGCAGCGGAATGAAGTACTACCTTCCCGCTGATCCAGAAGCGGACAAGAATGCGCGCCGGCGCACTGCTGGGCACCCTGCAGCACCTGGATACCAGCCCATCGACCACCTTGAGGTGTTCGATGCCCTCGCCCCCGTCCTCGCACCGTTCGGGCTGCTCCCCGCCAGCCCGACGACCAAGGCGAAGACCAAAACGAAGGCCCTCCAGCCAGTCAACACCGCACCTGAGTGCCACTACCAGCTGGAGCACTGGACGGCTTCCCCACGCACGCGGGAGACGCTTCATCTCGCCCTCACTCATAAGCTGGGACTCACGAAACTGGACGGCACCGCAGCGTCGGATTCCCAGATCACCTACGCCGGTCCATTCGTCCTGACCATCCACCACTGTGACCCCGGCGACCTCGTCGGCGGCATCCCCCGGTCCGGCCACGACGAACCATCAGTGCGGCGCACCGAGGACGAGCGAGCCGTCGCTGAACGGGTCCGGCGCATCACCGAGGCATTCCCCAGGCCCGCCGACCTGCGCGCCACGGTCATCGAGTTGGAAGACGACGGCTTCTTCCTGCGTACACGGCAAGGCGATCCCAAGCCTCTCTTGAAGAGGACGCTTCCTGCCCTCGGCCGGCGCGTACAGTGCATGCGTCCCGTGCGCCCGGCCCCGGAGCCTGGCAGCAAGCAGAAACTACTAGAGGGCACGGACCACCGTGTGAGCGACGTCGAGCGAGCGGCGTCCTCCGTTCTCGACGCACTGCGCCAAGTCGGCCACGTCGCCGACATCCCCGCTCCACTCGGCATCACCGACTCCTTCGAGCTCTCCACCGTATGGATGTCGTACGCCCCGGACGGACGGGCCGTCCCCATGCTCATCCGCATGCGTCCGGGACACGACCCGACAGCCCAGCTCATGCCCACCCCAAGCCAGCGCGTCGAACCCGAGATCCCCTTCACCGAGCTGCCCGAAGCACTCACCGCGGGACGCGGTCGTATCCGTCTCGCCAAGAGCTACCGCGCCGTCGCGGACTTCCTCATCCAAGCCCTGGCCCTGGACTCGACCACCGACCGCGTCTTCCTCGCACGCGCCGCCGTCTTGCGCCGCCGCGATCTCTGGCCCTGGCTCCAGGACTCGTACCTGACCCCGAATGCCCTGCACCTGCCTGGCACCGGGTTCGAGAGGCCTGATGCGGTACCCGCACCTCGCAAGCCCGGCGATCACCCCGGCTTGCGGATCATCCGGGTGCGCGAGGCCGATGACAGGGATGCCGTCCCCCACCTCTTCGGCGTCCCGTGGGACGAAGAACGCCAACAGCGCACACCCGGCAGCGGCCGATACTCCGGCCTCGCCCGAGTCAGCGACACCGTCTTCTACGGCATCAACCCTCGCTCGGACCAGAACCAGACACCCCTCGGCATCACGAAGCTCGACCCCACCCAGCTTCAGAACGCCACCTGGTCCGTCAGCAATCCCCGCCCCCTGGAGATCACCACCGCCTTCCTCCAGGACGGCGACGACCCTGCCGAGTTCGCCATGTACGTCCAGGCCCAGCGCCGCTCCTACACCCACACGGCCAACGACACCCAGTGGCCGGCCCTCATGCACCTAGCAGAGCTCATGGACGAGTACCTCGTGTGAGGTGCGTTTCTCCGTTCTTGCAGACGGTCCCGACTACTGGGGGTGATACGCGAGCGGGGTGGAAACGGTCTCCGGGCAGTGGTCGGCCATGGCGTCCCGCTGCTGGCGGACCGCGCACCTCTGGTGGCCGGGCTTTGCTGCACCACTCACAGCGGTCACTTTCGGTCAGCATCCAGCTGCCCGATGTCCTGATCAGGCCGAAAGCTCCTCAAGCTGATCTCATGGCCGATTAGAGTAGTGGCAGATCAGAGCGCCGATCGAGTGAGGCGCGTCGGAGAAGGTGAGTCGGTACGGATGAGCGGGGTGCCCACGCGGATCGGCCGGTACACGGTGGCGCGGGAACTCGGCTCGGGCGGGATGGGTGAGGTCTATCTCGCCTACACGCCGGCAGGTGATCTGGTCGCGGTGAAGGTGATCCGCAACGACAAGCTCGATCCGCTGACGCGTGCGCGCTTCGAGAAGGAGGCGCTGATCGCCCGCACGGTGATCGGCACGAACCGGGTGGCCCGCTTCCTGGACGCGGACCCTTACGCAGACCGGCCGTGGCTGGCCATGGAGTACGTGGCTGGGCGCACGCTGCTGGCCTGCGTGGACAGCGATGGCTTGCTTCCCCTGCCTCTGGTGGCCAGCCTCGGGGCATTGCTCGCCGAGGGCTTGTCGGCAGTCCACTCCGCAGGGCTGCTCCATCGAGACCTGAAGCCGCAGAACGTCATCCTGGGTGATGACGGACCGATGATCATCGACTTCGGGCTGGGCGCGTTCATGGATGCCTCGCAGGAGACGCTGTCGCACAGCGGCATGATCATCGGCACGGTCCGATGCATGCCGCCTGAGCAGGCCGGCGGTCATCCGCAGGTGTCACCTGCAGCGGATGTGTACGCGCTGGGCACGGTCCTGCTGTATGCGGCGGCTCGCCACTATCCGTACGACGGATCACGCTGGGAAGCGATCGCGGCGCAGGTCACCAATGCCGAGATCGCTCCAGACCTCTCTGGTGTGCCTGCGCCGCTGGTGCCTCTGTTGGAGTCGATGCTCGCCCACGCGCCGGAGGAGCGGCCGACTCTGCAGGTGGTCTCCGATGCGTGCGCGAGGGTTCTCTCCGACTCCGGGACGACACCGGCCGCCGCCCGTCTCGCGCTGATCGCCCACACCAACGGGGGCGGGGCTTCGTCGGCGCCGGGTGAGCCACTGACGGTGTCCTTCGAGAAGCTCATCCACGAGCAGGCCGACCGCATCGAGCACGACGAACCGGCAAGCCCGCTCGACGACCCTGCGCGCGTATCGCAGGCCGAAGCAGACGAATCAGAGCCAGATCCGGACGAGCCAGAGGTTCTCCTGCCCGAGCCGGCCCCGGGCTCCAAGACGCGGAACGACCCACCGAAGCCGGGGGCGGCCAGGGGACGCCCCCCTGCATCGAAGCGGATCGCGGACGAACTGCGCGCGTTGTATGCCGCCGATCCCGTTCTGTGACTCCTGCGCTGACAGTGCCAGGTGAGAGTCTTTGTCGGAATGGCGTGCCCGGACGGCGTAGTCCGTTGTTTGCAGGCGCCTGGAGTGTGGGCGGCCCTCGGTGGCCGCTGGTGATGGATCGGAGCGGACGTTGAGCGTCGAGGCGGAAGCCGTGGGCGGCCAGGGCGATGCGGCGTGGGACGCCTGGGTGCCGGAGGATGCTGCGGCTTCGCGGCGAACCACCGGACCCGCCGGCTACGCCCCGGGGTCGCAGGTGCTGATCCGCGACGAGCTGTGGCTCGTCCGGAACTCCAAGGACGTCGGCGAAGACGGGTGGATGGTGGAGGTCACCGGCATCTCGTCCTTCGTGCGCGGCACGGACGCGGTCTTCTACAGCCGGCTCGACGCGATCCAGGTGCTGGACCCGCGGGAGACGCGGCTCGTCCCGGACGACTCACCCAACCACCGGCGAGGCCGCCTGTTCCTTGAAGCGGTGATGCGCAAGACGTTCCTGCCGCAGACCGAGCATGGGCTCGCGCTGGCCGACGGGTTCCTCATGGACCAGCAGGTGCACCAGCTGCGGCCCGCCGAGCTGGCGCTGTCGCTGGAGAAGAACCCGCAGCCGCGGATCCTCATCGCCGACGTGGTGGGTCTGGGCAAGACCCTCGAGATCGGGGTGCTGCTCGCCGAGCTGATCCGGCGCGGGCGCGGTGAGCGCATCCTGGTCGTGACCCCCCAGCATGTGCTGGAGCAGTTCCAGCGGGAGCTGTGGACCCGGTTCGCGATCCCGCTCGTCCGTCTGGACTCCACCGGCATCCAGCGCATCCAGCAGGACATTCCGGCCGGCCGGAACCCGTTCGCGTACTTCAAGCGCGCGATCATCTCCGTGGACACGCTCAAGAGCGACGTCTACGCGCACCACCTCGAGCACACCAACTGGGACGCCGTCGTCATCGACGAGTCCCACAATCTGGTCAACCGGGGGACCAAGAACAACGAGCTCGCCCGCCTCCTGGCCCGGAAGACCGATGCGCTGGTGCTGGCGTCGGCCACGCCCCACAACGGTCGTGCCGAGTCGTTCGCCGAGTTGATCAAGATGCTGGACGAAGCGGCCATCGCCAACCCGTCGAAGTACGAGGTGAAGGACCTCGAGCACCTCTACATCCGGCGTACGAAGACGACGGCGGAGGTCCGCGACTCGCTGAAGGGCTCCTGGGCCGACCGCGGACCGTCCCAGCCGATCCACGTAGCGGCCGGCGAGAAGGAGCTCGCCGTCTTCCAGGAGCTCGCCACGCGCTGGATTCCGGCCGACCCCGACCAGTCTTCGGTCAGTCGGCACCAACTGGTGCCCTACCAGCTCCTGAAATCCTTCCTGTCTTCACACAAGGCGCTGCTGGAGGCCGTGAAGACGCGGCTGGCAACGCTGGACAAGCAACCGGCTGCCGAGTCCGCGAGAGGCGGGCAGCGGACGGCACGCCCGGTCGACCCGACGGTCCGGGAGGCGGCCAGGCAGGCGGAGCGAGCGGCCTTGCTGGACCTCCGGGACGTGGCCGAGCGGATCCAGGACGAGGACTCGGCGAAACTGTCGGCTCTCCTGGACGAGCTGCGCACCATGGGTGTCGGACCCGGCTCGGAGACCCGCGTGGTGGTGTTCTCCGAGCGCATCCCCACACTGAAGTGGCTCGCGGAGGCAGTCCCGACCGCGCTCGGCTTCCCGCGCGGTGCCGGCCCCGACGAGAACAAGCCCTGGCTAGCCTTCGGCGGCGCGGTGCAGGTCATGCACGGGGACGCCACCAGCGACGAGGAGCAGCAGGCCATCGTCGAGAAGTTCGGGCTGCGCGACGACCCCGTACGCATCCTGTTCACCGGCGACGTCGCCTCCGAAGGCGTCAACCTCCACCAACAGTGCCACCGGCTGATCCACTTCGACCTACCGTGGTCCCTGATCCGTATCGAGCAGCGCAACGGCCGTATCGACCGCTACGGCCAGGAGCACCGGCCGGAGTTCCGGGCTCTGATCCTCACCAGCGACCTCCCCTGGCGGACGGACGAGACCAGCGGGGAGCCTCGTACGCTGGACGACCGTCTCGTGGGCGAGAAGCTGCTCAAGCGCGAAGAGGAAGCGCACAAGATCGAGGGATCGGTGGAGGCCGTCACCGGCCTGTACCGGGCCAAGGAGGAGGAGAACCGCCTCACCCAGGACCTGATCGCCGGCCGGACCGTCGAGGAGTCCATCAAGCAGTCCCAGCTGGGAGGTGCCGCGTTCCTCTCCGGACTGCTCGGCCAGGTGGGCGCCGTTCCGGAGCATCCCGAGGTCCGGCGGGCATATGTGCCACGCCTGTTCTCGTCCACCGCTGACTACTTCGACGAGGCACTGCGTCAGGTCTGCCGTCCCAACCCCGAGGACCAGCTCTCGCTGCGCCGCGACGACGACGGCACGATCGCCTTCGAACCCCCGCGCGACTTGCTGTACCGGCTGAAGGCGCTGCCGAAGTCGTACCTCGACGAGCAGCGGATCATGCCCCGGAAGGCCGAGCCGGGACGGATGCGCATCACCTTCTCCAAGGACCTCGCAGACCGGCGTCTGAAGGCAGCCCGCGAGTCGTCCAAGTCGCAGTGGCCGAACGTCTCCTACGTCACCGACGTCCACCCAGTCCTGGACTGGCTGACCGACAAGGTGCTCGTCGAGGTCGGCCGCCACCAGGCCCCCGTCCTCGCCGCATCCGTGGACTCACCGACCTTCCTGGTCCAGGGCATCTGCTCCAACGCGCTGGGCCGGCCCACCATCGTCGAGTGGATGGCCGTCCACGGCGACCCGAACGACCTTCAGGTGACACCTCTGACCCCGGAGGTGCTGGAGGACTACGGCCTGGGTCCGACGATGCCCGGCCGCGCCGCGCCGCACGACCTCGACAGCCTGACGGAGCTCGTCCCCGGCGCCATCAACAGGGCGGAGCAGCACCTCCGAGACCTGAGGGAGGCGTACGGCGAAGAGATCGAGGAGATCCTCGCCCCGTCCCGCAAGCGCGTCGTGCACTGGCAGCAGGAAGCCCTGTTCTCCTCCGACGGGACGGGCAAACGCGGAGTGAACCTCAGCGCCAGCAGGCGCCTGAGCCTGCTCAAGTCCCTGCAGACCACGGGCGAGCCGATGCTGCGTCTGCTCGCCGTCCTGGAACCGCTCAACGCCGCTGAAGGAGGCACCGACCGATGAGCACCGACTTCGACTCCTTCAGCAACCGCGGCGAGTACTTCGCCGCGCACTACTTCGCCGAGCAGCTCGGAACCGACCTGAAGAAGGGCCTGTTCGCCACCTGGGCCCTGCGCGAAGGCGATGAGAACGACCCGCGGAAGACACCTCGGGAGCTGCTCCGCTCGCTGCGCGGCGCCTACCTCTCCGAAGACGTACGCGGCTACTTCGCAGACGCCGCCGAGCGCGACGCCGGGGACGAGATCCGACTCAACACCCACAACAACCCCGAGTGGCGCAAGCACCTCGCCGAGTGGCACCAGACGATCCTGCACGCCCTCGGCTTCGAGGCCACTCCCACCGAGATCACCGTCCACCGTGCCGGACGCGACCACTCCCTGCCTGTGGCCTACCACGGCCACGGGATCATCGCCCTGGATTGCGGCTGGGCCGCCGACAACGACGCCGCCCTCGACGCGACCGGACCGGGCCGACTGCTGCACCCGCTGCGTGTCAGTGCAAGCGAGACGTACGAGACCGGCCAGACCCTGGCGTCCTGGCTGTTCCAGAGCGAACTCGGCGAGGCCGGCGGACCCCGCCCCCGCTTCGTCCTGTTGCTGTGCGGCGGCGTGCTCGTCCTCGCCGACCGCCAGTCCTGGAACGAAGGCCGCTACCTCGCCGTCAACCTCGACGCGGCCCTGGAACGCAACGACCGCACCCAGCAGGGCGAACTCGCCACCATCGCCGCGCTGTTCAGCCTGGACGTGCTCCGGCCCGGCGAGAACGACCAGAGCCGGGCCATCGACGCCCTGCTGAAGTCCTCCGGCGCCAACGCCGCCGGCGTCTCCGGCGAACTGCGCCACGGGCTCCAGCGCTCGGTCGAAATCATCGCCAACGAAGTCCTCGCGCGGATGGCCGAGCCGAAGAACGGCGTCTCCCCGGCCGACATCGAAAGCCCCAAGATTCCCTTCGCCCGGGAACTCACCCGCGAATCCCTCCGCTACCTCTACCGGATCCTGTTCCTCCTCTACGCCGAGGCCCGTCCCGAGCTCGGCATCCTCCCCGCAGACGACGGAAGCTACGAGGCCGGCTACTCCATGGCCCGCCTGCGCGAACTCGTCGAACGCGACGAGGAGCTCGTCGAGGAGGAGGCCCGCAACGGCTTCCACCTGCACGAATCCCTGGACGTCCTCTTCAACAAGGTCAACTTCGGCCACCGTCCGTACGGCACCGAGGACGACGACGACCAGCCCGGCGACGACGAGGAGACCCGCGCGGCCAAGGCCGCCCGCCGCAGCGAGGACCGCGGCCTGCGCTTCGAACCCCTCCGCAGCGAACTCTTCGAGCCCGGCTCCGTACGCCTCATCGGCAGGGGTGTCGTCGACCCCCGCAGCGACGAGGACGACGCCCCGCGCTGGCTCGACCTGCGCCTGCGCAACGCCGCTCTGCACGAGGTACTGCGCCTGCTCACCATGAAAAAGGGCAAGCGCGGCGAGCGGGGCGGTTTCATCTCCTACCGCAACCTCGGCATCAACCAGCTCGGCGCCGTCTACGAGGGCCTGATGTCGTACACCGGCATCATCGCCGAGGAGGAACTGTGCGAGGTCGCCAAGGGCGGCGACCCGGAGAAGGGCTCCTGGCTCATCCCCTCTCACAAGCAGGACCAGTATCCCGACAAGACCCTCGTCCACTACGACGAGGACGACGCGCGCAAGGGTCTGCGCGGCGTCAAGAAGTACGAGCAGGGCTCGTTCGTCTACCGCCTCGCCGGCCGCGACCGCGAGACCTCGGCCTCGTACTACACGCCCGAGTCGCTGACCCAGGTCACGGTCGAGCTCACGCTCAAGCACCGCCTCGACCAGGAGCGCGACGCCGACGACAACGTCATCAAGACCCGCGCGTCGGAGCTGCTCAAGTACAAGATCTGCGAGCCGGCCCTCGGCTCCGGTGCCTTCCTCAACGAGGCGATCAACCAGGTCGCCGAGGAGTACCTGCGCCGCCGACAGGACGAGCTGGGCGTCACCATCCCGACCGCAGACGCCCTCACCGAGAAGCAGAAGGCCAAGGCGTACATCGCTCTGCACAATGCGTACGGCGTCGACCTGAACGCCACTGGTGTCGAGCTCGCCGAGGTGTCGCTCTGGCTCAACACCATGCACCCCGGCATGCGAGCCCCGTGGTTCGGCCTCCACCTGCGCCGAGGAAACAGCCTCATCGGCGCTCGCCGTGCTGTCTACGCGGCGGACGACGTCACCGGCAAGGAATGGCTCAAGGCCAAGGGCGCCCTGGCCCCGGCCCCGCTGCCCTTCCTCAAGGACGGCGAGCCCCAGCCACTGCCCCAGGACGCAGTCCATCAGTTCCTGCTGCCGAGCCCCGGGTGGGCCGCGGTCGCGGGCTCGAAGGAGGCCAAGGAGCTGGCGAAGGAGGGCGTCGAACAGCTCGCGGCTTGGAAGAAGGGCATTCTCCAGCGCCCCAAGCGCAACAAGACCGGCAGGGCGAAGAAGGAGCCGGTGTCTCAGTTCACCCGGCTCCGGGACGCCGCCCGTCGCGTCGAGTTCCTCTGGTCGCTTGTCGTCAAGCGCATGGAGCTCTCCGAGCAGGCGATCGCCCGCCGGATAGACGTCTGGGGCGCTGACTCCACCGACCCCGAGTACGCCTTCCTCCACCGCCCTGACCAGGCGGTTACGAAGGAGCAGGTCCTCGAAGACCTCTTCAACGCCGCGGACACTCCGTACTGGCGCCTGAAGAAGATCATGGACGCCTGGTGCGCGTTGTGGTTCTGGCCCGTCGACAAGGCCGGGCTGCTCGACGGGACGGCCGGGGAGTACTCGGCACGGCTGGAGGTGACGGGAGCGGACAGCCTCAGCCGCCTGCTGGACGGCGCGCCGCTGGTTGCGGAGCCGCCCGCGCCTCCCGCCGATCCGGAACCAGTCGCCGTGCCGACGCCCGCACCCGTTCCGCGGTTCGTCGAGGCGACGGCCCTGTTTGCGTTCGGTCCAGAGCAGACCAGTTTTGCGGACCTTGAGCTGAGTGCCGATGACTCGGTCGTGGAGGTCAAGGAAATCAAGCCGCGGGGAGGGTCCCAGAGCTCAGCGCCGAAGCCGAAGGCCGCGGAGCGGCGGCCGATCGTCCCGCTCAAGGACTTGGACGACTGGCTGGAGTTCCTGGAGGCCATGCTCGGCACGGCCGACGTGCCCGAGGGAACCCTCATCGACAGCTTCAAGGACCTCGAAGCGCTCAAGAGCTTCGAGGAGACGCTGCCAAGCTTCATGGGCATGGACGCTGGCAACCCGGAGGACCGCTTCCCGTGGCTGAGGCGAGCGCGTGATATCGCGGAGGAACAGGGCTTCCTGCACTGGGAACTAGATTTTGCGCTTGTCTTCGCTCAGGCAGGCGGATTCGACCTCCAGGTCGGCAACCCGCCCTGGGTTCAGCCAACATGGGACGAAATTTCCGAATTCGCGGAACTCGACCCGTGGTTCGGAGTTGTGGGTGGCATCTCTCACCCTGAGTACGCTGAACGCCGTTCCCGTCTTGTCGCCGGGTCCAACGCGAAGACAAGTCTCGCCAGACGCAATAGCTTCGCGTCAGCCAACTCCACCTTCCTCGGGTCCGAAACGACGTACCCTGAACTCGCGGCCGAACAGACCGATCTATACCTGGCCTTCATGTGCGCGGCATGGAATCACGCAAACGACAGCGGCATCTCCGGCATGGTGCACTCCGAAACCCATCTCACAAGCACGGGATTCGAGAGGGTACGTGCGGCAGCACTGCATCGTCTGAAGGTCCATTGCCATTTTGTCAACGGCGGAAACTGGGCCTTCCCCGAACCCGTAGACCACAACACACATTTCGGTGTCCATATTTACGGATCAAGTGGCGAGATTTCATTCATTCAGCTGGGAAATCTGTACCACTCCTCCGTCGTCATGGATTCACTCAAGCATGACGGGAACGGCCCGATCCCCGGCATAAGGATTTCCGGCAAGCCTGACTTGCGACCCCATCGAAGCCGCCTCATTCGAGTGAATGATCAGCTACTGGCCGAGTGGCAGGACCTTTCGGATCAGATTGGTGAGCCAATCGGACACACCGTCCTCTTCACCCCGACCACGACAGCCGAGCGCGCGGCGATGTCGGCACTCAGGAGCTACACAAACCGGCTCGGCAAAACGGAATACATCAGTTCTGGATTCCATGAGACGGGCGCTCAAAAGAAGGGCATCATTAAGAAGGGTCATTTTGAGCCTTCCACCTTCCACGAGGCCATCCTCAGCGGGTCTCATATCACCGCCTCAAATCCTTTCTCCAAAGAAAGTCCCAATCTGGGGAGCCACGGAAAGCCAGTCAACCTGGAGACACTCTCCTCAGACGCGATTCCCGCAGTAAATTACCGACGAGCCGCTTCTGAGGCAGATTTCTCCGAATCCCTGCGAAAGTGGAACGATTCGCCCTATTCCGAATACTTCCGTGTCTGTTGGCGTAAGCTGACGCCAAATAATATGGAGAGGTGTCTCAACGTTGCCCTGATCCCGCCTGGCCCAACGCACGTGGACGGTCTTTACTCAATGTCACGCGGGGACGCCCATCTCAACCTACTGACCGTCGGATTCTGGAGCACCCTGCCCGTCGAATACATTCTTCGCCTGACAGGGAAGAAGAATCTACACGACCGAGATGTGCGCAAGATGCCCGTACCTCAGGCAAATCACCCTCTCGCCGAGAAGCTCAGCCTGAGGACGGCCCGGCTCAACTGCCTGACATCCGCGTACTCAGATATTTGGCGAATTGCAGCCAGTCAAAATTGGGCAACGGACCGATGGATCCTGTCAAATCCTCCTCGGGAACCGTTGGGACGCCCCATAGGTGAGTGGTCACGTTCAAGTCCGTTGCGGACGGATCACGGCCGCTGGTGCGCAATGGTCGAACTTGATGCTCTCGTTGCGGTCTGGCTCGGCATGGATGCAGAGTCACTCTGCACGATTTACAAGACCAGATTTCCGGTTCTCTTTGAGCGAGAAGAGAAAATATGGTTCGACGCGCACGGACGGAAGATCGCCGAAGACTACAAGATCTTTGGACATGGCCAAACGAAGGAACACTATGAGCAGCTGCTAACTCACCTTGCAAATCCCGAGATTGCTGCTGCACCCGACGGCTACATTGCACCCTTCTACAAGGCAGATCGAGAGGCGGAAATGCGAGCTGCCCACGCTGTCTTTCAGAAGCAGCTTAATGACGCCGTCGCCCGTGGCGAGTGGGATCCGGAGAAGCAGGAGGTGCCGAAGCCGTGAGGCCGACGCTTCAGGCACGCGGGCTCAAGGAGAGCCTGCTGCAGTATCTGTCGACTACGTACGCGCTCACGGACGAGGGTGCGCGTGAGGCGCTGCACCGGTTCCTCGGGGACGAGACGTCGGGGATGTTCCGGGGCCCGTATCTGCGGATCCGGACCCCGTTCACCGTGGCCGGCGAGGAGTGGCGCAAGCATCTGGAATGGCAGCGGGAGGGCTTCAAGCCGTACGTGCATCAGGCGGTCGCCTTCACGCGACTGACCTCGGCGCATGGCCACACCCCGCAGCCGACGCTGGTCACCACCGGTACCGGTTCCGGTAAGACGGAGTCGTTCCTGTACCCCGTGCTGGACCACTGCCGTCGGGAGCGGGCCGCGGGCAAGACCGGAGTAAAGGCGGTCTTCCTCTACCCGATGAACGCCCTGGCCACCGACCAGGCACAGCGCATCAACGAGCTCCTCACGGAGAACGCCGAACTGGGGAAGCTGTCGGCCGGCCTGTACATCGGTGAGCGCGCGGCGACGCAGTACGAGAAGGTGCGGACCCGGCGCTCGGACATGCAGATGTCCCCGCCGGACATCCTGATAACGAACTACAAGATGCTGGACCTGCTCCTCCAGCGTGCGGACGACGCCCCCCTGTGGCGGGAGTCGGACATCCGCTACGTCGTCGTGGACGAGTTCCACACGTACGACGGCGCTCAGGGCACGGACGTCGGGATGCTGCTGCGTCGTCTGGCCGCCGCCGTGGGGGCGGCAGAGGAAGGCCGCCCGCTTGGGAAGATCTGTCCGGTGGCAACGTCGGCGACGCTCGCTTCCGGTACGGACGAGGATGGCACGGCGCAACTGCTGGAGGTGGCGACCCACGTCTTCGGTACGGAGTTCACGAAGGACTCCATCGTCGGGGAGAACCG
The DNA here is from genome assembly GCF_000830005.1 of Streptomyces vietnamensis. Classification (NCBI taxonomy): domain Bacteria; kingdom Bacillati; phylum Actinomycetota; class Actinomycetes; order Kitasatosporales; family Streptomycetaceae; genus Streptomyces; species Streptomyces vietnamensis. Next base: position 7,548,840 of record NZ_CP010407.1, on the reverse strand, counting down.
GCTCACGGTCGAGGAGTTCATCCCGCTCGGCGAGGTGACCATGCAGCCGATGCCGACGCCCGACGAGCTGCTGGCGCTGCCCGATCCGGCGACCGGCGACGGGGCGCTGCTGGATCTGATCGAGAAGGTGACGGACGTCCGTGACCTCGATCCCTTCGTGCTCGGTGGGAACCTCAAGCGGCATCTGTTCACTCGTGCGGTGATGCAGGCGCTCGGCGGCGGGGTGAAGACCAGCGCCGAGGTGCTGGACGTGATGTGGCGTGCGGGCGCGGCCGGCTGGTCCCAGGCCGTGGCGCGGCAGCCGGAGAAGGCGGCTGAGGCGCTGGCGCGGTTCGTCGCGCTGCTGTCGTACGCGCGTGCCCCTGAGTCTTCCCCCGCTGAGCCCCGGCCCTTCGTGCACGTCGAGGTGCACCAGTGGGCGCGTTCGGTATCGCGACTGCTGCGCGGCGTACTGCCGTGGCCGAAGGCGGAGTTCCGCTGGGACACGGCGGGCGCGGCCGACGCGAGCGCGGCCGACAGCGGCCGTATGGCTCCGGTGACGACGGCGACGTCGGGGCAGAGCGCGAACCTGTTCCTGCCGGCGATCTACTGCCGTGACTGCGGGCGGTCGGGCTGGGCGGTGTTCTCACCGGAGAGCGATGACCACGACGTCCAGTTCGACACGTACAAGATCCGGCGGGCGTCGCTCGGCCAGGACAAGGCCCGGGTGCGGAACCTGATCGCTGCGACGGACCGGGAGGCCCGGGAGGGCTCCGGGGCCGCGTTGCTCACGGCGACCAGTGGCAAGGGAGGCTCGGCCGCATCGCAGGGTGCCGGCGGGCTGCTGATGGTGCTGGACGGCACCCGTAAGCGGCTGCGGCTGCCCGATCCGCTGAACGACTACGACCGGGAGACCAAGGAGCCCCGGCTGACGGCCCGTGACTCGGCATTCGTACTGGTGAACTTCGGGGAGACCGCGAACACCGCGGCCAAGGAGGACTGGTGTCCGGCGTGCGGTGAGCGCAACGCGATCCGCTACCTCGGTACGGGCGCCGCCGCGATGGCCGCGGCGTCCGTCACGCAGCTGTTCACCGGCGGAGAGCTCGACAGGGAGCTCCGCGAGGACAAGACGCTGATGTTCAACGACTCGGTGCAGGATGCCGCGCACCGGGCCGGGTTCGTCGCCAACCGCTCGTACACCTTCTCGCTCCGCGCCCTCCTCACCGATCATCTGCGGCACGATAAGCCGACCGCGCTGAACGATCTGATCGCGAACGTCGTCACCGCCACGACGGACAGGGACACCCTCTCTGCAGTGGTGCCACCGGACCTGCACGGCTTCAAGGGCGTGGACCGACTCCTGTCCGGCCAGGGCCGCGGTGGAGACTTGAAGACGTGGCGGCTGATCGGTCAGCGGCTGGCGTTCGAGGCGCTGATGGAGTTCGGCTTCCGGTCCCGTAACGGCCGTACGCTCGAGCTGACACGGACAGCCGCCGCACAGGTCCGCATCGACGACCCGGCAGCCGTGATCGCGCTGGTCAAGCAGTTGCACGAGGAGTGCGTACAGGACGGGCTGCCGCTGATGGCACAGGACGACGCCCGCTATCTGGCGTTCGTACGCATCTTCCTGGAGCGACTGCGCACCCGCGGTGCGGTCGCACACCGATGGCTGGACAAGTACATCGACGAGGCGGGCACCAGCCGGTACTACATCTGGGGCAAGCGGGCTCCGGGCATGCGGGCCTTCCCGAAGGGCATCGCCGCCCCCGTGTTTCTCCTCGGGCAGCCCAAGAACGGCAGCGAGTTCGACTTCGCGACCGGTCGGCTGTCCTGGTACGAACGGTGGGCCGGGCGGTGCCTGGAGCTGCCGCGCGAACTGGCACCCGAGCTGTGGAGCCGACTGCTGCCCGAACTCGCCTCGATGGGGCTGCTGTCGGTGCGCACCCCGAACGACACCTCGGTGCGGGTGTACGGGCTCAAGCCCGGCAACATCGAGGCCCGGCTGCTGGACGACGAGCAGGTACGGGTCTCGTACGTGAGGTGCCCGGTGTGCTTCTGGGAGCAGACGGTCCACCCGTCCTTGCTGGACCAGTGGCACGGCCAGCCCTGCCCGTCCTACCGGTGCCGCCGAGGTCGCCTGGTGGCTGGCGACCGGCCCGAGGGTCTGGGGATACACCACCGCGACCGCGACTACAGGGATGACTACTACCGTCGGCTCTACCTCGGCGCGGGCACCTATCAGGTGGTCACCGCCGAGCACACGGGCATGCTGACGCGTCACCAGCGCGAGAAGGTCGAGGAGGCGTTCAAGCACGGCAGCGGGTTCAAGGACCCCAACGTGCTGTCCTGCACGCCCACGCTGGAGATGGGTATCGACATCGGCGACCTGTCCGCCGTCGTGCTGGCCGCGCTGCCGCGCCGCCCCGCCTCCTACGCGCAGCAGGTCGGCCGGGCCGGCCGCCGTACCGGAAATGCCTTCCTGCTGACCATCCCCGACCGTCGGCGCCGTGACCTGTACTTCCTCGAGCGGCCGAAGGACCTGATCGCGGGCACGATCGTGCCGCCCGGGTGTTACCTGTCGGCCGTCGAGATCCTGCGGCGCCAGTACCTGGCACATCTGCTCGACCTTGCAGCGGCCGGCCGTCTCGTCCGCACGGACGGCGTCGTGCTGCGCGCACTGCCGCACAAGGCGCCTCGCCTGTTCGGCCCGTCCGGCTATCTGACCGACTTGGTGGAGCTGGCCCTCGATCAGGGCGAGGAGCTGGTCAAGGGGTTCCTGCGGCTGTTCCCGACGGGCGTCAGCGAGCAGGCCAAGGCCGATCTGGAGGCCTTCGCGACGCACGGCCTGCGCAGCACCGTGGAGAAGGCGGAACGCGAGTGGCGACGTGCCGAGGACGCCCTGCGGGCGCGGCTGCGCGAGATCGACGAGGCCCACGGCGAGCTGCACGACAGCGACCCCGACCAGGCGCGCCAGAAAGCAGAACTCGACGCCGAGCGGCGCGGGGTGGGCAGGCAGCTGCTCCACCTGGGCGACATCACGGCGCAGAGCGCCCTGTGTGACCTGGGTCTGCTTCCGAACTACGCCCTCATCGACTCGACGACGACGCTGTCGGCGACCCTGTACGGCGAGGACGGCATCGACCCGAAGACGGACAAGGTGGTGTTCACGTCCGAGACCCTCTCCTACGAGCGTCCCCGCCGCCTCGCGATCCAGGAACTGGCGCCGGGCAACACCTTCTACGTCAACGGCTACCGGCACGAGATCACGGGCTTGGAGCTCGCGACGGGCGGGCGCCAGGAGTGGCGGACATGGCGAGTGTGCCCGGGGTGCGGCTACGTGCGCACCGAGAACGCCACCGACGATCGCTCGCCGTGCCCCCGGTGCAGGACGAGCCAGATCGCCGACGACGGCTCCTGCCTGTTCCAGGTCGTCGAGCCGGCCACCGTGACGTCGCGGGACAAACGTGAGGACGCCCGGATCCGCGACGACAAGGACGACCGCGACCGCCGCTCGTACACCGTCGTGGACGCGGTGGACATCCCCGTCGAGAGGATCGAGCAGGGCCTGTCCTGGCGGCACGACCGGGAGACGTTCGGCGTGGACTACTGCCGGACGGCGATGATCCGCCGGATCAACGTGGGCCCGGTCCGCTACGACGCTCCCGCCCGTGACGACTTCGCCGGCCATCTGGTCCGGCTGAACCCGTTCCACGTGTGCACCGCCTGCGGGGCCGCGAGCGCGGACGGCCGTCCCGTCTTCGATCACGACGCCGATGCCCTGGAATCGGCAGCGGCCCGTGCCCCGCAGCTCAAGCACCACCGCCCGTGGTGCCCGCTGCGCCGCGGCAAGAAGGACGGCGTCACGCAGGAGCAGGTGCTGCTCGCCCACCAGCTGCAGACCGAGGCCCTGCGGATCCTCATCCCGGCCGCGACAGCCGACGTGGACGCACGGGTGCACTCCTTCCGGGCCGCCCTGCGGCTCGGTGTCGACCTGCACTTCGGCGGTGACCCGCAGCACCTGGACACCACGGTGGCCTCCATGCCGGACGTCGCCAGCGGCGAGCGCCGCTGGTTCCTGGTGCTCTTCGACTCCCTCCCGGGCGGTACCGGCTACCTGGACCGGCTCACCGATCGCCATGCCTTCCGGAACACCCTTGCTCGCGCGTACGAACAACTCAAGGCATGTCCGTGCGCGGAAGAGCAGCGGCGCGCCTGCCACCGCTGCCTGCACCGCTACACCCCCGAGCAGTTCCAGGACCTCGTGTCCCGGCAGGCGGCGCTCAGCATGCTGGAGTCGCTGCTGTTCAAGGGAGACGGCGAGGACGGCTGGGACATCAGCGATGTGGAGCACACCGGGCTGGTCGGGCTGGACGCCCAGGTCGAATCCGACCTGGAGGCACGCTTTCTGACCGCCCTGCGGGACTGGGTGAAGGTCACCGACGACGCGGCCCTGGACGAGGACGGCCACGCCAGCGGGCATCTGCGGTTCACCGACGGCTCGGACGTGATGCACTGGAGGCTGACCGCCCAGCGGCAGCTCGAAGGCACCCGGACGGACTTCACCTTCACCCGCGTCGGCGGTCCGGTGCAGAGCGTGCACGTCTATCTGGAGGGTTTCCGCTTCCACGCAAGCCGGGAGCACAACCTCATCGCCAAGAACGCGTCCCAGCGCACCCTGCTCCGTGCCGACGGAAAGATCGTCTTCCAGATCACCTGGGCCGACATCGACCTGTTCGAACAGCGTCCGGGGCGCACCAAGCCCGTCTGGCCGCCGTACCGGGGCACCGCCCAGGAGCAGGCCAAGGCCGCGTACGAGCAGTACGGCGGCAACCGTGCCCACTTCGGCGAAGCGATCTTCGCCAACCCGATCGACACGCTCATCGCCTATCTGCGGGACCCTGATGCGACCCGCTGGACCCGGCGGGCCCGCGCCCTGGTCACTGGGCTCACCGCCGTTCCCGCCACGGCCCCCGTGGCCGCCACTGGCAAGCGCAGTGAGCTCGTCGCCGCGCTGCGCGAGCAGCTCGGCGCCTTCGGAGCCGGCCGACGGGATGACAAGCCGGTCGTATCCGACACTGGCGGCATCGGTCCGGTCCACGTGTTCCGCACCCAGGACGAGCACGGCCTTCCGATCGTGTTCGCGCTGGACGTCGCAGACCCCGACAACCTGCGGTGGACCGCCCTGACGGTCCTCGACGACAGCGACGCCGTCCTCGACACGGACGAGCACAAACTGCGGTGGCGGTCCTGGCTGTACTGGACGAACATCACCCAGTTCCTGTCCCTCGCCGGTGGGGACGGTGTACAGCTCGCGGCCAGTCGCGCCGCAGACTTCGAGGTCGAGGTCCTCGCCGTCTGTGGTGGTCTGGGCGAACTCGACTCACTCTCCGCCGCCCTCGCACCCGTACCCACGCCCGCGCCTGCTGTACGGCCTGTGGTCTCCGAGCCGAGCGTCGACTCGCCGGCCGAAGCCGCCCTTCGTCAGATCATCCGGGACGCGGTCTGGGACGAGGACATCCTGGAGATCCTGCGCGAAGACCCCGACGAGGCACCAGACCTCCTTCGCCTCGCCGAGACACTCGCTGAGCACGGCAAGCAGGCTCCGGTCTTCGGATTCGAACTCGGCAACAGCCGCTGGCAGGCGGACTTCGCCTGGCAGACTCCCAACCTCAAGATCGCAGTCGTCGCCATCCACCAAGGCGACGAGGACGTCGAGTCCCAGCGGCGCGACGCCGCCTACGCCGAGGACGGCTGGACGGTCCGGACCGCCGCTGCATGGATCGACCACCTCGACACCCTGCTCGACCAGCTCCCCGACACGGAAGGCACCATCCGATGACCGCCCGGCTCAGCCTGTACCGCAAGGCCGAACAGGAGCTGTACAAGCTCGACCGCTCGGTCAAGGCCCAGTTCTACGACTTCTGCCACGTCTTCCGGAACAACCCGAACCAGCCGGGCCTGAAGCTGAAGAAGCTCAAGGGCGACTCGCGCATCTGGTCCGCGCGGGTCAACGACTCCTACCGCGCCCTGCTCACCCCGACCGGGGTCGACACGGACGGCACCGAGAGCTGGCTGGTCATCGCCGTCCGCCACCGCAAGGATGTTTACGAAGAGCTCCAGGTCGCGGTCAACCGCGTCACCGGCGAGATCGAGTTCGTCGACCTCGCGGTCGTCGGCGACAGCGCCCTGCGCCGCGTCGGCATCACCCTGACCCCGTCCGAACCGGACCGGACCACGGTGCCGGCCGAGCCCGAGCCGACGCCGCAGCCTCTGCCCACGGCGGAGACCGAGGCTTCTCCCTTGCTCGCCGCGTACGGCGCCGATCAGCTGCGTGAGCTGGGTGTCGCGGACCAGCTGATCGAGCTGGCCCTCGCTGTCACCGACAGCGCCGAGCTGGACCAGCTCGTCGAGGGCGCCCCGCTGCTGTCGAAGGACGTCCTTTACGGCCTCGCCGCCGGTATGTCCATCGACGAGGTCCGCAAGGAAATCACCCAGCCCGTCGAGCTCGGCCACGAGCCCGATCTCGGAGACTTCGCCGCGGCCCTGAGCCGTACCAAGGTCACCGCCGTCGACGATGCCGTGCAGGCGGCCATCGACGAGGGAGACTTCCGGGCCTGGAAGGTGTTCCTCCACCCCACGCAGGAGCGCATCGTCCACCGCCACTACAAGGGCCCTGCTCGCGTCTCCGGCGGGCCCGGCACCGGAAAGACGATCGTCGCCCTGCACCGGGTCAAGCACCTGGCCGAGCAGCTGCCTCCCGGCAGCAACAAGGCGATCTTGCTGACCACGTTCACCAAGAACCTGACCACGGACCTGCGCCTGCGTCTGGCTTCGCTCATCGAGCCCGAACTCCTCGCCCGGGTCGAGATCGCTCACATCGACCAGCTCGCCGCGCGCGTCCTGGGCGAGAACACCGCACCCGGCCGAGGCCGACAGCGTGTCTACGACCACGTGGCGCTGAACGAGATGCGCCAGCTCCTCGCCGAACTCGACGACCGCCGCTGGGAGCCCGAATTCCTCCTGGAGGAGTGGGAGCAGGTCATCCTCGGCCAGTCCGTCCCCACCCGCTCCGCCTACTTCCAGGCCCGCCGTGCCGGGCGGGGCCGCTCGCTGACCCGGCCCGAGCGCAACCACATCTGGAAGCTCATTGAGCAGTTCACCGCCCGCCTCGACAAGCTCGGCGTGGAAACCTGGGGCCAGGCATCGGAACGCGCTGCCCGCTTCGAGATGGAGCGGGCCGCGAAGATCAGGGCGCGGCGCGAGTACAAGGAGGAGGTCGGCGGCAAGGACCTCATCCACCGCGACAACAGTTCCGGCATGCGCTACCTCAACCACCGCTACCGGCACATCGTCGTCGACGAGGCCCAGGACCTCAGCCCCGCACACTGGAAGATGCTCCGTGCCATGGCCGACCCCGACCAGCCCAACGACATGTTCATCGCCGGCGACACCCACCAGCGCATCTACGACCACCAGGTGGCCCTCGGCGCCCTTGGCATCAACATCCGCGGCCGCTCCTCCCGCCTGACCCTCAGCTACCGCACCACGAAGGAGATCCTCACCGAGGCCCTCCGTGTGGTCGACCCCGTGAAGCCCGGGCAGAAGGTGAGCTACGACGACCTGGACGACGGCACCGACAACCTCGCCGGATACCGTTCCGTCCTCCACGGCCCTGCCCCGGCCTTCACCCCGTACGACACCTGGGACGACGAGCTCGCCGGCCTCGCCGCCACCCTGACCACGTGGCGCAAGGAGCTCTCCACCGACGAGAACGGCTCGCCCAGAGACCCGAGCGGCCACATCGCCGTCTGCGTCGCCGACCGTGACATGGTCAGCCAGACCATGTACTACCTCGTCACCAAGGCTGGCATCACCTGCGCCGAACTCACCAAGGAAGGTCCCAAGGGTGACGGCGAGGTCCACGTCGGCACCATGCACCGCTTCAAGGGCCTTGAGTACCAGCGCCTCGCCATCGTGGGCGCCAGTGACGGCATCGTCCCCCGCACCCACGTCATCGACCGCTACCGCACCGAGGACCCGCCCCGCTACGAACGCGAGCAGCGCAAGGCCCGTTCCCTGCTGTTCGTGGCGACTACGCGGGCCCGGGACGCACTGAACATCAGCTGGCACGGCAAGCCCAGCCCCTACCTGCCGGTCTGACACAGATGTCGGCCTCCCTTGTCCTCGGGGAGGCCGACATTCTTCTGCTCGGTGGGATCAGAACTGCGAGAGGGAACTCGCCTCGTACCGCAGCTGATAGGCCCGCACGCCACCGCCGTTCATCCGGTAGATCGTGATCGCGGAGAGGAACTGCTCCTTCACCTCCAGGGTGCGCCGCCGCTCCTTCCCATCGATGTCACTGATCCAGTCCTCCACATGATTCGGCAGTTTGAAGGCAAGCTCGTAAGCACCTTCCTCACCCAGCGGCGACAGCGTCCACTCCGCCGAACCGCCACTGCCGCGTCGACGAATACGCACCGCATGGTCCGGCTGGGCATCCGCGTACGTCGTGAACGCCAGATGATCGCTGGCGGCCAGCGGCAGGATGAACGGTGCCGACGGGAAGCCCAGCAGCAACTCGACACCGCTGTTCTGCTGGAGCGCGGCCGCGAAGCCGGCGATCGCCGCCCCAGCTTCATCCCTGAACCTGCTAGCTGCCGGCGTCGCCGTCGGCAGCAGCCCCGCAGACGCAGTCCAGGTCCCCAGCTCCTTACGCAGCTCCGTACGCACCCACGTCACCGGGAATGTCCCGGACGCCCCAAGGTGGAACTGTGCCTGCTCCAGCGTCCACGCAGTGGTTCCGATCGCCCCGAGCAGCCACGCGAACGAGGCACCCGACAAATCCACCAGCGAGAGCTGGTGCGCCAAGGCGTACTTCTGGGCATCCGCCGTGAACCCACTCGTCGAGAACAGCGCGTACGCGTACTGATACCGCTGCCGCGGCCTTCTGCCGGCATGCACCATGAAGTTCTCGTTCACATCGTGCAGCACACCGTGAGCATTACGCACGATCTCCAGCCCACAGCGCTCCTGGTAGAACTTCGCCTCCAGGAACAGCCGCACCGGCATCGAGAACGCCGGCGTGAACGCGAACTCCCCCAGCGCGTCCACCTGATGCAGCGCACCCCGGCCCCGCACCCGAAGCGTGTTCCCGTCAGTCACCAACTCCTCGGGATCCTGACTCTCGTGCACCAGCAGGCGGTAACCGGAGGAGCGCAGAAGCCATGCCAGCGCCTCCTCCAGCAAATACCCCCGCAGCGCGGCGCCCTTAACCATGGTCAACCCCCTACATCACCAAGCAGGCCCCGCTTGATCATCTCATGGGCCACTCGGCAGACTCCCGGCACCGCTAACCACCGGGCCTTCAGCCAGTACCCCGCCTACGCCGCTCTACCGATACCCAGCGGCGGAATACCCAGAGCCTCCCGCTGATTGGTCTTTGCATAGATCACGGGAGGGGGCGCTGGTGGCCGAGCTGATGTTGTTCCGGCGGGACGCGGACGGGCGGGATGTCGAGCTGTCCGGTTCGACGGTGGCGCTGGAGGTGGAGCTGCAGCGGCGGGTCGAGGCCGGGCTGGAGCAGATGCTCGGCATCCGGTTCGTGGCGTCGGAGTATGCGACTGGTCCGTGGCACCGGGGGCGGATCGACACCCTGGGGCTGGATGAGAACGGCAGCCCGGTGGTGATCGAGTTCAAGAAGGGCTCCGACAGCGGGGTGCTGTCGCAGGCCGTCTCGTACCTGTCCTGGCTGCGTTCGGCGCAGCACGAGTTCGAGGCGCTCGTCCGGAAGGTGCTGGGCGCGGAGGCAGCCGAGTCGATCGACTGGCGCCGTCCGCGGATGGTCTGCATCGCGGCTGGCTTCTCCCACCACGACCGGGTGGCCGTGCAGTGGCTGCCCGAGCGGATCGACCTGGTGCGCTACCGGGTCTTCGAGGGCGGCCTGCTGAGCCTGCTGCTCGTCGACTCCTCGCCCGGCTCACCCAGCGCCGCTTCGTCTCGGCGGAGCCGGGAGCGGGACGCGGTGGCCGACAGCGCGCCGGCGGCCCCGGCGACGCCTTCGCCGGCGGGTGCCAGCCTCGTACCGGAGTCCCTGCGGGACCTGTACGCGGAGCTGGACGAGGCGCTCACGGCGTGGGGCGAGGTGGAGGTGGCGGCGCTGCGGCACTACATCGTCTACCGGCGCCTGGTGAACGTGGCATCGGTGATCTTCCGTCCGAAGCACGAGGCGATCCTGGTCTATCTCAGACTCGACCCGGACTCGGTCGTGCTGGAGGAGGGCTTCACCCGGGACATGCGCGGTGTCGGGCACCTCGGGACGGGGGACCTGGAGGTGCGTCTCGCTTCGGCGGCGGACCTGGAGAAGGCGGCGCCGTTGATCCGGCGGGCGTTCGAGGCAGCCTGACAGAAGCAGAAGGGCGGCTGGAGCATCGGTTTCTCGATGTTCCAGCCGCCCTTCGACGTCTGCGGCCCGCTGGCCCCGGGTCCTTCGTTCTCATGATCACTCCTCCGGACCGGCCAGGGCGAAGTCATCCTGTTCCAGCTCGGCGCGCAGGCGCCGTTCGGCGATGTCGGCGTAGTGCGGGGACAGTTCGACGCCCACGAACTTCCGGCCTTCCCGGAGGGCCGCGACGCCCGTGGACCCGCTTCCGGTGAAGAGGTCGAGGACGGTGCCGCCTTCGGGGCAGACCTGGACGAGCTGCCGCATGATCCCGACGGGCTTCTGGGTGATGTGGACCCGGCCCTTGCGGGGCTGCGAGGCGATGTAGTGGCCGGGGAGGTAGAGGTCGCGGGTGTTGTCGACGGATCCCTTGACACCCCAGACGATGAACTCGGAGTCCTGCTTCGGCGCGCCCTTACGGGGCCGGCTGGCCGGCTTGATCCACGGGAGCGTGCCGCTCCAGGTCCAGCCTGCCATCTGCAGGGCATCGGTCGTGGTCGGTTCCTGGCGCCAGTCGGTGAAGACCATGGCCACCGCGTGCTCGGTGGAGGCCCGGTACGCCTCGGTGAGCAGTTCGGTCAGCCAGGAGCGGTAGGAGCGCTGGTCGCGGTTCTCGCCGGGGAAGTTGGCGAGGTCGTGGGCGCTGTTGCTGGTGACGTACTTGGCGCGCGCGGTCCGTCCGGTGCGTTCCGAGCTCGTACGGCCGCCGGAGTTGTACGGCGGGTCGGTGATCACGGCGTTGACGCTCTCGTCCGGCAGGGACTTCAGCACGGTCAGGGCGTCGCCTCGGTGCAGCGTGTAGCTCACGGGAAGGGCCTCTCTCAGGGCATGGCAGGGCTGGGACCGCTCCGGGCAGCGTTCAACGGCGTTCTTCCGGGGCGGGGTTGTGCCGGAGGTTAGCGGCGATCTCCGGCCGTACCTAACGAGGCGGGCCGCGCTGCGGGCCCCGGTCCGGGAGTCGTTTGGTGCGGCCGGAATCCCTGTCTACTGTCTCGCCGTGTCACCGGGCAGGAGCCTTACTCCACCCTCGCTGACCTGTGCTTATCCGTGCTGTCTCGTTCAGTCGAGCGGTATCGGAGGCACGTTGTCCTCTTCCTTCCCGCACGCCGTCAGGAGCCTCGGTGTACTGCCTGAGATTACGAGCGCGGCTGGCTGCCGCGCGTGACCTGAGACCGGCGTCCGGGAGCTACCAACTCCCCTGACCCGGGACCGCCCGAGCGGCGGATGCACATCGGCGCGGTGCCGGCGGCTTTGCACGAGAAGTCGGCACCGCGCCTCCTACGAACACCGAGGAGCCGCTGCGATGCAGCATGCCCTGATACATCCGCGCCCCGACCCGACGCCGTCACCCGGCCGGCACCGCCGCCTCGGTGAACGGCAGCGGCGATGAAGAAGACCACCGGAGCCGTCGTCGGTCTCTGCGCGACCGCTCCGCTGCTGATGGCCGTTCCGATTCTCGCCATTGGGGCCGGGACCGCCGCGGCCTCCTGCTCGACCGGCGGGGCACAGGATGTGGACACCGCCGCCGTCGCCACCCAGGTGAAGGCCATCCTGGACGGCGGCGACAAGGGCTCGGTCTCCGTGCCGGGCCTGGACGACCCGGCCGAGCAGGTGCCCAACGCCAAGACGATCCAGGCCACCGGCGTCGCGATGAACATCCCGGCCCGCGGGCAGGTCGTGGCCCTGGCGACCGCCCTGCAGGAGAGCGGCCTGCGGAACCTGGCCTACGGCGACCGGGACTCGCTGGGGCTTTTCCAGCAGCGGCCGTCGCAGGGCTGGGGCACGGCGAACGAGATCCTCGACCCGGTGCACGCCTCGACCAAGTTCTACGAGGGGCTGCGGAAGGTCTCGGGCTGGCAGTCCCTGTCGATCACGCAGGCCGCCCAGGCGGTTCAGCGGTCGGGCTTCCCGGAGGCGTACGCGAAGTGGGAGCCGTTGGCCACCGCTCTGCAGAAGGCCATCGAGCCGCTGCTGCCGAAGGCCGGTGGCGCGTCACCGGACCCTTCGCCGTCCGGCTCGGCCGGCACCGGCAGCCCTTCGCCCGGTATCGCGGGCGGTTGCAGTGCCGAGGGGGACGGGACCGACTTCGGCACCATCCCGCCCGGCGCGCTGCCAGCCGAGTACAAGATCCCCGCCGACGCTCCGCCGCAGGTCCAGACGGCGATCCGGTGGGCGCTCGGGCAGCTCGGCACGCCGTACCAGTGGGGCGGGAGCTGCACGAACTCCCACGGCGAGGACGCCATGGGCCGGTGCGACTGCTCCTCTCTGATGCAGCAGGCGTACAAGGCCGCCGGGGTCACCCTGACGCGGACGACGTACACGCAGGTCAAGGAGGGCAAGGCGGTGTCGGTGGATGCCCTTCGGCCGGGTGACCTGCTCTTCACCGAGGGGACGGCCGCCGTACCCGAGCACGTCGGGATGGCCATCGGGCAGGGCTTGATCGTGCACGCCCCGCGCACCGGCGACGTGGTCCGCATCACGACCCTCGCGTCCTGGAAGCCGCGGATTCTCGCGGCCCGCCGAGTCGTCTGACCGGTGTTTTCCCCTCTTCTCCCCTTTTCCTCGCACCGCCGCTTCGCCCCAGCGGGGCTTTGGCGTGCGCGCAATCGAACTGGAGTTCTTCATGTATCTCGCCTACCAGGTCATTCAGCTCGCCTACGATCCCGGGATCAAGCCGAACGAGGGCGGTCTGCCGGGTCTGTCCGTCCTCAAGCAGGTGATGGGCTCCATCAACCTCTTCGGCCTCATCGCCGTGGTCGGCGCCCTCGCCGTCAGCGCGGGTGTCTGGGCCTGGGGCCACCACTCCGGTGGCCACCAGGCGGAGGCCAACGGCAAGAAGGGCGTGCTGGTGAGCGCCGGCGCGGCCCTTCTGCTCGGCGCGGCGAACGGCGTGGTGGCCTTCTTCAGCACGCTGGGGACGCAGGTCCACTGATGGCTCAGCACTCCACCCACCCCGGCGGCGCATCTCGCGTGCGCCGCCGGGCGCTGCTCGGCACCGTCGTCCTGGTGGTGCTCGTCACCCTCGCCGGCCTGGCCGCGTACCTCACCCGCGACGGCAGGGGCCCCGCCGAAACTCCTGCTCCACCACCGAGTTCACCCACGGCTTCCTCCTCACCTGCGTCGCCGTCCGGGCCGCTCACCCGTCCCCGTGCTCTTCCGGTCCCGCCAAAGACCCACGACCCGATCGCGTTCGGGAAGGCAGCCGCAGCCGCGCTGTGGTCCTACGACACCCGTGCGTACTCGCAGCCCGAGCTGCGGAAGGCTCTGCGCGGGTGGCTGACCACAGAGGCGAAGTACGCCGACCCGACCTCGGTCGACAAGGTCGTTCCCTCGGCGGTGCTGTGGAAGGAGATGGCCGCCAACGGCCAGTTCGCCACGGCCAAGGTGTACGAGGGGCACTTCCCGAACGCGTTCACCCGGGCCCTTCAGGAAGATCCCGGGGCGATCACCCAGGCGTACGTGTACGCCGTCACGGTCTCCGGCAAGCAGGCGATCGCCTGGAAGGGCTCGCCCACCGGCGGTGCGGAGAGCCGTGCCACCACGCTCGCGGTCCAGTGCCGGCCCGACCGTCCCTGCGCCCTGGTCGGCGTCATGCCGTCCGTCGCGCCCTGACCCCAGTCCGAGAAAGGAGGTAGCACCATGGGAGTCTGCGACTTCCCGCTGATGGACAAGGTATGCGGTGCCGTCGACTTCGCCACCAACCCCGCCGGAACCGTCACCGACGGCATCGGCGCGTGGATCGCGAAGTCGATGGGCGAACTGGCGGCCAGCGCCGCCGATCTCGCCGCCCAGGCCGTCAACAAAACGACCGCCATCGACCTCAACGCCGGATGGTTCCGGGACAACTACGAGCTCCTGCTGCCCATCGGGCTCGCCCTGACCGTCGGCATCTTCTGTATCCAGCTCATGACCGCGGCCTGGCGACGCGATGAACGCGCTCTTGCTCAGGCTGCGTTCGGCACCATGACCGGCGTCCTCTTCAGCTTCTGCGCCATCGCCTTCACCACCGTCGCCATCACCGTGGTCGACGCGCTGTCCGACGGACTGTTCCAAGCGGCCAACACCTCCGTCGACGACGCGATCCGGCGCGTGGTGAAGGTCAACGAGTTGGGGGCGATGTACGGCCTCGGCTGGGGCGTCCCAGCTCTGGTCGCCCTCGGGTGCGCGATCGGCGCCTTCCTGTACTGGGGCGTCATGGTCGCCCGCAAGGTCGGCGTCCTGATCATGGTCTCGCTCGCCGTGTTCGCCGGTGCCGGCGGCGGCTGGGAGGTGGCCAAGCGGTGGCGGCGCGGTTGGATCGAGGCCACTGCCACCCTGGTCGTCTCCAAGCTGTTGATGACCGTGGTCTTCCTGATTGGCGTCTCCGCCATGGGCAAGTCCGACGCCGGCGACGGGATGTCGGCCCTGTCCGACGCGATGGCGGGCATCGTCGTGATGGTCCTCGTGCTGCTCTGCCCGTACGCGACGTACAAGTTCGTGCACTGGGCCAGCGACGGCGGTGGCCACGACGACCTGCACCGCACCGGCATCGCCGGCATGGCGGTCGCCGCGGGAGCGGCGAAGACCGCGGCCACCCTGGCGATGCGGGCCGGCACCGGTGCTCCCGCTCCCCAGGGGCCGAGCCAGGTCCCCGGTGCGGGCGCCGACGGCGTCGCCTCCGGCATCAATCCCGCCGGCGGCAACCTCAGCAAGGAGGGCATCGACGCCGGTCCGCCCAAGCAGCAGACCCGCTTCCGCTACGGCGAGGACCCGAACGCGACCGGCGACAAGGGCCGTGCCCTCATCCAGCGGCCCGGGATCCCACCGCTGATCACGCGTCCCAGCACGGACGAAACGGAAGGGTCCGAGAGGGTCGTCCACAGCGTCACCGGCACTTCCGGCTATCTCGTCGGCGCCTCAGCGCCGGGCGGCAGCATGACCTCCCTGCCGCCTGTCGGCCCCGCGACTGCGCCGCCGCCCCCTGCGGGACCGTCGGCCACCGGTTCTCCGACGCCGACGAACTGGGTGTTCCCCACCCAGCCGCCGTCGGGTTCCTGACCCATCACACCCGGGGCGGGCCGTACGCCATGGCCCGCCCCGCCCTGACCGACCAGCAGAGGAGTCCCCCCATGACCTCCAGAAGAGCGCCGCGCGCGCCCCGTCCTCCGCCCGCTACCACCGTCTGGAACCACCATGTCCGGCAAGCACCAGGCCCCTACAGCCACCGTGAAGTTCCCCCACCGCAGCAGGCGCGGCATCCTGCTCGGCCTGACCGCCCCGCAGCTGATCGTCGCCGGCCTCACCGGCCTTCTCCTTCTCGCCGTCGTCCTCACCCGCGGCGTGGTCGGCGCCCTCCAACTCATCCCGCTGTGGGCCGTCATCGCCCTGTTCGTCTTCGTCCGCCACCGTGGCCGTGCCTTGGCGGACTGGGCTCCGATCGTCACCCGCTACGTCCTGCGTCGGATGCGCGGCCAGCTCGTCTGGCTCACCCGGCCCTCTCGCCGGCCGACCCGCGAAGGACTCCTCCACCTTCCCGGCACCGCCGCCAGCCTGCGCGTGGTCACCGCCCCCGACGGCCGGTACGGTGCGGTCCACGATCCCCACAGCGGCACGCTGACCGCCGTGGTCAAGGTCTCCTCCCGCGCCTACGCGCTGCTCGACCCGGGCACCCAGCAGGCCAACGTCAACGGCTGGGGACGCGCGCTGGCCGCGCTGGCCCGTACCGGGCAGATCGCCCGCATCCAGGTGATCGAGCGCACCGTCCCGGACTCCGGCGACGCGCTTCGCCGCTACTGGGAAGAGCACGGCCGGCCCCACGCCCCCATGGCTGGCGCGATCTACAGCGAGCTGATCCAGAGCGCGGGCCCGGCGGCGGCACCGCACGAGGCGTATGTCGCGGTGGCGCTGGACACCAAGGCCGCGCGACGGCTGATCAACCAGGCCGGCGGTGGCCTGACCGGTTCCTTCAGCGTTCTGGCGCAGCTGACCTCCACCTTCGACCAGGCCGCGCGGACCGCCGGGCTCAACCCCACCGGCTGGCTCGCCGCCCGCGAGATCGCCGTCGTCGTGCGCACCGCCTACGACCCCAAGGCCCTCACGGCGCTGGACCGGTGGTCCACCGCCGGCCGTCCCGAGGCCGAGCCCGCAGCCGCCGGCCCCGTCGTGGTCGTCGAGAAGGCGGACCACATCGCGACCGACTCGGCCGTCCACGCCACGTACTGGGTGGAGAACTGGCCGAGGACCGAAACATCGGCCGGTTTCCTGCACCAGCTCCTGTTCACCGGCGGCGTCCGGCGCACGCTGTCGCTCTCCTACGAGCCGAAGGGACTGGACGCCGCACTGCGCGACGTCCAGCGCAAGAAGGCCAGCGTGATCGCCGATGCCGCCGAGCGGGCCCGGCGCGGCCAGGTCGACTCCGAGGCGGACTCGATCGAGTACCAGGACATCAAGTCCCGTGAGCGCCAGCTCATTGCGGGCCACGCCGATGTCGCCCTGACCGGGCTGCTGACCGTCTCGGCCGACTCCGAGGAAGAACTCCGCTCCGCGTGCGCGGTCGTGGAGACCGCCGCCGTCGGTGCCCAGCTCGACGTCCGGCCGCTGACCTGGCAGCAGGCCGAAGCGTTCACCGCCGCCGCCCTGCCGCTCGCGCTCGCCGCCTGACGCCGGCCCTTCCCTCCCTTCGAAAGAGCACCCTCATGTCCCGCACCGCCAGCCCGACCGCGCAGGACTTCGTGCCCTTCGCTACCGCCGCGCTCGACTTCCACCGAGCGCTCAACCTCCCCAGCGGCCCGCTCGTCACTAGCCGGGCCGAGCTGGACGCTCTGCACGCGCATCTCGTCTCGGTGCACGGGCTGCTCGACGCCCATGCCGCCCGTACCGGTCAGCTCGTACCGATCGAGGGCGACCAGCTTCGCGCCGCCCGCACCCGGATCTGGCAGGCCGCCGACCACGTCCACGCCGCCTACCACGCGGCTCCCCGGCCGGATTCAGGCGAGGTGCCCGAACCCGAGGCGTGCCAGGCCGGCCTGCCCGAAGGGGCACCGCAGCTGACCGTCTGCCAGCGCCACCAGCGCGCCGCGCACCTGGTCCGCCGCCGTACCACCCCGGCCGACCTGCACGCGCCGTTCACCGGCCTCGTCCGCCGCTGACCCATCACCTGCCTGGAGAAACGTTCATGCCCCGTACCCGCGCCAGCGCCTCT
Source organism: Streptomyces vietnamensis (assembly GCF_000830005.1). Classification (NCBI taxonomy): domain Bacteria; kingdom Bacillati; phylum Actinomycetota; class Actinomycetes; order Kitasatosporales; family Streptomycetaceae; genus Streptomyces; species Streptomyces vietnamensis. The sequence continues at coordinate 7,531,243 of NZ_CP010407.1, read as the reverse complement.
CCCCTGTACGTGCCGCGCAAGGCTCCGCGGGCCCAGCAGAGGGCCGCCCGAGCCGGATTCGCCGAGGCCCGCCGCCAGGCGCGCCTCGCCGGAACACCGCCCAAGCACCGCGCCGAGGAAACCGTCGACCCGGAGCTGCGGCCGACCTACCCGCCGACCGGTCGTCCCGGTCCGGCCTCGGCCCGCGGCGGCAACCTCAGCCTGCCCGCCCACCGGATGACCACCGCCACCGCTTCGGGGGCCTACCCCTTCGTCGCCGAGGGCGGCCTGGGCGCGGAGGGCATCTTCATCGGCCGCGACGTCCACGCCGAAGCCGCCTTCTGCTTCGACCCGTTCTCGCTGTACAGCAGCGGCCGGATCGAAGGCTTCACGAACCCCAACGCGGTCCTCGCCGGGATCATCGGCATGGGCAAGTCCGCGCTGGCGAAGTCCATCGCCACTCGGTCGATCGCCCACGGCTACCGGATCTACATCCCCTGCGACCCCAAGGGCGAGTGGACCGGCGTCGCGCAGGCCCTCGGCGGCTACAGCATCGCCCTGGGCCCCGGCCTCCCTGGCAGGCTGAACCCACTGGACGCCCCGGCCCGGCCCGCCTCCGTCAGCGAGGACGACTGGGCGACCGAGGTCCGAAAGCGCCGCCTGCTGCTCCTGGCCGGCCTGGCGCGCACCGTCCTCAAGCGCGACCTGCTGCCGATGGAGCACACCGCCCTCGACCTCGCCCTCGACCTGGTCGTCGCCGAGGCCGCCGCCCGCGGCACCGTGCCGCTGCTCGGCGAGATCGCGCGCACCCTCGGCTCGCCCGAACGCCTCGACCGCGCCCTCGGCCACCAGACCGGACACCTCGGGTCGGCCGCCCAGGACCTCGCGCACGCCCTGCGCCGCCTGGTGCACGGCGACCTGAGCGGCATGTTCGACGCCCCCTCGACGGTGGCGTTCGATCCGACCGCGCCGATGCTGTCCATCGACCTCTCCCGCCTCGGCGGCTCCGGAGACGACACTGCCTTGGTCTTGGCCATGACCTGCGCCTCAGCATGGATGGAGAGCGCTCTGTCCGATCCGGACGGGGGCCGGCGCTGGGTGATCTACGACGAGGCGTGGCGGCTGATGCGGCACGTCGGCCTGCTCGAACGCATGCAGAGCCAGTGGAAGCTCTCCCGTGGTCTCGGCATCGCGAACTTGATGGTCATCCACCGGCTCAGCGACCTGCTCTCGGCGGGCGATGCCGGTTCACGCGGCCGGGTCCTGGCCGAGGGCCTCCTGGCCGACTGCTCCACCCGCATCATCTACCGCCAGGAGCCCGACCAACTCGACGCCGCCGCTTCCCTGCTCGGCCTGACCGGAGTCGAGACCCAGGCGGTCTCCGCCCTGACCAAGGGCCGGGGCCTGTGGAAGGTCGCCGGCCGGTCCTTCATCACGCAACACATCCTGCACCCGGCCGAACGCGAACTGTTCGACACCGACGCCCGCATGTCGGCATAGGGCCGTCCGGAGGATCGATCATGTCTGCTTCTCCCAGTTCTCCCGGCCTGGCCGAGAATCGGCCAGCGGCGGCCACCGACCGCCTGGAGTGGCGGAGGCACATCCCGGTGCTGGCCTCCGCCGCCGCCGGGATCAGGCAGGCGTCCGACGCCTGGGACGCGGTCTCTGACTCCTTCTGCGACGGCGACGGCTGGCCCGTCGACGAGCAGGGGTACGAGGACGGCAAGGTGAAACGCGACGCCGAGGCGTGGAAACACGTGGAGGTCTTCCTCGCCCACGGTCCCGAGGTCCTAGCCGGCGTCCGCGCCGCCGCCCGTGGTGCCGACTACGTCGAGGGGCCGGTCAGCGAAGACCTGCGCCGGCTGCGCGGGATCGACACCACCCTGGAACGGGCAGGACAACTCCGGCGCGAGTGGGATCAGATCATGGCCCTCATGGACGCCTCGCTCCCCGGCTCCCGGAAGCTCTACGAGAGCCAGGCGGAGGAGGACCGCAACGCCGACGGCTGGCACTACGCCGACGAGTTGTCCATCCGCGGCCCGGCCCTCGTACGGGCCGCCGACTACCTGGCCGGCCGAGCGGACCGCGAACAGTCCTCGCGGACCGAACAGGCACGCGTAGCCCTCGCCCGATCCACCTCCGTGCGGCGCGGGACCCTGCCCGCTTCTCCTCCGGCGCCACCATCACCCGGCCGACCGGTGCCGGGGCGCTCCCGCTGACGGCCGTAGCACCGAGTCCCGGCGGGACCAAACCGTCCGATCAGCAGATCCTCGTGGACCACTGCCCGCCCAGCACCGCATGCCCGCAGCCCGCGCCGCCAACCTGGAACATCCCGCCACGGAGAAAGCCCATGCACCAGGACAACCCCCTGATCACCTTCGAGCGAGCGGGACCACACATCACCGCGTGGACCAGCACCTCCTCCTCACCTGCTGTCTCCGAGGATCCGAAAGAGGATCACGGGTACGGCCACCTCACCGCTCCCCTCCGCCAGCGCGGCTTGGAGGTCACCGTCGAGTACGGCCTGAGCGACTACATCGTCCACGCCGCCCTCCCCGACGGCAGTTCGCTGATCATCTCGCCGCCGCAGGAACCACCCAGCGAGGACCCCGAGTTCCCCGAGAGCTGGACGGCGATCCGCCACCGGGACACCGGGCCCTCGGTGTACGAGGAGATCTACGACTCGGAACCCGGCGGCCCTGACGCCCGGTACGGCGGGAGCGTCCCGAGTCTGCTCGCCGCCGTCGACGCACGCCTGGACCAGCTCGGCGTGCCGCCACGCTCCGAGCAGCAGCGCTCCTCGCGGGCGCACGCCGCGGACACCGTGCTCCGCCGTGCGGGTTTCATCGCCGCCGTCTCATTCGACGGGGAGCGCTACCACCGGCTGCCCACGGCCATGACCGATCCGGCTGAGCAGCGGCGGGCGGTGACCCGGGCTTTCGCCGCGCTGCAGGAAGAGGGCTTCACCGTCCTGTGCGACTCGGACCTGCTCACGTCGAAGGGCCGAAGCCCGGTAGACCGGACCGCCCTGCCGGCCTCTGCTCAGCCACGGGTGAGCGCTGCTCTCGCGCCCTCGCCGTCGGCCGGACCGCGCACGGTCCGCACGTGCCTGGCGACGGCCCCTCCCCCACGTCCCGTGCTTCCACCCGCACGTCCCTCCACCACCCCTGGTCGCTGATCTCTTCCCGTCTCGGAGTACGCCGCATGCCTCTCACCAGCAGAACCGTTCCGGCCCTCGCCCTCCCTCGCCACCGAGCCACCGGATGGATCAGCCGTGTTGCCCACCTCCGCCGAAGAACTGCTCGCCGACGTCACCGTCGGCCGCCACCCCGACTACGGCATCGTCGCCGCGAACCCCAAGAACCTCGCCGCCGGCACCTGGATGCTGAAGCGGCTCGACTTCCGCCCCGTCCTGGGCGAGCCGACCCTGTACGCCCTGACCGACCAGCAGCGTGACGGGCAGGGCCGCGCCACCCGGGCCGTCGCGCTGCTGCGCAACGCCGGCTTCCGGGTCGACACGGACGCCGTGTTCAACCCCTCCCTGGCACCTGTCGCGGGGCCCGTCCCGTCCCGGGCTCCGCACGCCGAGCCCGATGTCGCGTTCGCCGAGCATCCGCAGCTCGGCCTCGTCGCGGCCATCGACAGCCGCGCCTCCGGACTCACCGGACTCGCCTTGGTCGAACACGGCTGGCGGCACGATCCGCGCCTGGACATCTACACACTGCCCGCCGCCATCAGCCGCGACGAAGCCCTGGGAAAGGTCGCCGACGCCACGCTGGCCCTGCACCGTTCCGGTGTCCAGGTCGCTGTGCAGCCCCGCCTCGCCCAGGACGCAGCGGCCCGCCACCGCCCCGCGCCCGCCTCGTCCCGCGACCGCATCCAGGGTGCCAGCGCCCGTAGTTCTCCGATCAGCGCCGCCGCGCTCGCCGCCAGCCCTGCCCTGGCCGATCTCCCGGGCAAGGCGCCGGTGTCGGCTCCCGCCACCTCCGTACCGGCGGCCCGGCCGGTCGACCCGCGCATCGCGTTCACCCGCAACCGCTGACCCAACTCCCGTAAGGAATAACTCCCATGGCCGTGAAGACCATCTGGCCGATCAACCACTCATGCGGCCACAAGGACGACCGTGACCTGTCCAATCGGCCGGCCGACCGCCGCGCGCGCTTCGCCGAGTGGCTCGCCAGCCAAGAGTGCAGCGAGTGCTGGCGCGCTTCCAAGGAGAACAGCGAGCAGGACAAGGCCGCCTGGGTGAAGGCCAAACGTGCCGAAGAGCAGGCCGAGTCCGAAGCCTGGTCGCAGCAGCACCGGATGCCTCCGTTGGAGGGAACCGAGCGCGCCGTCCCCTGGGGTGTGCGCTGCCGCCACCAGATCCTGGCCGCCGCCTACACCGCGCTGGTCGTCGAGGGCGAAACCAGCGAGGCGGAGTGGGAGGAGATCGAGGAGACCGCTCGCACCATCACCCGCGCCGGATGGTGGATCAACCAGCGCTCCTCCGAACCCGACGACCTCACCGAGCTGCTCCAGGCCGCCACTGACGCCGACCGACCCAGCGAGAACCCCTACTTCTAGCCGTCCGGTGCCCCGCTGCTGCGGGGCACCGGTGCATCCTCTCCCGCCAAGGCCAGGGGCCGGGTGAGCAGGGCTTCTGACTTGTTGAATCGACCCCAGATGCTCGGTCTGCAGCCGTAGCGTCCAGGGTGTCGGTCGGCACGGGCCCGCAGTGCTTCTTGCCGCCGCTGGGCTGGCTCTCTGATAGCGTGCCGCCGCCGGCCGACACCCGCGCGGTGTGGCTCGACAGAGGCATGAGGACGACACGGTGACTTCAAGTCAGGATGCCCACCGCGCTCCCTGCCCGCTTCTGTCGAGTGCAAGGACAGCCTGTGATCCTGATCGGTATCGACCCGCACAAGTCCTCCCACACGGCCGTCGCCGTCGACGCCTCCGGCCACCAGCTGGCCAAGCGCCGCTTCGTCGTCAACGCCGGTACGTTCCGCCAGCTCATGGCCTGGTGCGAGCAGTGGCCCGAGCGCCGCTTCGCCGTCGAGGGCGCCGGCGGCCTCGGGCGCTCGCTCGCCCAGCAGCTGGCGGCCGCGGGCGAGCACGTGGTCGACGTGCCGTCCACGCTCTCCGCCCGGGCCCGGATGCTGGCCACCGGCGGCAACCGCAAGACCGACGAGGCCGACGCCCGCCACGTCGCGCACGTCGCTCTGTTTCGCCCCGACCTGCGACAGGTCACACCTGAGGACCAAACCACGATCCTGCGGCTGCTGACCGAGCGCCGCGAAGACCTGGTCCACGAACGCACCCGCGTGCTCAACCGCCTCCATGGCGTCCTGCGTGACCTGCTGCCTGGCGGCGTGGCCACCGGCCTGTCCGCAGACAAGGCCGCCGCTGCGATGAAGAGCATCCGCCCCGTCACCGCCACCGACAACTGCCGCCGCGACATAGCCCGTGACCTGCTGGCCGACCTGCGACGCCTGGACCGGCTGGTGAAGGACAACGAGGTCCAGATGCGCGAGGCGCTGGCCGCGACCCGCACCACGCTCACCCATCTGCCGGGGCTGGGCACCGTGCTGGCCGCCAAGGTTCTCGGACACGTCGGTGACGTCAGCCGCTTCCCGACCGAGCACCACTTCGCCAGCTACACCGGCAGTGCCCCACTGGATGCCTCCAGCGGCAACAACGTCCGCCACCGGCTCAACACCGGCGGAAACCGTGCACTGAACTCGGTCCTGCACACGATCGCGATCTGCCAGATCCGCGACGGCGGCCGCGGCCAGGACTACTACCTGCGCAAGATCGCCGAAGGGAAGACCCCGTCCGAGGCCCGCCGAGCCCTGAAGCGACGGCTGTCCAATGTCGTCTACCGGATCATGAAACGCGACCATCGGAACCAACTCACCCACGCCGCTTGACACACAGAGGCGCTATCAGGGATCCCCGGCCGGGCCAAATCCCGAATCCTGCGGATTCTCTCCCTGTTGGCCCGGTCTCCCGGGCCCTCGTTCCTTCCTTCTCTTTCGAGGTAGCCGCCGTGATCGCCCACCTGCAGCGCGCCAGCGACACCGCCGGCCTGCTCGCGTACCTGTACGGGCCGGGTGAACGCGGTGCCCACGTCAGCCCCCGGCTGATCGCGGGCGAGGGTCACGGGGCGCCGATCGAGCTGCTCGCCGAGCCGGGCTCGCTGCCCTACCTGGCCCATGCTCTCGACGCTCCGGTCGAGCGGCTCGGTGCCCGTGCTCCCGTCCGGCCGACGTGGGTCTGCTCGGTCCGTTCCGATCCTCGCCGACCGGACCTCACCGACGCGCAGTGGGCTGTCGTCGCCCGCCGGTTGGTGTCCGCCGTCGGGATCGCCCCGGAGGGCGATCCGGGTGCCTGCCGGTGGATCGCCCTGCGCAACCAGCCCCGTCAGGTGCACGTCGTGGCCACCCTCGCTCGTGAGGACGGCGGCCTGCACCAGGGCTATCGCGACGCCTTCCGCCTCCAGACCGAGTGCCGCCGCATCGCGGCCGAGCTGGGACACCTGCCCACCGCACCCCATCCGACTTCCCGTGCCCAGGAGACTTTTGTGCCTGCCCCTCTCATCACCATCTCCTCCGAGGCCAGCGGCAGTGTCGTGGCGAAGGGGGCCAATGATGATCTTTCCGCGATGATCCTCAAGCACGCTGGCTTCCGGCAGATCGAGGACTGGCACGGCCGGCGCCACCGGCTTCCCACCACCACCGCGGTCGCCGACCGGGTAGCCATCGCCAGCCACGCGGCCGAGATGCTCCGTGCCGCCCGTTACGGCGTCGATCTCGCTCCTTCCCTGGACGTGGCCCGGATGAGTACTCCGGCGAATCCCCTTGGGCCCTATGCCGCCGGAGCCGCGCTCCTTCAGATCACGGACCGCATCAGGTCTGCCGAGAACGGGGCGGACCTTCGGCAAGCGGTCGACCAGCTCCTTCACCCCGAGCACGGGGCTCTGGAACGTGTCCGGGAAGCGCTGGAGGCGGCGAGCGAACACATCACCGACCTCGACGACGAGGCGTACGCGCTGGCTGACCGGTTCGGCTTCGCGGCGGAGTTCGTCAGCTCGGCACAGTCGGAACTCGTCGACTCGGAGGACGAGCTGCGTCGTGTCGGCGGCCAGTCCCGGGCCGAGGCGCGGACGCGGTCCTCGGATCTGCCTGCTTCCCAAAGCGCGGCGTTGGCCGTGTCGCCTGCGGCGGCCAAGGCAGAGGTCGTCTCGGTCTTCGGTATCGAGTTCACCGATGCCCGTGCGGCCGCACGCCCACCGCGTGCCTCCGGTCCTCGGCGGTGATCGGGTGTTCTCCTCGTCCGCTTCATCCGCTGGCGTGTCGCGTACGCGTTTCATGCGGCGTCACCGCTGGCAGCCCTGCCGCCCTCGAACGGCTCTCGTCCCTCGCCGACAGCCTTCCCTTGCCGGTGACGCCGTGACTCCGCCGCCTCTGCCTTCCGGCACCAGACCCAGGACCGTTCCTGCGGGTGGAGCACGTGTGCCACGTGCTCCACCCGGCCTGGCCAGCCAGCACCACCAACTCACGGAGGAACCGTGCCCGAGTTCTACTCCAGCATCGGCGAGGCCATCGGCGCCGCGATGCAGCACAACATCCGGCTCGCCCACCGCAGCGTGGCACCCAGCTCCGACAAGTCCCTGCTGGTCCGACACCTGCCCAGCGCTTCCGCCGACCCGTACTCCGTCCCCGGGATGATCGCCCGTCTCACCGAGGACGCAACGCCCAATGAGGTGGCGGGGATCATCGAGGAGGTCAACGGTGCGCTGGTCGGGGCTCTGCCTCAGCTGACCGAACTCGTCGCCGCTGCCGCCGACTGGACCCGTGTCCGTCTGGCGTTCGACGACCCGCACCACAACCCCGTCTTCGAGACCTGGACGCGACTGGCCGCCGCCCACGTCATGCTCCAGGACGTTCAGGAGCTGCTGGCAGCCGCCGAGGACGGGATCGCCCCGTGCCCTGCCGAGCGGACCGACCCCCGGTACCACGAGAGGGTCAACGTCCTGCGGACCCGGGAACTGCTCGACGACGTCCTCGGCACCGGCCCGGTCGCCGCAGAGCCTCCCGCCCGCGATCCGAACGCCGACCGCCGTCGTGCCGCCCGTGCTTCCACGCCGCAGACCGGCCCCCGACAACCGTCGTCCCCCGGCACCGAAGAAGTCCCGGCATGTACCCCACCGCTCCGCTTTCCAGAAGGGCCCTCCATGGCCAACCTCGCCGACACCTACGGCACCGACGTCGAGATCTTCCCCTGGGCCGATGGCTTGGTTTGGGCCGACTGCCGGACCGGCCTACCCGAATCGGCCCACCGCGTCCTGCGCTCCTGTGGGTTCGCCGCCCCAGGCGACCCGGGCGATCCCGCCTCCTACAGCCTCGCGTCGCACATCGTCGGCCCGGACCGGCAGCTCGCCTCTTCCTCTGCCGCGAGCATGCTGGCCGACCTGGGGTACCGCGTCGCGATTGACCCGTCCCTGGCCGTCGGCTACACCGGCGAGACCGTCGGTCCCGAGGCCCGACGGCTGGCCGCTGCCCACCAGGTCTCCCCCGTGGCCGCCGAGACCAACACCGGCACCAGCGCCCCGCCGCCCGCCACGCCACCTCCGTCCGCGGCACGTCCCGTCCCCCGCTCCCGATGAAGCGTTCCGTTCGATCCGCAAGGAGTAGGCCCGTGAGCTGCACGAGAGCCGAGCGCGCCCCGCCCCGCTCGCTCACATCCCAAGGAACCGCCCGTGCCTTCCCCGCGTACCAGTGCGCCGTCGACCACCACCGGATCCGACGCGCTCCTCTACCTTCTGTTCGGCGTCCTCGGCGCCGCCATGGCCTTCGGCTCGCTGGCCTGGCTAACCGGCAACCTCACCAACTCCTTCGTCGGAAGCGGCCCGTGGGCCCCGTTCCGTGCCACCGACGCCCTACTGCACCCCGAGGTGCTGTGGCCGACCCTGAGCACCACCGCATTGCTGATCGGCGTCCGCGTCGTCCCCGGCATGCTCACCCTGGCCCTGCTCACCACCGGCCTGGTGCTGTGGCTGCACTGGCACTCCGGTGCCAAAACCGGTCTCGCCCGCAAGGGCGACCTGGCGCCGCTGCTGGACAAGGAGATCACCGCCAAGGCGAAGAGCCTTCGGCCGTCCCTGAGCGGCCGGGAGTGCAAAAGAGGTCGCTCCCGCCGACCGCGGCATCCTGCTCGGCACCCTTGATCCCGGTCGAGCCGATGTCCGTGCTTCCTGGGAGGACGTGATCGTCGCGATCATGGCCCCGCGAAGCGGGAAGACCTCCGGGGTGGCGATCCCCGCGATCCTCGCGGCGCCCGGCCCGGTCCTGCTCACCTCCAACAAGGCCGCGAACGACGCGTTCACCGCCACGGTGGACGCCCGCGCCGAGGTCGGCACGGTCTGGACCCTCGACCCCCAGCAGATCGCCCACCATCCGCGTGAGATGTGGTGGGACATCCTGGCCGACGCCCGCGACCTGGCAGGGGCGAAGCGGCTGGCCGGGCACTTCGTCGCGGCGAGCGTGGACGATTCGAGCGGCTCCGACTTCTGGTCCACCGCCGCGTCCAACACGCTCGGCGCCCTGTTCCTGGCCGCCGCGAGCCACCGGCGGCCGATCACCGACGTGCTGGCCTGGCTCGCCTCCCCCGCCGACCGGACCCCGGTCGACCTGCTCACCGACGCCGGCCACGACGCCGTCGCCGCCCAGCTCCAGGGCACCGTCTCCGGCGCGACCGAAACCCGCGACGGCATCTACGAGACGGCGAGGCAGTACGCGAGCTGTCTGCTCGATCCGCAGGTGGCCGCCTGGGTCACCCCGAGCAAGGACCTCCCCGAGTTCAAGCCCCTCGCCTTCGCCACCTCCCGCGACACGCTGTACCTGCTGAGCAAGGATGGCGGCGGCAGCGCGTCGGCGATCATCGCGGCGGCGGCCGACGCCGTGATGCGCGCGGCCGTGGTCGTCGCCGAGCAATCCGGTGGACGGCTCGACCCGCCCGCCCTGTGCGTCCTCGACGAGGCGGCGAACGTGTGCCGCATCAGCGACCTCCCAGACCTGTACTCGCACTTGGGGAGCCGGGGTGTCATCCCGATGACGATCCTGCAGTCCTACCGGCAGGGCCAGCGATGCTGGGGCGAGGCCGGTATGGACGCCCTCTGGTCCGCCGCCACCGTCAAGATCGTCGGATCGGGCATCGACGACGCCGACTTCGCCGACCGCCTCAGCCGACAGGTCGGCGACCACGACGTCCAGACCGTCTCGGTCTCCACGAGCGAGAGCGGCAAGTCCACCTCGGTGAGCATGCGCACCGAGAGGATCCTGCCGCCCGACGCGATCCGCGCCCTGCCCAAGGGAAGGGTGCTACTGCTGGCCACCGGTCTGCGCATCGCCATGCTCAGCATCCGGCCCTGGTACAAGGAGCCCTCCGCCAAGGTGGTCGGGCCGGCCTCCGCTCGCGCCACGAAGGCGATCACCGAGCGGGCCCTGGCGAAGACCGTCGGCCACGACGACTTCGGGCTGTCGGCATGAGCGCGCCCACGCCGCGTTCCGCGCGGCTCGCGCAGTCGCCGGCCGTCCTGCGCGAGGGCCGATGGTGGCTGGTCGCCGATGCCGGGTCGGTTCCCGTCGCCGATCCCGCGTTCACCACCGTGCTGGACGGCTTCGCCGAGGCGGTGGCCGCCGCCGACCGGGCGGTCGCCGATCTGCGTGCCCGGCCGAGTGAGCCGTCCGCTTCCAACACGCGAGGTCGTCGATGAACCCGCTGCTGAAGGCCGAGCAGGCGGTCCTCGGCGCGGTACTGCTCGACCCCGGCCAGCTCTCGCACCTGGAGTGGCTCGCGCCCGATCACTTCTACCGGCCGGTCCACCAGGCGCTGTTCGCCACGCTGCGCAAGCTCCGAGGCAATGGCCACCCCGCGGTAGAGGGCGAGGGGCCCGTGCCGCTGTCGTGGGTGACCGACGCGGTCGACGAGGCCGGCCTCCATGTCCGGGGATTGACCGCGTCGTACGCCCATCTCCTGGTCTCGGCCTGCCCGCGGCCGGCGCACGCTCCGGTGTACGGCCGCATGGTGCTGGAAGGCGCGATCCACCGCACCGTCACCCAGCACGCGATCCGCCTTCACCAGGAAGCTCGCGCGGGCGCTGTGCGAGGCGAGGTCGAGGGAGCGCTGCACCACGCGGACGTCCTGACGGGGGTACTCACCGATCTCGCCCGGCGGTGGGGCACCGAACCGCGCCCTGTCGCGCCCGCGACATCGCAGACCCCCGACCCGCCTGCCCTTCCGCCGGCTCAGTCCGATCAGGTTGCCGAGGACGAGGAGTTCCTTCTGTCCGTCCTCGTCGAGCGGCCGGAAACCATGGGTGAGGTGGTGGACTGGCTGCGTCCCGGGGATTTCGCCGACCCGGTCCACGGGCAGCTCTACCGGTGCCTCGGGGCGCTGCACCATCGGGGCGAGCCCATCGACCGGATCACCCTGCTCTGGGAGGCCCAGCGGCGCGGCCTGCTGGCCGACGGCACGCTGTCGGAAGACCGGTTCGCCGCTATCTGCGACGGCGTGGGGGCCGGTGACGCCGAGTGGCTCGGCAAGCAGGTGATGCGTTCCTCCCTCACTCGCACCGCAGCCGCCTCCGCCCGCGCCGTCCGCGCCCTAGCCGAGGACGAAGCCTTGGCCCCTGGGCGGCTCATCAACCACGCCCTGCACGCGCTCGGCCCGCTCGACGAGGTCCGCGCCCGTTGGCAAACCGCGACCGGCCGGCCGGCTTCACGGGCGCCAACGACCGCCGCTTCCGCAGGCGGGCCGCCGGCGGCGCGGGTGCACGCGGCTCTCACCCGCAGTACGCCGCGCCCCGCGCCGTCTCCACCGGGCCGGCTCGGCCCCAGGCCCACCCCGACCGCCGCACGCCCGCCCTCGCGCAACCACAGCTGACACACCCTTATCCACCGCTCGTCCTCACGTACAGGAGTTCCTCGTGACCACGAACCCTCTCGCCGATGCTCTGGCCATACGTGCCATGGCGTCGGCCTTCGATGCCCAGCGCGGCAAGCTCCCGGTCCCCGGCGACCCTCACCGCCTTCCCGGCAGCGTCGCCGTCGCCCAGCAGATCTCCGAACTCGGCAAGCTGATCACCGAGCTGGGCGACGAGGTACTGTTCCGCACCGCCAACAGGGACCACAGCTCCCGCACTTCCCTCGCCGTCTCCAGCTTCTCCGTCGCCGTACGACCCGCCGGTGAGGCGGCGGCCGCCCTCGGGGAAGTGGCCCAGCAGCTCGCGTTCCTGGAACGGACCGAGCACCTGCACGACCTACCCGACTCGCGGGATGCCCGGGAGGCGGCGGGGCGGGTGATCGACGAGGCGCTCGGGATGGCAAACACGGCCCTGCGGGAGGCGGCCGACTCCCTGCACGCCGCCTCGACGTCGGTCTCGCCGCCGTCGAGGCGGCTCCGGGCAGCCCTCGGCCGGACCCCCACCCCCGTGTACGAGGCCGTACCGGCTACCCCCGCAGTGCCGGCACCGGCGACGGCTGTCGCGCCCCGGACCGTACGAGGTCGGTAACATGCCCACCACCATCTCCCGCCCTCCGCTGATCGGGTCCCTCTGCTCCGGGTACGGCGGCCTCGACCTGGGGGTGCAGGCCGCTCTCGGCGGCGCGCTTGCCTGGCACGCGGAGGTCGATCCGAACGCCTCTCGCATCCTGACCCGTCACTGGCCCGGCGTCCCCAACCTGGGCGACATCACCACCGTCGACTGGTCCACCGTCCCCCGCGTGTGCGTCCTGACGGCCGGCTTCCCCTGTCAAAGACGTCTCGGTCGCCGGCCGCCGGGCCGGACTCAACTCCCAGACCCGATCGGGGCTGTGGCTGCACGTCGCCCGTGCGGTCGAGGCCCTCCGACCCTGCTTGGTAGTGATCGAGAATGTGCGCGGCCTCCTCACCTCCCCCGCCGGTTCCCCTGGCGACGTGGAACCCTGCCCGTGGTGTCTGGGAGACACCGCAGGTCAGCCTCCTCTGCGGGCACTCGGTGCCGTACTCGGATCCCTGGCCGACCTCCGGTACGACGCGAAATGGCTCGTGCTTCGCGCCTCTGACATCGGAGCCCCGCACCGGCGCGAGCGGACCTTCCTCACGGCCTGGCCCGCCGGAGGCCCTGCTCAAGACGCCGACCAGCAACATCGGCAAGAACGGCGGCTCCCAGCACCCGGCCAAGAGGAAGAGCGGGGGCCACGGTCCGAATCTGGCCGACGAGGTCGAGTGGCTCCTGCTGCCGACCCCGAAGGCGTCGGACGGGCTCAAGGGATCTCCCAACCATCGGCACGGCAATGGGGACATGGCCCTGCCCAGTGCGGCGGCGTCGCTGTTGCCCACACCCCGGGACGGCGACACGGGTACCCTGTGCCGCCGTCCCGGCAAGGGGTGGCGTCCTCCCCTGTCGGCGGTGGTCCTGCCGCTGTGGGCGGAGCCGTCCCCGGAAACCGACGAGTCGAGCGGCGATGGGGACCGTACGCAGCCGCCATCACCCGATGGGAGACGCTCACCCGCCCCGCGCCGGCGCCCACCGACGCGGCCGGTCGGCTCCGTGCCGACTTCGTCGAGTGGATGCAGGGCCTCGACGCCGGCTGGGTCACCGCCACCCCGGGACTCGGACGCCCGGCTCAGCTCACCGCGCTCGGCAACGGCGTCGTTCCCCAACAGGCTGCTCGGGCTCTGCAGTTGCTGGCACCGCCGTTCCCGCGCTGTCCGCGCTGCGCGGCCGGGTAGCGGCTCCCTACCGGGTTTTCCCGGCCGGGCCAAACCGCGGATTCTCCGCATCATGTCGGGCATGTCGCCGTCTCACAGATGGAGCACGCTCTCATGTCCGAAACCAGCCCGACCGCCTCCGCCCCCGGCCCTGAGCCGTTCCGGGTCTCCGACGAGGGCCTCGACGACCTCGCCAGCGCACTCGCCAAGACCATCGCGGAGGTCAGGCGCCAGGGCGTCATCCTCGACCGCCTCGGCTCCGAGCCCGATCCCGTACCTCCTGCCGACCAGCAGACTGACGGCGCTCCGGCAGCCGGGGCGGACGGCCCCAAGAAGGCCGACGGCCCCACCTCGGTGTTCATCCTCGCCCTGGGCGGCGAGGCGTACGCCGTCGAACTCGCGGCCCTCAGCAACTGGGTGAACCACCTCCTCCTGCCGGTGTACGGCCGGGAGATCAGCACAACGCGCCCCTGGTGCGCGCTGTGGCACGAGCACCCGGAGGCCGTCGCCCGGCTGCACGCCCTCTGGCTCGCGTGGCAGCAGCTCACCGACACCGAAGCCGGCCTGGCCGGTCCGTCGACCTGGCACCGCGACCACCTGGACCAGGCGCTGGTACACCTCCGCGCCCCGGACGGTCCGTTCGCAGCGTGCACGACGAGCCCGACTCGCCCCAACCACCGGGTGCTGACCACTCCCGCCCCTCAGCTGCCGGGGATGGCGGCATGAACGACCACTTCGGCTTCGCCTTCGATTTCGACCTCGCCGAACTTGCCCCCGCCGATACCGCGTCCGAGGAGGCGGTGGAGAGGTTCTGGTCCGGTGACCTGACAGCGCTGTCCCAGCACCACACCACGCCCAACGGCTCCCACAGCTTCGTCATCGCCCACGACCAGTCGGCCACGTGGGGAGTACCCGGCGCTCCTCAGGTGATGGCGATCGCCGTCGCCCGGGACCTGAACCGGTTCACGTACGCCCTGGAGACGAGCCACCACGCCACGGTGTCCTTCGCCCAGAACTGGCTGGTCGAACGCGGCTGCCCGCCCGAGAAGATCGCCAAGGTCCGCGACGGCCTATTGAAGCCCGCCGACGACCTCACGGTGTGGGTCGAACGGCAGATCCGCGAGTCGGGCACCCGGTACGAGGTCCTCGACAACCACACCTCGGACTCCGACCCGTGCGAGACGTGGACACTGACGCGCGACTCCCGCGCCAACGAGGCACCGATTCGGGTCTTTCACGAAGAGTGGGACCACGACGCCGGCACGTACACGATGCGCGAGGGCGCCTTCGCCGACGTCGGCGCCGCCCGCGCCTGGCTGGACGACCGCAGCGGTCCGCTGCCGGAACCGCCGGAGTACAGCGATCACAACGGCGCTGTCGTCCGGGCCCGCGTCGCCCGCATCGCCCTCGCCCGGTCGGCCGGGGTCTCCGCGACGCCGAAGGCCAGCATGGACGCCCCCCGTACGCCTCCGGCGGGACCGGTCCAGCGTCCGGTGCAGGGGAGGCTGCTGTGAGCCGCGCCCGCTTCGCCTTCGCCGCACACCCTGACGCCATCGCCGATCTTCGGGAACTTCCCGACCGTATCCGCGACTTGGCGCTGCTGGAACTGCAGAACCTTGTCCACGGAAGTGACGACTGCCTACCGTTGAAGGGCCGCCTCGCCGGCTTCCACAAGGTCTACGTTGACCCCTCCGTCTCCTACCGGATGGTCATCCAGTTCCGCCCGGCCCCGCCGACCTCGAACCACAAGCGCGAGGTCTACCTCGTCGCCGCCGGAAGCCGGAAGGACTACGCGGTCTACCGCTCGGCGCACCTGCGCACCGCCCCTCAGCAGATCACCGAGACGCCCTCCGCCGCCGAGGCCCGCGTCCAGGCCGCTCAGTCCCGTTCCTCCCTCACCGCAAGCCGCCCTACGGCCGCCGCCCCGGTAGCTCCTCCCACAGTGGCTCACTCCACGGCCGCCATTTCCCGAAAGGTCCCCCAGCGATGACCACCGATCGTGCCCCGCTGTCCCGTACCGACCTGGCCGGCCTCCTCACCGGGGCCGCGCAGAGCGTCTCCGGAATCCTCGCTGCCGAGTACCCGACGGCCGCCAGCCGCTCCTACCTGCACCCCGTACTGGGCGCGCTGTCCGCCGGCCCGCACGTGGTGGGCGAACTGACCGACCGGCTCGAAGAGTTCATGGCCGCCGAGCGGCGTCCCGCCACGTCGGCGGGTCTGTTCACCCTGGCCTCCTACGCCTCCGCGCTGGGCTGGTTCACCGAGTCCCTCGCCGAGCTGACCACCGCCGTCGACCAGATCTGCACACGCGTCGGCATCCCCACGGAACCTCGAAATCTGGACTTCTCCGCGACCGAGGACGCCGAGGAGGAAGACGGGTTCGACTTCGCCTTCAGCGCGCTGGAGCTGACGGCGATCCGCACCGCCGCCCAGGCCGCAGGGCTCCCGCCGGGCAACTACGTCGACGTGCTCTCCCAGTCGCTGCTCGCGGCCTCCCGGATCACCGACGCCTGCATGGAGATCTCCAGCGGCCTGATCGAAGACGCCGCGTACGTCCTCGACGAGGCGGCCGACCAGATCTGGACCGGCGGCGAACCAGGAGGACTGCCCACTCTGGTCCGTTCACTGCTCGCCCGGATGGAGGCGGCCGAATGAACCAGCCCCACGTCCCCGCCCGGCCCGTCTTCCCCATCAACTCGTTCGACGCCCAGCGCATCGAGGACGCGTTCGCCCTGATGGGACCGAAGTGGACCACCTGGTCCGTGATGACCCTGGCCCAGGAGGGCCGCCCCATGCGAATACGGGACATCGCCGCCAAGCTCCCCTTCGTCAGCGAGCAGGTGCTCGGCCTGCGGCTGGCCGCCATGCAAACCGGCGGGCTGGTCACCCGAACCGACACCCGCCACGGGGCTCCGTACCGGCTCAGCGCCCTCGGCGAGTCCCTGACGCACGTGCACCGCACGCTGGCCGACTGGTCCCGGATCTACCTGGCGCCCGACGCGACGGCCGAAGCCGAACGCGTCGAGGACGCTGTACGGCGTCTACGACCACGGCATTCCACTGCCCTGATCCAAGTCCTTGCCGACGGCGGCCCGATGCGGTTCGGCCACATCGCCGAGGGCATCGGCCGGGCCGACGCCTTCACCCGGCAGCGCCTCCTCCGGCTCCAGGCCGACGGCCTGGTCACCCGCACGGGACCGCAACACGGCGCCCCCTACACACTGACCGATGCCGGCCAGGAGCTGGGCCCCGTCTACGCGACCGTCGAGCGCTGGAGCGCCCCCTTGTCCACCCGGTGGACCCCGTCGCCCCCTGTCCCCGTCGCGACGACCCAGCGGACCCACTCCACTGTCCCGTTGGGGTCGGACGGCGCCCGAACCGCAGCAGCCCTGCGCCGGAGCGCTGCCGTACCGAGCGCCCTGTTCAGCCACGGCTCCCAGCCGCAACCGCGGGTGCCGACTGCCGTAACCACTCAGTCGGCCCCGGGACGGGTCAGGTAATCCGGGTGGCGCTGAGAACCAGAGGCACCCCGTCATCGCGACGGCGTCCGCGTGCGCCCCGGCCTTTCACCGCGCTGCGCACGCGGGCGCGTTCCTCCTCCCACACGCGCCTGGAGCTTCGACCATGTCCGCCCTTCCCGACCCGTCCCACCACGAAGAGGTACTGGTCAGCCCCATGTATCTCGCCGGCTCCAACGGGACCGGAGACGCCGGCTTCGCCCCCGTGGCCCACTGGCCACACCACTACCTCGACGACGGCCCCTGCCAGCTCCTCGTCACCTCTCCCGACCAGCGGATCCGGATCGGCTGGTTCGGCGACGACTTCGAGCTGTGGAGGATCACCGTGGCCGAGGACGCCGTCGCCACGCCCCGCTGGACGGCGACCTTCAACCACGTCACCCCGGCCGAGATCGTCGCCGGCCTCACCACCGCTCTGGCCCAGGACTACGCCGCATCCGACCCGTACGAGAACAACGGACGCTTCCTCGCGGACCCGTCGTTGTACTGGGCTGATGCCGTCCAGCCGCTGCTCGATGCCGGCTGGCGCCGAGGGGCAGCCAA
Organism: Streptomyces vietnamensis; assembly: GCF_000830005.1. NCBI lineage: Bacteria > Bacillati > Actinomycetota > Actinomycetes > Kitasatosporales > Streptomycetaceae > Streptomyces > Streptomyces vietnamensis. The sequence goes on along the minus strand of NZ_CP010407.1, from coordinate 7,513,466 downwards.
GTACGGAACCGTCGAGGTCACCGCTCCCGACGGGCTGGCGGGTGTCGAGATCCACACCCTTCGCGGCGGACGGGACGCCGAGGCCGTCGTGCTGTGGGCCGGTCCCCGGGGCTGGGGTACGCGGGCGGAGGTGGTGTTCACGGCCCGCACTCCGTCCCATCTGATCGCCGCGACGGCGGCCGTCATGGCCGGTTCGGCCCCGGTGGTCCGTGAACGGCACATGATCCACCGCGAGATGGAGCCGCTGGTCACGCTGACGCCGGTCGGCCCGGCTGCCGATCCCCGGGGCTCTCGCTCTCCGACTCCGCTCGACGTACGCCGCACCGCTGTCACCGAGGCCGTACGCCGTGCCGCGTGCGTTCCGCGGCCAGCGGCCGACCTCCGCGTGATGGCGGCCCAGAGCCGCACCACGTCCTCGGCGCAGAAGCGGTCGAGCACCCTCGCGCCCACAGCCGCAGCCCGGCCGTCAGCCGCTTCGTCGGCTCCCCGGCACAGCCGCTGACCCCGCCCGGGCCTTCCCGGACGTCCCCTCCGCCCCTCCGGACAACAGGAGTTCCTTCATGCCCGACACCACCGCGCTCGACCAGGCCACTTCCATAATCGAGAAAGCCTGGGGTCAGCCGATCGAGGTCCTGGAAGTCCTCGCGGTCCGTCGCCCCTGCGACGACCCGCTCCTGCGCTCGGCCATGCACATCCGTACGGCCCTGGCCATCACCGACAACGCGGTGTCCGTCCACCAGGACCGTCTGCACGCCCTCACCCGGCCCGGGTACGTGCCGGCCTTCTACGAGCTGGACCGGCTCTCCAGCTCGGCGGCCGACCTTCGCGTCGCGCTCGCGGAGAGCGGTGCGTACGTGCAGGCGGTCCGGCGTGGGGTCGAAGCACGCGAAGCCGCCTCGACCGCGGACCGGGGGCCGGCGGCGAACCTGTCCCGGGCCGCTGTCGCCCGCTCGGGGCTCGCTTCACATGCCCCGGGCCAGGTGCCTGACCAGCCTGTTCCTGCGGCTGCCGTCGGGCCATCGGCGCCCTCATCAGGGCCTCGCCGCTGAACGGTCAGGCGAGGTCCTCGTCGCGGTGGGTGCCCTCGGTGCGGGCGCCCACCGCGCGGGTCAGCTCCTCCACCGTCAGCTCGACGCGCTGGCCTTCCTCGACCCGGTGCTCCACCACCGCGTCCTCGTCCGGCCACCTGTCGGACTGCGCGCCGATGCCCCACTGGCCATCGGCGACCATCGCGATGTCGCCCACGGTCCACGGACGCCCGGCGGCGCGGATCTTGCGCTCCAGCCCGGCCCCGTCCCAATGTATGCCCGGCTCCGTCATCCCTGCTCCCCCTTCGGCTTGCCGCCGTAACTCGGTTACGACAACCCCGGACGTCGGTCCATTCCCGCGCCGACTGCTTCCTGGGCGCCTGGCCGTGGCCAGTTCGCCCACGGCAGACGGGTCATCCCCGGAAACGACTACGGACTTCGTCACACCCCATGTCAACGTACGGGTGTCGGGAAAAACCGTAGGTCAACGAATGGATCGTCCAACCGTGAACGCCTCCGCCACCCTCCTGCCCGCCGTCCTCCGCCCCGCAGTGGAAGACCGCCACTGGCTCTCCTCAGACCACTGGGCGAGCCCGGTGCTCGACCTCCTCCACGCCCTCGGCTGGACGATCGTCGACACCCCGGAGGCCAACGTCCACGCGACGAGCCCAGACGGCCGCGTCTACGTCGGCTGGCTCCCCGAGGGCCCCGCTGCCTGGACGCTGGGCCTCGTCTGGCGGGTCCAGGTGCAGCCCACCGAAGGCGACGCGTGGGTCCAGGAGTTCGGCACCGACACCCCGCCGAGGCGGTGGCCGGATTCCTCGCCGCCCTCGTCGCCCACTCCCCCTGCTGAATCGGTGAGCGGGCGGCACCACCGACCCGGCCCGCTCACCGGCATCCGTTCTCGGGGTCCCGCCACTCCCTGACGCTCCGCCCCGCCCGCCCGTACCGCTTCGGAGGCTTCCTTGCCCCAGTACCTGACCGTCGGCCACCTACTCCGCCAGCTTCAGGACCTCGACCCCGACCTGCCGATCCGCCTCGCTGTCAACCCCGACTTCCCCTTCACCCACTACCTGGCAACCCAGGTCGTCGTCCAGGACGGCAAGGCGTTCATCCCCGACGACGGCCAGGAGGACTACCTCCCCACGTCGGTACGCGACGCCCTCACCTGGTCCTAACCTCTTCCCTGCTCTCCGGAGGCTTCCATCTCGTCACACGCCCTCCCGCTGTACAGCCTCCCCGTACATCCCATGCCGGACGGCGTACGCGGCGCGCTGGTCCAGCGCGTCTCCTCCCGGCACGACGGCTCCCTCGACGTCATGTGGCTCGCCGCCGGAACCCCGAGGCTCCCCCTCGGCCGCATCTGCCTCCGCTGGGAGCCCGCTTCTCGTTCCGGCTGGGACGTGAGTGCCCACCTGGGCCTAGCCAGCACCGAGGCGCACCTCGCCTCCTGGCCAGCCGCCCCGGACGACTGGCCGCGCCTGGTCCGCCCGACCCTCTACGAAGTGACCGGCCTGTGCGCCGCCCTTGCGTTCGCGACCGACGCCCTCGACTTCTCGAACCGCCTCGCCGAAGTCTGAACCGAGAACCTCAGAAGGCCGCCCCTCACCGATCAGGCAGGGGCGGCTTTGCCGTACACCCGGCCACACGTGCGTACGCTCATCCTCGACGACACCGTGCCGGGCCGACGCGCTGGAAGTCGGCCCGTTCCAGGGGCATCTTGACGCACCTCCTCGCCAGCGTCTTCGTGGCGGCCATCGCCGGCACCCTCGCCGCCGTCCAGCACCAACCGGAGCCGTGACCGGTGACGCAAAGCTCGTGGGCTCGCCCCACCGGCAGGTGCCTATCCGCCGCTACGGGGCGGAGGCCGCTTGCGCAGCCACCATTTCCTTCAGGAGTTCTTGGCCGACAGGAAGGCGACTTTGTGCGGGCTTAAGCAGGGCACCCAACATCGCCTCAATGTTCCAGTGCGTCTCAGGCAGCGCGTTGAGCGCCATATCCAATGTGGCGGCAACGTCTTCTGTCTCCAGCGCCTCGAGAAGCGGCTCCTTGGAGCCACTCTGCAGATCGAGAGGGATGACCGTGCCTGGTTCAGATCCGACAAGAATGAACTGAGACCCTTGCAGTGAGTCAAACCCTGCACGCAACTGATCCACATCAGCTGAAGCCAAACCCGGCATTTGCACAGTCACCTTCAGATGCTCCGCAAGGTCGACAACCAATTCCGAATTGCGCGATGCGGACGGAGCGCGATGAAGAAGATTCCACATAGCGTACGCCTGATTTTCTGTCTCAGTAATCGCGAATCTATTCTTCGTGATACGAATGCTGTTCAGGCGGCCAGGATCAGAAGCAATCCTCTCCATCGCATCCAGAATTAGCACTGCTGCAGCTCGCCGCATGGGACCCGAGGTTCGAGCAGTGCCCAGCTGCTCAAATACGGTCTTGCGGAAGGTATCGGAAACGTTCAGAAAACCCTCGGCCAGGCGATTCAAGTGGGACACAGATGGCCTGTTCAGCGCAGTCAGCAGGCACGCCACCAGACCTCGCTCAAAGCTCGGTCGTCCAACTGCGAGATTGTCGTCCAGTATGTCTGCAGCCAAGGATGGCGCGCTCGGAAAGTGGTCCCTCAGGCGGCGAGGCTCTGAGTCGAGCTGCCTCAGCAGATCCAGCACCTGGCGCTCAAAACGATCAGACTGCTTCAGCAGTGCCCCGACTGCAAGCAGCCAAGTGTTGCGCCAGTGTGGGTGATGAGCGATGGCGCGCAGTCGTGAGATGACTTGACTGTCGTCACCTTCGACGATCGCCCGGGCAGCCATGAGCTCCTGCAACGTGCGGATGTCGAATCCAACCCCACTGTCCCGCGGCACCAGCAGTACCAATCTCGTAGTGGCGGCTCCCACGATGGCTGAGGCACGCTCCGTGGCTTCATCCACGTCAAACCCGCGAGCTTCCATGAGCGCTGCAGCCAAGGCATGGAGTGCCGAGTGACTCATGTGTGCGTCGGCGCCGTCTGCCGTCTCAGAAGTCACCTGCAGGCGCAAACCTACCTGCTCATGGAGCTTGTCAATCTGGGTGCTGTTCTGCGACAGAAAACGCGCGTCAGGGATATCCTTTGCGATTTCACGCTCAGAAACAGTTCGGTAATAGAGGTTGAAGAGAGTGAACCGATCAGGCGGCAGAGTCGGATATTTCTCCACGATCAAAGACATGATCGTGACCTGGAGTGGAGTTTCCATCAGCCGTACAGTGAGCTGGTCCCCTGCGGCCTCGCGCATCCGGCCGACAACCTTGAGGCGCATGTCCTCATCCTCGGGGAATCGTTTAGCGATAATCCGCTCGGCGAAGGCTGCGGCCTGCCCTGGAGGGACCCGCTGCAGTTGCAGGTGCCGGAACTGGTCCTCAGGGAAGCGCTCGTCGTAGCCAGTAGGTCGCGTGGTGACCACGACAAGGAGGTCCGCGTTGAGATCTTCAGCATCCGTGAGGAGTTCGTCAACCTTCTCGTAGACAGCGCGGCGGGATACCTGGCTGGGGACCTCGTCGAGACCATCCAGGATCAACGCCCACGGCCAGGCACGCAGCCAGTCGCGCAATTTCGATGGCTGGACGGAATCTACGGTGCGCTTGGAAAGGTGCTGGGCAATCCAGCGCAGCAGGCTGGTGTCTCTGCCAGATCCGAGCTCCTCTGCGTACTTCGCCAAGTCGATGCGAACCGGCCAGCGCCGGTTGGCTGGCACGGCAAGGTTCAGCCGATGCAATGCCTCCCTCGTCCCATCCACGATCGTTTGAGCATTGGGACCAACACTCACATCGGTAAGCATCGCCACCCGGTAGGCCTGAGCGATGAGCTGGCTGAGAGTCGACTTTCCCTGTCCAGGGCCGCCGACTAGTACGGTATGCGGTCGGCTCAGCCCCCCAGGCTGCTGCGGACGCAAGACCAAGTCCCCCACCTCAAGGACATGCTGGACAGCGTTGACAGTGGAGTCCTGATCCGTATCGACCACCGCTGGGAGGTCGATGGCGATGTCGTCGAGCCACAGCTTCGCGTCGCCTGAACCGCCGGCCTGGCCGAGACGAATCCAGCGATCCGCCGCGAGCGACTTAACCAGCTCCTGACGCAAGGGGTCCCGGATGTCTAGACTGCCCAGGCTCACCACGTCGTGGCCAAGCTGCTCCAATACATCACCAGCCGTCAGCAATCCTGGAAACGCCCAACGCACGGCTTGGTTGGCATCGAGCATCGTCCTGATCTGATCAGCATGCCAGATGCGAAAGCCCTTGACTCCGAGACCTTTACTGGAAGCATCACTGAGCTTCGTTTCGAGTAGCTCTGTGACGCGGTCAATTCCCCCAACCTTCGCCACTGCTGACAGATCGATGTTGGTAACGAAGATCAGGTAGTCGGGAAGCCGTTTTCGGGTTCTCTTCTCTGCGGCATCAACCCAACTGGCGATTTCTGCGGTGAGCTGGCCCTGAAGCCAGACCGCGTTGTCATACGGGCTAGGCTTTGGCTTCACCTGGTACTTGGCCTGCAATACCGTGTAGCCAGTCCAGACGTCACGATCGTCGTCTGACGACAGAGCAGTGGCGGACCACTGGATCGTTCCATCGAAAGTCGCTTCGCGACCCCCATCTTTTCCATCGCCAAATACGCTGACACCAGGACCCAGCTCTCGGAGGGCGAGCCCCACCACGAGCTGTTCGAAAGCACGGTCACCAAGCCGGGTCAGGTCATAGTCAGGCATGGGGGCATACTGCCAGAGACACACCCAACTGTCTGAGGTGTACCCGATCTAACGAGCTCGTGCACCCTAAGCTCAGAGCCTGAAGGAGCGCCACCGATACATCGCTGGCGCTCCTCGGCTTTTCGTTGCCTCGCGTGACTACTCCAGGTAGGCGCCGACAAGGACACCGTCGAAGCCGAGCGCAGCGAGACCCTCCTCGACGGTGGGGTAGGTCGTGCCGTACGGGCTGGCGATCAGGGCGTCGAAGTCGGCGCGGCTGATCTCGGGTTCGGGCCACTGGTTACTGCAGCGGCAGCGGATCCAGACGTTGCGGCCGTGGTTGATGAGCAGCCAGTCGCGTCGGGCCCGGCAGGCCGAGCACATGACGGGGATGCCTCCGAGGGCGAGTTCGTGTGGGTGGCTGACGCAGCGGGTCGCGCCGGGGCAGTCGGCCGGCTGTGTCTCGTACTGGAGTTGCAGCAGGGGGTCGGTGCCGGCGGGGACGACGGGCCGCGCGGGTGCCGGCTCCGTGGTGCGGTCGGTGGTTCTGGGCACGAGCGTCATCTCCCGTTCGAGGGCTTCCTGTTTTCATCCGTAACAGCCAGTGAAACAGGCTGTCCATGCATTTCGTGGAGTCCGGTTGGTCGGTGGCCGGCCTTCCGGACGCGCTGATCAGCGGCGTGGTGGTCGGCTGCGCGGGTCGGAGACGGCAGGGCGCGGTGCCACCGTGGGTGCGTTCCGTTTGCTGGTGCGGTTGGCCGGGGTCTTGGTCGGGCGAGTGCCGGCCTGCGGGCGACGGGGAGCTTCGCTCGGGTGGGCGGGGAGCTGGGCGAGGCGGCGCAGGCGCCAGACCAGGACGTCGTTCACGTCCTCGGCGGTGTCGAGTTCGCGCATGTCGATGGCCTGCTGCAGGAGGGCCTCGGGGTCGTGGCCTGCCTGCTCGGCCTGGGCGAGCGTGGCGACCAGGGCGTCGATCTTCGTCGGCATGCCATCTGCTCGTACGCCCTGCTCCGGCAGGGCCGCGCGGAGGGTGGCCTCGTGCGTCCGGCGTTGGGCTTCGGGGAGGGCACGGCCTTGGTCGTGCAGCACCCGCATCGGGGTGGCGGCGGCCTGACGGTATGCGGTGCGCAGGTGCTCGGCGGCCTGTCGGGAAGCGTGGGCCTGCTGGGCGTGACCGCGGGCGGAGTGCCAACGGGCGGCGGCGAGGGTGACCAGGACCAGGGTGGAGAGGAGCATGGCGGTGGTGCCGCCGTCCTCGCCTCGGCCGAGCGAGCCGCCGGCCTGGACGATGCCCCGGGCGGCCGAGCGGAGAGCCCGGGTGTCGGCGCGCTCTGCTCGGACGTGGCTGCGGGTCGCCCGCTCGAAGGCTCGGGCGGCGGCAGCCAGCTCGGCTCGGGTGGCGACCGGGGAAGTCTGGGCGACCGCGTCCAGGAGTTCGCCGACGCCGACGAGCTGGGCTGCGGCGTCATCGTCGTCGCCGTCGAGGAGGACGGCGGCACGCTCGGCGATCCCGGTGGCGCTGCGGCGCTCTCGGGCGGGCGGGGACCAGTCCGGCCGGCCGCCGGCGGCCGAAGGCGTTGCCCGCTCGGCGGTACCGTCGGCGAGCCGGAGGCGGATCTTCGGAAGGGACAGGTCAGGAGCCAGCTTGGAGCCGGGGTACCAGACCGGTTCACCGTGGCGGTTGCGATCGCCGGGCAGGGCCACGTTGTAGCCGAGCGCGTCACCGGAGGGGGCGTGGCGCACTTTCACGCGCAGGCCCGCCTCGCGCAGCCGGGTGAAGAACTCCTTCTCGTCGTCCGCTCCCGCGATAGCCTGGCGGACGGCTTCGCGGAGCGTCTCGCGGGAGGTCTCGGGGCGGCCGGTGCGTTCGGCCTTGAACCTTTCGGCGCTGGTGGGGTTCTTCGCTGCGGTGCCGTCGCCGGCGTTGAGGCGGCGCAGGCCCATCTCCTTCTCGATGCGACGGCATTCGACCTGGGCCTTGTTGAAGTCGTAGTTGAGGCGTGGGTTGCGCAGGTCTCCTCGGACCAGGGTGGCGACGATGTGGATGTGGTCCTCTGCGTGGCGGACGGCGATCCACCGGCAGCCGTCGGGATCGCCGTCCGGGGCAATGCCGGTGGCGTGGACGATGCGCTGGGCGACGGCGTTCCACTCCTCGTCGGAGAGTCGCCGATCGCCGGGGGCGGTCCGGACCGAGCAGTGCCATACATGCTTGGCGGGCGCGCGGTCGCCGGCCTGCTTGACCCGGAGGTCGAGGGCGGCGGTGAGGCGGGCGAGGGTGACTTGCGGGTCGGTGTCGCGGCCGGGGTCGGGGTCGGGGGCGAAGCCGTCCCAGGAGCCGACAAGGTGCGCGTCGGTGTGCTCCTCGCGCCTGCCCGGGCCGTAGAGGTAGACGAGGAGGCCGTGGGTGCGGGAGCCGCGTCCGATGTCGGGAACCATCACAGCCGCCTGGTCACCAGGTCGTTCGCCGCGTCGTCGAGGCGGCCGAGGGACCTGGTCAGAACGCTCAGTGCGTGGTCGAGTTCGCCGGGGCGGGGCTGTCCTCCGGCGTTGTGGACGTAGGCGATCTGGTTGATGTTGTTGCCGATCCGGGCCAGGGCGGTACGCAGGGCGACGAGTTCGTCGATGGCCGTGTCGAGTCGTTCGTTGGTGTGCAGGGCGGTCGAACCGCGGGCGGCGGCGAGGCCGGCGGCTGCGAGGAAGCGGGCGACGGTGACGCCGCGCTGCGCGGCGGCGGCGACGATCTCGGCTTTCTCGGTGTCGGAGAGGCGGGTGGTCGTCTTGCGGGTGCGCTCGCTCGGGTTGCGGCTGCGGCGGCGCGGCTTGCGGTCGGGGAAGGCGGGCGTGCTCGGGCTCAGCTGCTCACGGTGGTCGTCGCGGGCGGCTTCTCCCCCGGTGACCGGCGCCCCCTGGTGCCGGTTGCCCGGCTGGTTCCCAAGCGCCCTCGCTCGGGGACCAGTTGGGCTTCCCCCGCCCTCTGGGGCGGGGGCAAGTGCGTACGACGGGCCGTAGGACCGTCGTACGCGATAGCTTGCTCCGCCAGGAGCCGTCGTGGGGTCACGCTGCTGTCCGGCGGTGGTCACCGCCGGGTCGTCGGTGGTCATCGGCTCGTCTCCGGGTCCTGCTGCTGGATTTCGCGGACGAGGTCCTCGATCCAGTCCATGGCGAGGACCGGGTGGTGGAGGGTCCAGGGGCGATCGTGCTGCTCGCGTTGCACGATCCAGGTGGTGTCGGGGCCGGACTGGGCGCGGTGGAGGTGGCCGCGCTGGTGAAGGACGGTCAGCCAGGAGTCGACTTCGGCGGGAGTGGCCGGGTGGGTGCGCATCGGGTGTTCTCCGCTTCTGCTCTGGAGGGGTGTGGCGCGGGTGTCCGGAGCGGGTGACCGGCTGGGGTGACCGGCTCGGTCACCCGCTCCGAGGTGTCCGGTCAGTTCCGGGTGGAGGTGACCGGCTGTCCGTGCTGGGCGCGGAGCTGGCCCATCAGGGCGGTCAGGGTGTCGCTGGAGAGCGGAATCTGCTGACCGCGGATCGCCTGGGCGACCACCTTGCGGGTCAGCTTGTCCTCCGCCCTGACCGCTGACCGGGCGATCTTCAGCAGTTCCTCGGTGTCCGGGTCGGGCCGTCGGTCACCGGCTGTCCGGGCCTCTCGGTCAGTGACCGGCGGCGGAGTGACCGGCGGGGTGGTGACCGCCGCCGGGCTGTCCTGGTCGCCGGTGACCGGTGCGGTGTCGTCGGGGCGGTCAGTGACCGGCCGAGCCGAGTCCGACTGTCCGGGCAGGTCAGCGGCCCCGTACGACTGGCCTCGGCCATCGGTGACCGGGTTGCTGCTGCCCACCGGGGCCCTGTCCCCGGTCAGTGGCCAGGAGGCAGGAGCCTGCTTGTCCAGGGACAGCGGCGGCCGGCCAGCCAGGGCGGTGACCGGCTGACCTGCCTTGACCTGACCGACCGCCGGCCGGTTCTGACCGACCCGGTCAGTCCGGGTGACCGCGACGGCGTCGTGCCGGTCACCCTGACCCGGGTAACCGGGGTGACCGAGGTCCTCGCGGTCACTGCCCTTGACCGGCCCCCGGGCGATGAGGATGTAGAGGTGGACCGCTCCGGCCAGGGCGAGCGGGGCGATGGTGGACAGCACCGCGACCACCGTGTCGCCGAGCCGAAGGCCGGTGCCGGCGACCGCGTCCTCGTTGAGCCGCACCGCGTGGAGCGCGTTGGCCCAGATGCTGGCGGCCGTGGCCGTGCCGAAGAGCGTCCAGACGTAGAGCCGGGCGCGCAGCGGCGCGTCGCGGAGGACCAGGAGCGCCCGGACGCCGTAGGCGATGAACCCGTCGATCACCAGGGGGAAGAGGTAGGTGAGGAAGCCTCGGATGTGGATGGCAACAGCCATCTGCTGCAGCGCGTCGTACGACAGCGCGCATCCCGCACCGCCGAGGGCGATGACGACCGCTCGGTCCCAGCCGGATATGTGCGCCGTCTTCGGCACGGTCAGGGCATTCACGCCGCCGTCCCGAAGTCGTCGCGACCCAGGCGCTCGATGCCGGCCTCGGACGAGGCGGTGGCCGTCTCGGGTTGATTCAGGTCTCGGTTGCGCAGGGCGCGGCGGAGTTCGCGGTATCGCTTCTGGGCGTGCTCCTCGGTGATCTTGAGGAGCCAGGCCAGGCGCTGCTCGGTCACCCCGTGGCGGTAGGCGGCGCGGATGACCGCGCGGCGCTCGGCCTTGGTGAGGTGGATGTCGCGACCGGCGATGGTGTCGTTGACGCGGCTGTAGTCGAGGCGGTGGGCGATCTTCTCATGCAGAGGTCCGCGCTCCTCCTCGGTCAGTCCGCCTCGTATGCCGTCGGCGTCGCCGGCTTCCAGGGCGGCGTCCAGGCAGACGCGGCGGACCGGGCACTGGCCGCACAGCGCCTTCGCTTCGGTGATCTTGTCGGTCTCATCGGGGTCCGGGAAGAAGATCTCGGGGTCCACCGGGTTGTACTCGGTGCTCTGGCAGACGGCCTGGTCCCGCCAGGTGTGGTCGCCGAGCGACCGGGGTCGGGCAGGGCGGTTCGTCGTGCTGGTCATACGGGTACTCCGATCGCTCTCCGCGCGCAGGGGCGTCGGCGGAGAGGTGCGCTGGGTCAGGGAAGGGCTCGGGGCGGCGCGCAGAAGGCGCGGCCCGGCGTGGCGGCCTGGGGCGGGTCAGGCCGCGAGACGGTGGCGTCTGCGGTCGACCTGCTCGAACTCGACCCGGGTGGTCATCTGTGCGAGCCGGGAGGCGACGCGGTCGCCGAGGTGGGCACGGAGGTCCCTGATCGCCAGGTTGGTGGTGATCAGGGTCGGAAGCTCGTAGTTGTACCGACGGTTGATCAGCCGGTACGTCACTTCCTCGACCCACTCGCTGGCCTTGGCCGCGCCGAGGTCGTCGATGATCAGCAGCGGGTAGCGGCTGACGGTGGCCAGCTCCCGCTCGCTGTCGGCTCCAGGCCGGGGTCGCAGGTCGGCGTACAGGTCGGCGGCGGTGGTCGCGCGCCAGCGCACGCCGACTCCGCTCTGGACCAGCCGCCGGACCGCGCCATACGCCTGGTGTGTCTTGCCCGCGCCGACGACGCCGGCCATCAGCAGGCTGGGTCCGGTGGTGACCTGTCGCCTGGCTCCCTGGTTGGGAGCGACGGCGGCCTCGGCAACAGTCCGGACCCAGGCCAGGACCTGGGGGTGGTCGGCGACGGCGGCCCGGTAGCGCGGGGGCATACCGGCCGACAGGGCCTCCAGCGGGGAGACGGTCTCGAGCTCCTGGGCCGGTGCGGCGCTGGGGTCGATGTTGCGGGCGGCCAGGATCCGGGCCATCCGGTCCAGGGTGCCCTCGCCTAGGGTCTGCGGTTCGCGGTGACGGGTGCGCATCACAGCTCCTCGGCGTAGGCGGCAACGGCGTTGGAGGGGTTGGTCCACGCCTGATGGGCGGGCACGTTAGGCCGGATTCCCGGCCGGGCAAAACTGCCGGGGCGTGCATTCATGGCCTCGTTGACCATGCTGGCCAGCACGCTCGGGTGCTTGGGGTTGGCCGCGAAGTTCGCCAGCCCGGCCCTGATGTGCTCCGGCGCGATGCCCTCACCCAGGAGCTTCTTGGCGATCCGGCCGAGATGTCCGATCACGTCGCTGGGCGGACGCTCGTCGCATGAGGCGACGTACTCGCCGACGAGCTGGTTGGCCGAGACGCCGTCTGCGGGCGCCGTGCGCCCCGTAGGGACAAGAGATCCAGGATCCAAGATCCTAGATCCAGGCGCCGAGCCCTCTCCGATGCTTCGGGGAAGGTTCGGGGAGTCCTCGGGGAATGCCTCCTGACCTGCGCTCTTCGTTCCAGCCCGACTAGGAACGCCGCACGCATTGTCGGCGGCTTCCTGCCGGTCAACGGAGGCCCCACCCGCGTCTCCGGAAGGCGTGGAGGTGGTCTTGGCGGGCAGGTCGAGGGCTCGGGGAGCATTCGGCGAGGTCTCGGCGAGTCCTCGGGGAGTAGCAGACGAACCCTCGGTCCGCTTGGTGCAGGAGCCCTTGCAGGGCGCACACCGGTCGGCAGCCTGGTGCTGCGGGCAGGAGGGCAGGCGCGACTGGCTCGGCTTGTCGATCTTCTGGTGGTCGGACCAGGTCACGATGTGGAGGTACCGACGGCCGTCGCAGCCGGCGTACCGGCAGATCAGGCCGGCGGCCGCGAGCTGGTGGAGGTCGTCTTCGACGTGGACCGAGGTGTGTTCGGCGCGGAGGGGCCAGAGGAGCCCGGCGATGATCGCGGCGTTGTCGCGATGGCGACCGTGGTCGTCGGCCTGGGTGAGCAGTCCGAAGAAGGTCCGCTCGGCCTCGACGCGCACTTCGGCGAGCGACTCGGAGAAGAATGCCTCCGGCTTGATGGTTCGTATCCGCGCCATGTCAGCGGCCCCGAACAGCGGCGGTCAGGCCGCTGCGCGTGAGGGTGGCGTCGGCAAGGTGGAAGGTGTGCGGTCGCGTCGAGTCCCCCCCGGCCAGACCCTCAGGATCCAACGGCCCGCGCCCCTGACGGTGGCGCGGCCCATCTCCGTGATCTTCCTGGTCTCGTCGTTGACGACAGCGTGCTGGTGGGGCCACGTCTGCTTCGGGTCGTTGAGGCTGACCCGGATGGTGGCCGCGCCCGCGATCATGTCCGCGAGCTGGGCGGCGAGGCGGCGCTGGCGGCCAGCGTCCGGGCAGGCCGGGGTTCCGATCGGCATGGCGAGCATGCGATACTCCGTCTTTCGTAGGAGCGCGGTGCGGCGGTTCTCGTGCAAAAGCCCCGCCGCCCGCGTGATGTGTATGGGCACCTCTCGGGGTGCCGATCCGGCGCTTGGGAGTTGGAGCTCCCGGGCGCCGGTTTTCGTCTTACGGCCTAATCGGTTCATGCCTTTCGTCTGCTCGTTGCGTCGCCCCTCCCCGGGTCGCTGCCCGGCGGGGGACGACGAACATATGTAGACACCTGCGGCAAGTCCATCCCCGGCCCCTAACAGCTCGCGCAGGGCTCGCGACGGTCGGTGCTGAGGAAGGCGATCCCCCGACCGGCCGGCAACGACTGGACCGAATCCGACGGCGCGTTGCGCGAGTGGTCACGACAACGCAACGTGCATAGAGGTCCCCCAGGGCTGGCACCATAGAGAGCCGGAGTCCGGCCAGCAGGTGCGATACGGAAACGTACGTCAGTTGCGGAAATGTATCAAGCCTGGGCTACAGTTGCCCCAGAGGCCGCCACCACCAGCCTGATCGCCACCCCGCAGGAGTTCATGTGCCACGTCAGTTCGACGGCAGCCGCGTGCGTGCTGTCCGGCGGGGCAAGGACCTCCATCAGAAGGAATTGGCCGAGATGGTGGGCGTCAGCGCCCCCACGGTCGCGCGGTGGGAGAGCGGCCAGGACTTCCCCAAGGGTGAGAAGCTCCCCGCGATCGCAGCGGCGCTCGGTCAGTCGCTTGATGTCCTTTTCCCTCACGACGGTCCGCCGGACCTGCAGCTCCTGCGCTGCGACGCCGGCCTCAGCGTCGCGCAGGCCGCTGCGATCATCGGCGCGAGCCGCGTGCCGGTGAGCAATGCCGAATCCGGCCGGCGCCGACTCAACGATGCTTACGTGCAGCCGCTCGCAGAGGCGTACGGGGTGACCGAAGAGGAGTTGCTGGCCGCCCAGGATCTCTCGTTCGGGCTTCGCCCCAGGGCCTCGCGTGACGAGCATGCGTCCGCACCCCGCACGGTGGGAGAGAAGATCAACTATCTTCTGCAGCACGGGTACGTTGGTCAGGAAGCGCCCTCCGATGACGAAATTGCGCGGATCGTCAACGAGCACGCGGGCGTGGCGGCCGTCACCGCCGACGACATCGCCGCCCTTCGTGCGGGTGCCACGACGGAGGCTTCTGATGTGGTGCGTGCCGGCCTAGCCGAAGCACTTCAGGTCGACGCGGCCCTCTTCCAGGACGATGCCGAGCTCGACCCCAAGGCCCGCGAATTCCTGGAGGCACTCCTCTTCCTCGGCTCGATTCGCAGGGGGCAGATCCTCGGCCTGGCTGCCCGCGGCAATGGCGGGGGCCTCTCTGCCGAGATGATGGCCAAGATCAACGAGCTCGTCGGAGAGCTGAAGCACAAGCTGCCAGAGGTGCAGGACGGGGAGTGACGGCGTCGCCGAGCACCCCTCACCGGCTTGGTTTTCCGAGGCGCTTCCGCTCCGCCGACTTGGCGTCTGATACGTACCGTCTACAGTGCGTGGACCAGGCCGGTGCGAGCTACTTCGCAGCCGCGTCAATGACCGACAGCAGCGAAGGGACTACGGCGATACCCCTTACCGGGGTATCGCCGTAGTCCCTTCGCTGTTCGTGGTGTTCCTGGTGCTCCAACGCCGAGGGCGGAGGCTTGCTCACCCTCCGCGTCCACTGCTGCCGCGGTGGGCGAGCGCCGACGTTCTGGGCGAGTTTGGTGTACCGAGGTGTGGGAGAGCAGGGTCGGCGGCTCGGCTCCGACATCGAGGACGGTCGGTCGGACCACCGCGCGTCCGACACCGGGCTACGACGCCGCGAGGTCCACGCCGAGCAGTTCGGAGAGAGTGGCCACCGTCTGCCGGGGGTCCTGGTTGTGCACCCCCGCGAGACCGAGCTGTTCTGCGGCCTGGACATACCCTTCGGTGTCGTCGACGAAGACGCACTCCTCGGCGGGCAGATCCATGAGCTTGAGCGTGATCTCGAAGAGCTCGGGGTCAGGCTTACGCAGCAGGTGCTGCTCGGAGATCACCACGACGTCGTACAGCTGCTCAAGCTCGTAGCCGTCGTACAGGTCCCACGGGGCGAGCCCCACGCTGTTGGACAGGATGCCGACCTTGATCCCGGCCCGCCTCGCCGCGGCGGCCGCATTGATCATCAGCGGCTCGGGGCGAAGGTCACCGAAGATGCGGCCCATCAGGTTGTCAGCAGGCACGCCCAGCATCTTGCCGGCGAACTCGTTCCACTCAGTCTGGGAGACCGCTCCGCGCTCGAGATCGCTGGTGATCCGGACGCCCTCCTCGTCCTTGTACAGGGCCGTGAGGCAGGCGCCCTGCGGGAGGCCCTCACGCTGCTCGAACGCGAGCACTGCGGGCAGCAGCGGAGTGGTGAGAACGCCTCCGAAATCGAGGATGAGGCCCGTGCGGCGGTTGGACATGCGAGAACTCCAGATTGCTGAGATTTCGGACACCCATCCAGACCGGATAGCGTCACTGCCCGGCTACATGTGGCGACGGGAGTAGAGGTGCGTCGCAGGCCGGGATGCACTTACGAGGCGGAGCAAGACCTATCAGTCCGCATGACCCACGGTACCAGCCCAGTTCATGCGGCGGACGGTGCCAAATCTCACTCACCGAACCGCAATTCAAGATCGCTATGCAGCCTGGTTTCGCTCGTCGGGAAATCGAGTCCGGACCGAGAAATGAGGCCGTGAAGCCAATAGCAGGCTAACGCCCCGGCTCGGATTCCACCTCTATGGAGTGCAGGAGAAGCTCCCGAGCTTGATCCGTGGTGATGTGCGAGTAGGCCGTACTGACTCGCGCAAGCCACGCCGCTTCACTTTCGGTGTCAACGAACGGTTTCTCTCTCAGAGGGGCAGCGGCGTACGGGTTGGCTTGCGAGCTGTCAGCGGCCTGGAGTGCGGCCTTAATCCAGTACGCTTCCGCAGCCGGCTCAGGGTCGGGGTGCGATGCGGTGATGTCCTCGGCGGCGAACATCAGGTCTCGTGGAGCGTAATAGCGCAGCTTCTCGCAAGCGTCAGCAATGTCCTGCGTCCATCGGTCCAGGCGAACATCGATGGGGACGCGTATGTGCCTGAGTTCAGCGAGGCGCCGCCCTGGCGGATACAGGCTCGTCCCGGGAAACGCATCCACCAGGTCGAACCAGAGCGGGTAAGTCCTATACAGGGTGCGCCAAGTTCTCCACCGGGCCGCCGCAGCGCGGGTAGTGGGAATGCTCGCACCTACGGCAACGATCAGGAAGAGCAGGTCCATCCATATCGCTGTGGCGTCCACAAGGAGCCGGACCGTGGAGGGGCTTAGAGGGAACGCGACCGCAGCCCAAAGGATGGTGATACGCGCCAATGTGTGGGTCAGCCCCATCCACATTGAAATCCCCATCAAGCCCAGCCCGACACGCATGCTCGTGTCCTCGACCCGTCGCGCCGCCCTCGTCCACTGGTAGCCGCAGACTGCGGTCGTGATGAGCGGGAAGAAGTAGAACACGGTCATGTAGACCGCGACCCCCCATTGCCCAGCGTGGTCGATGAGGAAGTCTTGGCTCGGCTTGTCGCGGTCCACCACGATGAAAAACAGGACCGTGAGCAGAATGACGCCTATCGCTCCCGCCCCGTAGGACGCGCGAGCGATCCAGCGGGAGACCGCTACGTGCCGGGGTACGACCGTCTCCGAGCTCTTCCCGTAGCTGGTGGCGACGTAGGTCAGGGCCGCGATGATCGCCGCGGTACTGGCAAAGTGCCTGAGTAGGGCGCTCAGGTCCACTACTGGGATGCGATCCACCGCATCCATTGCCGCTGGCGTGTAGAGCCAGAGAGCTACGGCGAATCCCGCATAACCGCCCCAGAGTGCCCGGCGGTGAGCGTCGGCGTACCGAACTGCGGGGAATCGCCATACGGCGATGAGGGTCATCACAGCCGCAGTAAGGTATTTGATGTAGTCGAACACGGAACCAGTCAGTATCTGAGCCGGCTGCGGCGTTTCGCCGGCCCGGTAGGTCAGTCGGCAGCAGCTCAATCGCCGATAGGTGGACTGCGCGATGTGGCGGAATCCGTGAGGCCGGGAACTGCGCCTCAGTGGTCGCCAGTCGACCGCAGCTAGAGTCGGCGCCGCGGCGGAGCAGCGACTGGGTGGGCAAGTGAATGCTCCAGGAGGCTGACCATGTCATCCCCTGTGAACGATTGACGGCGCGCCAGCCGCTTTATCAATGAAGCCGAAAGCTCGGCCTGCTTTTCCTCGGGGCTGCCAAAATCTACGCGCCCTTGAATCAGGGCCGACGGGAAACGTCGAAGGACTTCCTGACGAATGCGCTCAGGGACGTATCGCTCGATCTCTGCATCCGTCAGGGAGGTCCCGTGGTTCAGCCACTCGTGCGCGAGCTCATGGAGAATGATGTGCTCGGTCTGATTGCGACTTGAACGGCGGCGATAGAGAATGATCGTGGACTCCGGCGCTTTGACGCGGAGACCGCATGCCGTGCCCAGGCCCCCGTCGCTGTCATCCAGTGGCACTAGCCGAATCTGGCGCTCCAACGCGCCCTCCATGTTCCGCACCAGCGCCTCGACGCTGAACGGAGCGGGGATGGGGAGATCGGCGAGCAGGCTCTCACACTCCTTCACGAGGGCGCGCCGTGAAGGGCCCCTACGCCAACGCATCGTCGCTCCATCGAAATGCCACTGAGGTTTCCACTGCCAGCCCGCGAGGCGCTAGTAGCCAGGAGCTTGTGCTTAAGGTGCGCGGTGGTCGGCCGACACACACTGTCTACGCCTAATCGTACAAGGAGAAAAGCGTGATCCGTGCAGGACGGGTTGTTGTGAAGGTCACCCAAGCGCGACAGTCTCACAATCTGGATCCCAAGATCGAAATTGAGTGACGGCACGTTGATTGAATTTTGAATGCCTCTGAGGTGAGGCCGGTCCGTCCTACTTACGCGGTCCAGTCCGGTCGGGGGCGCGTTTAGAGCTCGTAACGCGATCACGTTCGAGCCTTCTTGAGTCGTCTCCAGCAAATGAGGCTGGAGACGATGGAGATGAAGGCGTTGTGGAGTTCACAGCGGCGTTTCCAGCAGGCAGCGAGGCGTTTGAATCGGTGGAAGAGGGCGAAGGTCTGCTCGACGCCGCAACGAAGCGCGCCCAGCCCCTCGATGCTCGGGCGCCCCTGCCGGAGATGACCGGTCCTTGCACAGTTCGCGGCGGTTGAGGTCGGAGTCGTATCCGTTGTCGCCGAGCGATACGGAGTCGGCCCGCGAGCTCAGATCTACGGGCGCACTTGGATCAGCGCGTGAGTACCGCTCGTACGCCAAGCAGCCCCGGACCGTTCGAGGGCTTCCAGCGTTCCCTGCTCCAGGCCGACGATGACATCGGACTTCAAGGTCCGGAGCGCCGCGACGGGCCCAGGGAAGTAGGCCGTTCGCTCGGCGAACGGCACGGTCGGATGCCACAGCTGGTCGCCCACCAGACGGCGGTAGTTGAGGTCGCCTTTCAGGATGGTGAGCGTGTCGCTCGCGAACTCGACGCGAAGGTCCTCGGGCATCTCCTCGTACGGCAGTGGAGCGCAGAAGAACGGGTGGGTGCGGGCCTCCAGGCTCCCCGCGGCCATGGCCTTCCAAAGTCGGCCGCCGATCCGGCGGGCTTCACCGGTCGCCTCGGTGAGGCGACGGAGGCAGTCGACCACGTCCGCGGTCATCGCGTCGGAGACGTAGTACGGGTAGGGCTTGATGTGAAGCACGACCCGTTCGGCGTGCCCGTGTTCGAGGAGGTGGTCGATGAGGACGAGGTCGGGAATCAGCTCACGTCCCGCGTTGTCGGCCACAACGGCGATGGTGCCCGAGGTGCCGGCGGGCAGGAGCTGCCACAACGTGGCACTGTCGTCGGCAACCAGCGCCGCGACCGCGGCGTCAGCCACTGCCGACTTCCCCGCCGTGATGCTGAAGCCGAGGTCCGCGCGGTTGCCCCAGAGCGATGCGTGCAGGAGGGCCGTGGCCCGCTCCTCGGCTGGGATGCTCGCGAGCGTGTCGAGGGCGCGCAGTTCCTCTTCCACCGCGTCGCCTCGCAGTTCGGCCTGTTTGAACGGCGCGAAGGGATCGACCCCTTGCCAAGGGCCGGCATCGAAGTACCCGACCGCGCCGAGGAGCCTGCGATAGAAGTAGCTCTCCGCCCATAGGAACGGAGCGTCGTACCACGAGCGCCCGAAGTACTCCTGTCCCCAGGTCGCCCAGCGCTCGTGGTCGTGGTCCGCGGGGGCGAGTGGTTGGACGACACCGTTGGTGATCTCGTCCAGTAGGGCGTCGAGCGCCTCGTGCTGCCGGAGGCCGTACGGGAAGGCGTCTCGTACCTGCTGGATGAGGGCAGGGTGGCGCTTGGCCAGCACACTCCAGGCAAACGAGCCGGGCTCGTTGCTCAGGATGACCGGCGCGCCAACTGGGACGGCCGCGCGAACAGCCTCTTCGCCCGAGGCTCGCGGGGTCTTCTCTGTCATGGTGTCTACGCCCTTCGCATGTTGCTCACGTGGCCATGATCCCCGTGAGCATGCTCACTGTCAGTCCAGCCCGCCGGTGGCTTCGAGATGAGCGAGGAAGGTGGCCACCAGGCGTGGGCGGGGGACATGCGGGACGAGTGCGTCGGGCAGGTCGGCTTCAAGGCCCCACTCCGTATTGAAGGTGATGCTGCTGCCGTCCGGGACGATGCTGCCCCATAGCCACTTGACGAACTCCGCTGCGGCAAGGGCCGTGCAGTCCTCGACGGCGATGCCTTCCGGGGACAGCTTGGCCATGCCCTCCAGCTCCTCCTCGCCGACCGTGATGCCGAAGTGCATGACGGACCCGCGAACGGGTCCCTCGTCCCCCTCATCGATACGGATGAACGTGTCCGTATTCCGTTCACGCAGTCCGGCCTCGACCCCCTCGTAGGTCAGGCCCCATGTGGAACCCTCGGCGGGTCCGAAGACATACATAGTGCGGAGTTCGGCCAGTTCAGACGCGTCCACGCGCTCGCTCCCTCATCGTGTGCTGCTGGTGGTCAGGGCACGTATCGGGCGTAGCCCTTGACGCCGTAGGCCGCCATCATCACGCGCCAGTAGGCCACGGAATCCGGGTTGTTGGTGACGGTCTCCACGCCCCGCATCTCCTTGTTACGCGGATCATTGAGAGCGGCGTTGTACTTCGTCAGCTCCTTGCGGTCCTTGTCGTACAGGAAGTCCTTCTTGCCGGACCGGTGGCTCGCGCGGAGTTCGTCGAGCGAGCGGTAGCACGGCTTGTTCGGCTTGTTGACGTACTTGGCCTCGATCGCCATGCCGTCGCGGTTCCGGAAGCCGTCGACCATCAGGGTGCTGTTGGGGCTGATGCCGGGTGGGATGGGGACCTCGTACTCGGGGTATCCGGCGACCCGCTTCTGGTAGGCAACCTCGGCGGGCTTCCCGCCAGACACGTCTCCGGCGCGCAGCGAGTTCAGCCATGTCTGGAAGTTCTGCTGCTCAGGGGCGCTGAGGGGTGGGAAGCGCGGATCCGGAGGTGTCGGTGGGGCTATCGGCTGTACGCGAGGTCCGTTCGGCGGCCGGTAGCCCACGGGAACCAGGAGAGGCACCCGGATCAGCGGGGCGAGGAAGGGCGGCAGGGACGGAAGGGGTAGGAATCCGCCCCCGTCCGGCTGCGGCATGGGGACCTTGGCCTGCGAGCTGTCGAGCGCCGGTGGGATGTTCCCCAGGCGCGCGATACGCATGTCGCTGGTGACGAGCTCATGCAGGCCGCCGTCGTGTCCCTCGCCGCCGAACTGCGGTCGTTCCCAGATGGCGAGCGGCTCGCCGAACAGGGGGCTTTCCTCATCCGGGATCTTCTTCAGCGCTGTTTCGATGTGATCCGCGTACGCGTCGCAGGCGTGGGCGATCATCCGGCAGGCGGACGGCAGGTTCGCCATCAGGGTCTCGTCCTCGCCAACCTCGGAGGGAGGTGGCGTCTTGCCGACGAACACGGTGAAGAAGGTCTGGACGGCCGCGGCGGTCTCTCCGAGCTGCTGGGCGGTCGCGGTGCGCCAGGCGCTCTCGGAGTCCCAGTACGCGTCGTCCAGGATGCCCGCCGCCGAACGCCAGGCGTTGGCCGTCTTGCGGAGCTTGTCCCGCTGGCCGTGGAAGCGCGAGCTGAGCAGGTACTGGTCGGTCCAACTGGTCTCGCCGACGACCTCGGGCAGCTCCTCGGCGTTGTGGCGGCCACGAGGGTTGCAGTCAGGCCTCGAGGGCTGGGCGCCGATGTCGGGTGCCACGCTCTGGCCGAGCAGGGAGGCGGCAATCGCGCTCTCCTGCTTGAGGAAGTCCTCGGTGGCCTTGAGCATGGCGCCCGCACCGTTCGCCATCACCTGGTGGGCGAGGCCGGCCGCCTCGAAGACGGTCTTCACCGCCGGCTTGTAGACGGCGGTGAAGGCCCGGCCGGCGTTGTCGTCACCCGCCATCCCGCCATGAGCGCTGAGCTCCGTGAACAGCAGACCCAGCATGTCGTAGATCAGGTCCCGCAGCCGCACCATGGACCACGAGGCGTTGACGTAGTTCCCGACCTTGTGTTGAAGATTCAAGACTCCCCCGTGCCCTCGACCACCAGGCTGTTCGATGGACCGTACACGTTGATGTGGAGAGGAGCTCCACCACGCCGGGCATGCGGACCATCTGTGGCCGGTTCCTGTCGAAGACACGGCCGGTATCACCGCTGGAATCTGATGCGCTGCCAGGCCCCTGGAGCCTCGGTCAGAACGGTACTCGACTGTATGGGTGGCTCCCCCTTGAGCAGGAGCCACCTTGTTTTCATACGCGGCGTGACCGGGCTCACTTTCGCGGCTACGTATCGGACTCGAAGGCTGTCGCGTCGTACTGGTGTGTACAGCCGTTCACCATGCAAGGAGCTGTGAAGTGACGCCTGAACCCGATCTGTCTCCCGCGCTCGACGTGCTGCCGCAATCTCTGCTGGCGGCGGCTCAGGCGGCACGCCGTGAGTTCCTGGTTGCTCTGGAGCCGTTGCGGGGTGAGCTGTTCGGATACTGCCGTCGTCTGACCGGAAGCATGTGGGACGCCGAGGATCTGGTCCAGGAGACACTCACCCGAGCCCTCACGCGCGCTGCGCAGTCCCACCAGCAGGTCGAGCGCCCGATGGCCTGGCTGGTGCGGATCGCCACGAACGCCTATCTCGACCAGGTCCGACGTCCCGCGCCGCTTCTCGTCGAGCCCACCGAGCGTGCAGCACCTGCCCTCGCCGACCCGGCTGAGGTGCGGGACGCGCTTGCGGAGATGACCACGCTATTGGCACCCCAGGAACGTGCGGCTGTGGTTCTCAAGGATATCTTCGACCTGCCCCTGAAGGAGATCGCCGCCATGCTCAGTACCACCGAGGGGGCGGTCAAGGCCGCACTGCATCGTGGCCGCGGACGGCTCACCAACCCGGACCGGGCCACCGCGCTCGCCCGCCGTGCGGCTCCCGACCGCGACACCCTCGACGCTCTTGCGACGGCGTTCACCGCGTACGACCTGGACAGGCTGGCCAAGCTCTTCGTCGAGGACGCGGTCAGTGACGTCATCGGGATGGCCCACGAAGTCGGGCGGGATCAGATCGCCGCTGGCTCGCTGCACCACACACTCCACCTGGAGACGTCCGTCCGATGGCGCGCCGAAGTCCGCGAGCTGGATGGCGAGCCTCTGGTGCTGATGTGGGCCACCCCGACCGACAGCGACGGACCCGAGGCAGTCGAGGACGTCCTGCGCGCGGAAACAGCCGACGAGGGCATCACGCGCCTTCACTGGTACTACTTCTGCCCGGATGTCCTGGCAGAGGTCGGCGACCGACTGGGTGTTCCCTACCGGACCCACGGCCACGGCCTGTAGGCATCAGCTGTCGGCCTGGGATCAGGAATCGCTGCTCGCTCCGCGAAGAGTCGATGCAGACGCTCGGCTGGGATACCCCAGCCGAGCGTTTCACATAGCCGCCCGTTGAGCTCGGCAGAGACGACGCCCAGGTACTCGCGGATGTGCCGGGACGACTCGGTTCCCCTCGGGATGTACTGCCGCGGCAGCCCGTTCGTGTTCTCGTTCGAGCCGCGCTGCCAGAGGTCAGCCGGTCCGCAGGAGTGGCACATTGCCTCTTCTACGAGACCGCCGACCCGCCGCTGGCCTTGACGTCCGCCTGTCGGGTGACTGGCAGTATGGGCGGGTGACTGCTGAGGTATTGGGACGCTGGGTGCCGGACCGTCCCGAGGATGTGGCCACGATCTTCGCCGAGGCGGACTTCCCGTGGTGGATCGCTGGTGGCTACGCGATCGAACTCGCGGTAGGCCACGAATTGCGCGCACACGGTGATCTCGACGTCCTCGTCCTCCGGCGCGACCAAGGCCTCGTGCGGGACCTGCTGGCCGACTGGGACCTGTACGTGGCGGACCCGCCCGGCCAGGGAGAGCTGCGACCATGGCGTCCTGGAGAGGTCCTTCAGCCACCGCTCCACGACATCTGGTGCCGCCACACGCCGAAGGCTCCCTGGTCCGTGCAGCTCATGCTGGACGAGGCCGAGGGCACCCAATGGGTATCGCGGCGTAACCCGGCAATCCGGCTCCCAATCGACCGGCTTGGGCGCACGAGCAAGACGGGCATCCCGTATCTCGTACCCGAGGTCCAGCTCTTCTACAAGGCCAAGGCGACCCGGAACAAGGACGAGGCCGACTTCGAAGCTGTACTGCCGCTGCTCGATGCTCCGGCACGCGCCTGGTTGGCGGGCGCGATCAACGTGATCGTGCCCGACCATCCCTGGCTTCGGCGGCTTCTGCCTGTCGGCTGAACTTGGGCAGAGGAACGTCGCAGAGGTCAGGTTCCGGCGCCGCTTCATCGCAGGCGACGCGCCCTCCGCAACTGGACTTGCCGCTGAGGAGGTAGCTGTTCCTGGTCTCACATCTCATGCTGGCGAAGATGAGGCACAGTCGCCTGCAGCGCATGTGTGGGCCGCATTCCTTCGGACACTCCGTCAGTCGGCGGTCAGCAACGCACCCGTCTCCTCAGCACATCCCCACGAGAGCGTGACGCCGGCGCCTCCGTGCCCGTAGTTGTGCACGACCAGAGTGCCGTCCTCCTGCCGGTCGGCCTCCACACGGACTGTGGCTCGCGTTGGCCGAGCGCCGATCCGGTGCTCCAGAACGCGTGCCTCGGCAAGGCGAGGCTCGACCTTGGCGCAGCGGGCCCGGATGTCGGCCGCCGCGTTGTCGTCGGAGGCGAGGTCGCCCTCACCGTCGACGGCTGTGCCTCCCAGGACGACGGTGTCACCGTGCGGGTAGAAGCACAGCAGATCCGACGAGAGACCTGTGTCCTCGGAGAAGAACTCGGTCAGCCCCGGGTTGGTGACGACGACGTGCTGGCCGCGGATGGGCCGAAGGTCGGGGTCCGGGACCAGGTCCTGGGCACCCAATCCCGCGCAATTGACGATCACGGGGGCCGGACCGGCGTCCGCGAGCGAGGCCAGGCGTCGGCGCTCGACCGTGCCTCCAGCAGCGTCGAGCCGACGCAGGAGGTAGTCGAGGTAAGCGGGCATGTCGATGAGCGGCACGGTGAACCGGTAACCCGCAGTGAAGCCAGTCGGCAGTTCGGCCGGCTCGCACGGCCGGAAGCCGGGCAACGTGGTGGCCCAGTCCGGCGGTGCCTCGGCAGTGCGGGACGCCTCAATGCCGCTGGTGAGCCGGACGCCCGTAGACGGGTCCTCCGCCAGCTTGCGGAAGATCTCCAGGGACCGCTGTCCCCACTGGTCGACCTTGTCCTTCGGTTCGACCAGGTACGGCCCCCACATCGCCCCCGCCGCCAGCGACGTGACGCCTGGCACCTGCTCGGCGATCACGTGCACCGAAGCACCGGCCTCGGCGAGAACGACGGCGGTAGTGAGCCCTGCCACCCCAGCCCCGACAACGACAACGCGTTCCCCTGCGGTCATGATCCTGACCTTAACGGCCAGGTGGCGTCAACGGGGCGTGTTCGGCTAGGGCGTGCTCCAGGGCCGGCAGGAAACTGCGCACGTGGGAGTTGCGCTGTCGACGGCGCAGGTCTGCGGCGAGCTGGTGGAGCAGGGCCGCACTGCGAGGCGACCGCACCACGTC
Source organism: Streptomyces vietnamensis (assembly GCF_000830005.1). NCBI lineage: Bacteria > Bacillati > Actinomycetota > Actinomycetes > Kitasatosporales > Streptomycetaceae > Streptomyces > Streptomyces vietnamensis. Next base: position 7,488,398 of record NZ_CP010407.1, on the reverse strand, counting down.
GAGTCGGTCAGCAGCGATCTGGCCGATCTCGCAGGCCGCCTCCAGGTCACCGTGAGCACTGTGTCCCAGGGCCAGCCAAGCCCCCTCGAACAAGGCCCTGCGCTGACTGGGGTCGCCGCGCGGGACGTCGTACGCTCCAGAGCGGAGCATCTCCGAACCCTGAGCGAGGAACCGTCGTCCCCTCGTTCCGCCGCCTGCCTTCAGCTGCGCGCGGCCCATCTGAACGAGGCCGTAACCGGCCTGGCAGTCCAAGTGGTTGTCGGTGAGGAAGTACATCCAGCGAGGCTCCTCCTGGCTACCGTCCCGGCCGGAGATCAGCTCGCGGGCGGCCCCGCGGGTGTGGGCGAAGTCGTTGTCCCGGCCGGCAGCGGCGTACGCGTAGGCGAGCCGCGACAGGACGGATGCCCGGACGACTGGCGGGGCGGCGTCGCTGGCTCGGCGGGCGGCCTCGCCGAGGGCAATGGCATCCGCAGGGTGGCCCCGGCTGGCCGCCTGGAAGGAGAGGTCGCCGAGGATGTGAGCGCACAGGGGCAAGTCGTTCACTTGGTGCGCTGCCCGCAGCGCGGTGGCGAAGTAGCGCTGCGCCAGGCCGTGGTCGGCGGCGTCGAAGGCCATCCAGCCGGCCAGCTGGCCGATCTCGGCGAGCGCACGGATGAGGCGGCTCGCGACGGCGGGAGCATGACCGCCTTCGCGGATCAGCAGCCCGACCGCACGGAACTGGGCACCCACGTAAGGGAGGTGACGTGCCCCTCCGTGTTCGTCGTCGAGCGCGGAGAGCATGGGCAGGTGCTGTTCGACCTGGTCCACAAGCGGATCGGCGCCCACGGACGGCGTGATCCGGGGCGCGTACTGGCCGCGTCCCGCAGTGCCGTCGAGGTACTGGGCGACAATCGCGAGAAGCCCCGCGCCCGAGATCGCGAGGAACCGGCGCCGGTCGACGAGCCCTCCCATCACCCAGTCCTCCACGATCGCCTCCATACCCTGCACGGTCCAGGGCCGTGCGAGATCCGTGTCCGCAGGGACAAGCGCCGAGGAATCGCCCACGCGGCCCTGCCAGAGTTCTGCCACCGAGACAGGTCTACCCAGTTCCTGGGAGAGCACATAGGCGGCCATCATCGGTAACGGCGAGCGCGGTAGTGAGCCGGCGTCCCGCCAGTGGTACGGCGCCGACTCGGCCACCGTCCCCGCTCCGAACACCCTGTTCAGCTTGCGAGCCAGCGCCTTGGGGCTCCATCCGAGTTCATCCAGGCACCCCGCCAGTACGTCGTTGGGTTGCCCTGCTTGCGGTGCCACGTGCGACCACCTCTTGCCCCAGTGGTTCATCCATCACTTCTCGCGCTCCCTCATGGTGACGCCCTCGGACGGCTGATTCACCTCCTTCTCAAGGAAGTTGACCGAGTTGACCCGTTGATCGGGTCCTGCGTCACCCCCCTTCTCCGGTGTTCTTGGATTCCGGCGGAAGGCGCCGCCCTCGGTGCCGACGGAGAAAGAGGTGGGCCTTGAGACACCGCACGAGCACCTCCCCAGGCCGTCTCGGCAGTGTGCTGGACCACGACATCGAGCGTCCGGTCCGAGTCTCGGCGTCCGGGCACGCCGGCGGCGCCGACGCGACCACGCTGATCACGGATCTGCCGTACGGGCCGAAGGCGGCCGAAGTCGCGCGGGAGGCTGTGGCGGTCGCCCTCCACGACGCCGAGGCGGACCTGCTTGATGACGCCCGCCTGATCACGTCGGAGCTCGCGACGAACGCGTTCGCCTCGGGCAGGCCGCCTCTGGTCCTGTGCGTCGACCGCAGGAGTCAGACCGCCGGTGACCTGGAGATCGAGATCACGGTCACCGACGGCGGCTGTTCTGACCCCGCGCCCTGCTCTCCTCCAGCTCCTGAGGAGGAGGCCGAATCGGGACGAGGGCTAGTCATCGTCGAGGCATTGGCCGATGCCTGGTCGCTGACGACCGGTACCCACGGCACCCGTGCCTGGTGCCGACTCAGGCGCGGTTCCCACCACTCGCCCGACGGCACCCATTGATGTCCACGCCCACGACACCCCTTCTTCAAAGGAGGCACCATACGGTGCGCATCGACCATGCCACTCCACCTCCCCCGCCGACGGCCGCCGTACCGGAGGCGGTCCGTCAGCCCCGTGTCGTCGTCGCCCTCCACGAGGGCTTCTACGGTGCGGCGTCGGGCACTGGCTTCAGCAACCGCGCCTTCCTCACGGCCCTCGCCCGCCTGCTGCCTCCGGGCCACCTCTCCGTCATCACCCCGCATGTGTCGGAGACAGCGGGAGCGCACGACCGGCGGTGGGCCGGCGAAGTCCAGCAGATGCTGCGGCAGGCCAGGGCCGACGTCATCACGATCCCAGAGGTCCAGGCGGCGCCGGACTCGATCCACGGCTCCATGCAGCTGTGCGACCTGGCAGGCGAGGCGGCCGTACGTGTCGCCGACCGCGCGAGCCGGTGCCTTCTCATCGGCCTCGACATCCCCTTCCTCGGGCTGGCCCCGTACACGTCGCCGACCACGGACCTGCTGCTCGTTCCCCGCTCCACGACGGCGCTGACGAGGCCCAAGGACATGTCCCGAGTCCGCTGGGAGCGGGACGCCCTGCGGGCGGCGACCGTCCGAGGCGGGCGGATCGGCGCCATCTCCTCCCACATGCGCGGCCACCTCGTCGTCAGTTACACCGTCCCTCGGGGAAGCATCGTCAGCGTCCCGAACGGGCTGATCCGGGAGGAGATGGCCCCGCCTACGAGCGCGCCGCCTCTGCCCTTCAAGGCCCGTGCCGGGTTCCTTCTCGCCATGGGCCGTGCCGTGCCGACGAAGGGTTTCGACGACCTCCTGGAGGCGTTGCGCTTCCTCAAGGAGCGCGGGTTCCGCGCCCCGCACCTGGTCCTGGCGGCGGTGACCTCGGACGAACACGAGCGCCCGACCTCGTACCAGGAGGACCTGGCGGCGCGCATCCGCACGTACGGCCTGGACGCGACCCTGATCACGCGCTTCACCCCCGCAATCCGCGCCTGGCTGCACAATCCGGCCCTGCGCGCGGTCGTCGTTCCCTCGCGGGAGGAGCCCTTCGGTCGCATCCCTCTGGAGGCGTTCGCGGCCGGTGCCGGCCCGGTGGTGGCAACCACGGCCGGCGGGCTGGCCCAGACCGTGGTCGAAGGCGAGACCGGCTTCACCGCCGCACCACGTGACGCCCGGTCCCTGGCCTCCGCGCTCCACCGTGCCCTGACCGTCCTGCCCCGCGAACGCGACCGGCTTCGGAGCGCCGGGGCGGCCCTGGTGCGCTCGCGCCACGACTACGAGGCCAGCATCGGTTCCGTCGTCGAACGCATCGCTCCTTGGGCTCTTGTGCCGACGTCGAGCGCGGTGGGCCGAGCTCGATGAACCGGCCGGTCGTGTTGATCAGTCTGGAGTCCCCTCACTCCTTCTGGCGGCTGTCCGCCGAGCACGAGCAGGCGCTCGCCGCCGCCTTCCCGAACGTCGAGTTCCGTACGGCGACCGAGGAGGCCGTGCCGCACCAGCTGGCCGAGGCGCACGTCTATTTCGGCTGGACGTTCAAGCCGTCGTGGCTGTTCGGCGCGCCTCATCTGAGGTGGATCGCCTCCCCGGCAGCCGGCACCGACCATCTGCCCGTCGCCGAGGCCCACTCCGTCGGGGTGGCTCTGACCCGCTCGTACGGGTTTCACGGCAGGCCCATGGCCGAGCACGCCATGGGGATGGTCCTGGGCTTCTCACGCGGGTTGTTCATGAGCCAGCTCGCCCAGCGGAACCGGACCTGGTGGAAGGACGATCTGGCGGAGGAGTTCTTCGACCTGGCGGGGGCGACGATGACCATCGTCGGCTGCGGCAGTATCGGCGGACACCTCGCTCGTGCGGCCCGCTCCTTCGGGATGGACGTCATCGGCGTACGGCGGACGCCGCCGGTGGCCGCCGATGGCGGGATCAGCTGGATGCACACGTCGGCGGTGCACCAGGCGGTCGCCGCCGCCGACGTGGTGGTCGATCTGCTGCCCGCCACCCGGGCCACGGACCGCTTCTTCGACCACGACCTCTTCACGGCGTTCAAGCCGAAGTCCGTCTTCCTCAACCTCGGCCGCGCGGCGACCGTCGACCAGGCAGCCCTCCTGGCCACGCTCAACACCGGCCACCTTCGCGGCGCCGCCCTGGACGTCTTCGACCCGAAACCACTGCCCGCCCGCCATCCACTGCGGCTCCACCCCCGGGTCGTCCTCACGCCGAAGAGCTCCACGCTCAGCCGCACGTACATGAACGAGGCGGTCGCGTTCTTCGCCGACAACCTGCGCCGCTACCTCACCGGCCAGTCGCTCAACGGTCTGGCCGAGGTGCCCGCTGCCCGCTTTCCCCTCGTAGGAGGCTGACCGATGCCCGCCACACGCCACCGCGACCTGGCCGCCGTCTTCGCCGCGACCGGCCGCAACCACCCCTACCTGGCCTTCACCCTGAACTCGCTCTGCAACCTGGACTGCGTGTTCTGCAAGCCGCGCTGTATGCCGGACTACGGGCACAAGGACCGTCCCCTGACCGTCTCCGACTACGCGGCCATCGCTGCCGAGGCCGGTGCCTGGAAGATCAAGAAGGCGCACTGCTCCGGCGGGGAGCCGACCCTCCGGGCGGACATCCTCGACGTGATCGCGGGCCTGGCCGACGGCCTCGGACCCGACGCCGCGATCGGCATGACCAGCCACGGCAACCTGCGCCGCGGCCTGAGCGTCGAGCAGCTCCACAGCGTCGGCCTGACCTACCTCAACCTCAGCCTCCACAGCCTCGACCCCGACCGATCCGCCGAGATCATGGGCGGCGGCGACCCTCGCATCACCCGGCGCACCCTCGACACCGCCCTCGCACTCGGCCTGCGCGTGAAGATCAACTGCGTTCTCCAGCGCACCTATCTGGACGACGCCTTCGCCGTCGCCGAGCTCGCCCGCGACCTGCCCATCGCCGTCCGGCTGATCGAGCTCCAGAACATCGGCCCCGCGCAGGCGCTCTTCGACACCGAGTTCATCGGCGAGGCGGAGGTCCGCGACCGTCTCCACGAGTGGTTCGCGAACGCCGGCGAGGTCCGCAGGGACGAACTCGGGGTCCGCAGCCCCGGGCAGTACCTCCGCCCGGACGGCTGGGCGGGCTCGATCGGCTTCATCTCCAACTCCAGCTGCGCCACCTGCTCCGACGCCAACCGCATCAAGATCACGCCCACCGGTGTGGCCCGCCCCTGCATCCTCCACAACCGCGACATTCCCCTGAAGCCCCATCTCGCCGAGGGCACCCTCGGCGACGCCTTCGCCTACCTCTTCCAGGCCATGCTCGACCGCAACACCAACGACGCCTGGCAGGGCTTCCACTACGTGGACTACGACCTGCGCTGGGACCGGATGGAGCGCCCCGAAGGCGCCCCGGTCCTGCCCCTGCTCCCGCTCCTGACCACGGACGCGGCCCCGCCCGCCTGCGCCCGCGCCTCCACTGGGGGACGGTGATGGCGGTGATCGAAGCGCCGCCCCTCTACTCGGGGCTCGGAGCGCTGTACGAACGTGAGCTGGACGCCCATGACGTCGGGGCAGTGATGCTCACCCACAAGTGGCAGCCGGCCGACCTGCTGGCTCCCCACTCCGACATCGACGTCCGGGTGCTCCTCCCCCAGGCCCCGGCGGACTGGGAGGAGTGGAACCACCGCCTGGCCGCCGCGCACACCGCCTCGGTCGGCCGGGAGGTCTCCCACCGGCGTCTCCTGGAGCATCCGCCCGGCTTCGCGTTCACCGTGGCCGAGGCGGACGGGCGGCTCGTCTCCGCGCCCGAGCTCGCGACCTGGTCGTTGATCAGCGGGAGTGCGCGGGACTTCCAGCGTTGGAAGTCCCGGGCGCAGATGGCGCCGTGGTGCGAGGTCGACGAGCGCTTCTACCGGGGCATCCTCCAGGGGCGGCTGGGCGGCCGGTACCAGCTGGCGGCGGACAGTACGGACAACGTGGTGGAGGACATCACCGCGTACCGGCGCCACTGCGTGGCCTGGCACTACCTCGCCCCGTGCTGGTTCGCCGCAGCCGCGCTCGCAACACGGACCCGCTGCCCCGGTAAGACGGCCGCCCTCACTCAGTGGCGGCCGGACGGGCTGGACGGATACGCCGAGCTGTTCCTCGGGCACGCCGAAGATCGACCCGATGCCCGTCCGCGGAGTCCGCGTCACCTCCTCCGCACGGCCCACGTCTCCCTGGAGGCGGCCATGCGCCGCGTTCCCGACGCGGGCCCCGTCGGCCAGGGCGAGGAGCACGCCCGTACCGACTGGGTGATGACCTCCGGAATGCTTCGCGTACGCGTCGCCCGCTGGCTGTACTACCTCGACCCGCCGCCCGGCGTGGCAACCGACTATCTGATCCGGCGCGAGGCGAAGGAACTCCGAGCCGCCGCACAGAGCCTGAACGCGCTCGCGGCCGACGAGGCCACTCCCGCCCAGAGACTGGCCGCCCGGATGGTGGTGCTGATCCCCACCGGCCCGACCACCACCGGCACCCTGCGCGCGACCCTCGCGCTCTGGCACCGGCAGAAGTCGACCGTGCAGGACTTCCTCACTCTCACCCCCGGCGATGTCCACCCCTGACACAAGGAGTCCGCCATGCCCGCGCGTGCACCCCTGCCCCGCGCCCTGAAGACGGCCAAGATCAAGATCACGACGAAGTGCAACCGGTCATGCAACTTCTGCATCTTCGCCGACGGCGCCCAGGGCGAGAACATGTCCCTGGAGCTGTTCTCCACCATCCTGGCCAGGCTGGAGACCATCCCGTTCCAGCAGCTGCACATCAACGGCGGCGAGCCCACCGTGCATCGGGACTTCCCCGCCCTCAGCGACGCGGCCCGAACCCGCCTGCCGGACAAGGTCATGGTCCTGGGCACGAACGCCATCACGCTGGCCCGCAACGAGCGGATCATGGAGGCCACGCTCCGCTCGTACGACCAGGTCCTCATCGGCTGTGACGACGAGCACGAGAACTACGACGAGGTCCATGCCGTCGTGCCCCGCTTCCGCGAGGCAGGCAAGACCGTGGTCATCAACAGCGTTCTGGAAGGCATCAGTTCCACCCGCCTCGCACAGCTCGCGAGGCTGTGCGACAGGTACGGCGCCATCCACGTCACCAACCACGTGCACCACGTCGACGTCGGCCAGCCGGCCAACGAGCTGCGCGGCATCTGCGACCGCTACCTCGACCAGCACCTGATGATCGAGATGGATGGGTCCTGCTACCGCTGCTTCAACGCCATGGCGAAGGACGACAGCGAATTCAGCATCTGGGACGAGGACTTCGCGGCCAAGGTGTTCGCGCCCCGAGGTCACCACTTCCGGTTCTGCCTGCGCTGCCACGAGTACACCGACTCCGGCGCCGCCCTCCTCCCCGCCCCGGCCCTCACCGTCTGACCCCAGACCGGAGGTACACCACCATGCCCGCAGTCCTCGGACTGAACTTCCACCACGACACCAGCGCCGCCTTACTCGTCGACGGCCGCCTCTACGCGGCCGAGGAGGAACGCTGGAGCGGCGTCAAGCACAACCACCCCACCCGCAAGGGCACGCTCACCTCCCCGACCCGCGCGCTCCAGTGGTGCCTGGAGGCCGCCGGCCTCGAACCGCAGGACGTCGACGCAGTCTGGGCCGCCTCCATGCGCCCCAATCCCGCCGCCGGCTGGTGGCTGGCCGAGGAGCGAGACGAACTCGCCGCCCTCCTGCCCGCCCCGCTCGGCGAACACCTCCGCCTCCTCTCCCACCACACGGCCCACGTGCTCTCCGGCTACCTGCTCTCCGGCCACGACCACGCTGCCGGCCTCGTCATCGACGCCGGCGGCTCCTCCCTCGGCTCCGACTTCGGCCCGGGCCGGGAGCGCATCACGGGGTACGACCTGCGCCCCGATCGCATCGACCGCCTCCACCAGGGCATGCCGACCGTTGTGCCCAGCCCGGCCGGGCCCCGGCGCGTTCACTCCTCCCTCGGGCACTTCTACCGGAACCTCGCCCGCCGGGTGATCCCGCCCTGCGACGAGCCCGAGGGCAGCACGATGGCGCTCGCGGCCTTCGGCGATCCCCAGCGCTACGGAGCGCAGATCCGCGAGCTGGTCCGGCTCGGCGACGACGGCGAGGTCCGCATCGATCACCCCTGGGGCTCGTCGGACAGCAGCACCCCGCTGCTGCTCGGCGGTCGGGCCTGGACCGCCGACAACGTCGCGCAGCAGCCGGACCACGAGCGGGCCGACCTAGCCGCCGCCGTCCAGGAGGTCTTCGCCGAGTCCGTCGTCCACATCGCCCGCCACCTGCAACGGCTCACCAAGACCTCAACGTTGGTGTTCTCGGGCGGGTGCGCCCTGAACTCCCACCTCAACGGCCAGCTGGCAGCCGAGAGCGGCTTCGACACCCTCTTCGTGGCACCGGCCCCACACGACGCGGGCACTGCCGTGGGTGCCGCGCTCTACGGCTGGCACTACCAGCTCGGGCAGGAGCGCCTCCCGGTGCCGACCGACGCGGCCTGGGGCCCGCACACCGGCGCCCTACCGGCCACTGCGGTGCCGACCGGATACCGCGCGCTGACCGACCTCGGCCCGGGTCTGGCGCCCACGGTGGCCGCGCTCCTCGCGGACCATCACATCGTCGGCTGGGTACAGGGACAGCTTGAGTTCGGGCCGCGAGCCCTCGGCCATCGCTCGATCCTCGCCCACCCCGGCCACATCGCCACGCGCGACCGGCTCAACGCAATCAAGAAGCGAGCCACGTACCGCCCCTTCGCTCCGGCGGTCCTCGCCGAGCACGCCACGGAGTGGTTCATGTCGTCGGGCGACCCCTTCATGAACCGCGTCGCCCGCGTCCGCCGATGCCGAGCGGACCGCATCGCCGCAGTCACCCACCACGACGGCACCGCCCGAGTCCAGTCCGTCGCCCCCGACCACCAGGGCCTGCACGAACTCCTGGAACAGTTCCACGACCGCACCGGACTACCGCTGCTGCTGAACACCTCCTTCAACCGCAAGGGCACCCCGATCCTGCGGACTGCCGAGCAGGCCGTGGCAGCCGCGGCAGACCTCGGCCTCGACGCCCTTGCCGTCGGCGACACCCTGCTCCTCGCCAACCACGTGCCCGACCCTTGTGCCACGGCCCTCCGTACGAGGTGAGGCGGATGAACCCCATCGACCTGGACCACGTCCTGACCGTGCTCGGCGCCGCCGGGTGGAGCACGGACGAGCAGTCCCGTGCCCGCGTCGCCGGCGCCCTCGCGCTAACCGTGTACGACGGCCACACCCGCGACCAGGGCACCCCGTACCTGGAACACCCGCTGGCCGTCGTCACGCTCCTGCGCACCGAGATCAGGGTCAGCCACCCCGAGACCCTGCTCCTCGCCCTCCTCCACGACGCCCTGGAGGTGGCCCCCAAATCGGAGGCGCTGCTCGTCCAGCACCTCGGCGCCCCGTTCACCTGCCGCCTGCGGGCGATGACAGCCGACCACCGCCTCGAACAGCGCCCCAAGGCCGCCGGCGACGAGTCCAGCTGGCGCTTCAAGCAGGCCGCGCTCCCGTCCGCGGACCTCCTCATCCGGCTCGCCGACCGCCTCCACAACCTGCGCGATGTCGCCGCCTCGCCCAACGTCGACAGGCGCCGGCGGTTCCTCCAGAGCCTGCAGGACTTCTACCTCCCGCTCGCCGACGCCGCCTGCGGCCTCAGTCCCCACCTGGCGGCTATGCACGCGCTGCTCCACGCCGAGTACGTCCAACGCCAACAGGAGGTACACCCGTGAAGCGGATCGTCTACTCGATGGAACCGGTCGGCCGGACCGGCGGCCGGGTCTACCTGCGGATGCTCCACGAGGCGACGGCCGACGACGTGGAGTGGCGCACGGTCCCGGACCACAAGCGCACCTACCGCGTCCGCCGCTGGCGCAAGCTCCGCCACCTCGCCCGCCTGGCCCCGACCATCCAGGCGCTCGACAGCACCACCGGTACCTTCGTGTGGGACGACCTGAGCCTGCTGCTCTTCACGCCCGAGATGCGGGCCCGCACGGTGTTCCTCCTGCACCACTACGAGCCCCTGCAGCACGACTCCGCTCCCGTCGAGGCCATGCTCTGGGAACACCTGTTCCGCGCACTGCCCCAGTGCGCCGCCGTGGTCTGCGTCGCCCCGTACTGGGCCGACTTCCTCCAGGCCCGAGGCGTCCGCAACGTCCGGGTGATCTACAACGCCTTCGACATGACGGAGGTCGAACGGGCCCGCGGCTTCGACAGGACCGAGTGCCGCGCCGAGTTCGGTCTGTCGCCGGACGTGATCGGGGTGTATGCGGGCAAGGCTGTGCACTGGAAAGGCACCGAGGAGGTCTCGGCAGCCCTGGCCGACGCGCCCGGGCTGCGGGTGATCACCAGCGGCAGCAACACCATCGGCTTCGACGGCGCCCACTACGACGTGGAACGCGAGCGGTACCTGCGGCTGCTGTGCGCGTGCGACGTCGGCGTCTTCCTCCCTCAGATGCGGGAGGGCTGGAGCCGCTGCGCTGCCGAGGCCCTGCTGCTCGGCTTGCCTTGCCTGATCCGCCCGGTGGCCGGCCTGGGCGACCTCGCCACACTGACCGGCCAGCCGGCCCCGGACATCGGCCGCCTCCCGGCGCAGGTCCGGGAACGCGCGTCGGCGCGCCAGACCGAGGCCAAGGCCGCGTACGAGGCCCTGGCCCGGTTCGATCTGAACTACTTCGGCAACGCCTGGGGCGACCTTCTCGCGAAGGTCGCCTGACCGGCGGCTACGCCTGCGCGGCGGCCAGCTTCTTGGCCGCCGCGTCCAGACGGGCCAGCACACGGTCCCGGCCGAGCAGCTCCATGGACTCGAACAGCGGGAGCCCGATCGTGCGGCCGGTGACCGCGACCCGGATGGGCGCCTGGGCCTTGCCCAGCTTGAGGCCGTGCTTCTCGCCGACGGCGAGCAGGACGGCCTTCAGGTCGTCCGCCTTCCAGTCCGCGACGGTGGCCAGCTCGGCACGGGCGTCGGACAGGATGTCGCCGGCGCCGGCCTTCATCGCCTTGTTCCACGACGCCTCGTCCTCAACCGGCTCGTCGAGGAACAGGAAGTCCACGTAGCTGGTGATCTCCGACAGCAGCGCCAGTCGGGTCTGGGCCAGCGGAGCCGCCACCTCGAAGAGGTCCTTGTCGAACGCCTCCGGGGCCCACGGCGCATACGGGGCGACGAGCCACGGCGCGCAGGCGGCGGCGAACTGCTCCGGGGACAGCGCGCGGATGTAGTCGCCGTTGAACGCCGTCAGCTTCTTCACGTCGAAGAAGGCCGGCGCGGTGTTGACGTCCTCGATCCGGAAGAGCTGCTCCAGCTCCTCGTGCGGCATGATCTCCCGGTCGTCGCCGGGGCCCCAGCCCAGGAGCATGAGGTAGTTCACCATCGCCTCGGGCAGGAAGCCCTCGGCGAGGTAGTCCTCCAGCGCGACCTTGTCGCGGCGCTTCGAGAGCTTCTGTCGCTTCTCGTTCACGATCACCGGCAGGTGCGCCCACACCGGCGGCTTCGCGCCGAGCGCCTCCCACAGCAGCTGCTGCTTCGGCGTGTTCGACAGGTGCTCCTCGCCACGGATGACCTGCGTGATGCCCTCGTCCAGGTCGTCGACGACGTTGGCGATCAGGAAGACGGGGGATCCGTCACCGCGAGCGATCACGAAGTCCTCGATCGCGCTGTTCGGGAACGCCGGCTCTCCGCGGATCAGGTCGACCACGACGGTCTCGCCCTCGTCCGGCGTCCGGAACCGCAGCGCCCGGCCCTCCTCGAAGGCCAGCCCCCGGTCGCGGCAGAAGCCGTCGTACCCGAGGTGATCCGAGCCCGTGCGCTCCTTCAGCTGCTCCCGGGTGCAGTCGCAGTAGTACGCCCGCCCGGCCGCGAACAGCTGCAGACCCGCCTCGCGGTGCCGGTCGGCGTTGTGCGACTGGAAGTACGGCCCCTCGAAGGCCGCGTCCTCACCGTGGATGCCGATCGCCGCGAGCGCGTTGATGATCCCGTCAATCCACTCCGGCTGGTTCCGGGCCGCGTCGGTGTCCTCGATCCGCAGGACGAACGTGCCGCCGGACTGTCGCGCCACAGCCCAGTTGTAGAGAGCGGACCGTGCACCACCGACATGGAACATGCCGGTCGGGGACGGGGCGAAACGAACGCGAACCGGAGCAGTAGACATGCGCTCCAGGGTACCGACGCCGGACACCCCCTCCGGACCACCCCTCCTACCCCCACACCATCGATTTCGAGCCTTCCTCGCCTTCTGCTCGGACGTTCCCTTCCCCACTCACGCGGGTGTCGACCCTTGGCCTAGGGCCATTCGCCCCACCAGGTGACAGCAGCCAGGCCAGTGGTTCCGGGGCCCAAATGATCACAAGAACAACTCACCTGTGTCACCGAACCCTGACTACACGCCAACGTGGTTTGGTCGGGCGCGGCAGGGGAGCACGGACCTACGCAGTGCGCTCGCTCTGCACTATCGCCAGGGCGTCCTCGAAGGTGATCCCAGAGAAGTACTCCTTGTGGATCCGTTGCACGCCGGGCACGGCTGCGATGGCATCCCGGGCGCGGGTCTCCCACAGCCGCGTGGACGGCCACGCCTTGGACACCCAGCCGTCGAAGATGACGACCATGTTCAGCTCGGCTTCATGCTCGTACTCCTTGAGCCGATCAGGGAAGATGCGCTTCTCAACGCGGCCGACCTTGACGTAGGACTGCAAGCCCTCGAAGGAGAGCAGGTACAGACGCTCGCCGGGAGCGTCGAGCGGATTGCCGGAGCGCGTCATCGCGTCGTACGCGGCTTGCATGACGCGCGTGGAGTCCTCGATGTGGGGCACGATGCCCTTCTCGAAGCAGTACCGGAGGTGCTGACGCGACACCCGCAAAGAGATCTCCTCTAGGCGGGGATCGATCAGGTGGTCGTCGTAGATGGCCACAAGCAGATCCCTCCCCGGACCATTCTTCTTACGTACTGCGATCGGGATGATACAGGGCGCACTCGGGGAGGTAGGCGATTTGTCCGGCACTGGTGCCGACCCTTGGTCAGCGCGATCGATCTTCGCGCTCCAACGGTCGCCGGTCAAAGCGCAGTGGCAGTAGATCAACATGCGGTGGCCCAGGGCCCATGCCGGCGCCTCCGGGCTGGTCAGCCCATCGCCGCTGGCCGCCGCTCCCGTCCGGCCGAGCCGGGCACGCGCCCGTACGGTGCCGCGTTGAGGGTGGCGGTACGGAGCTCCCTGTCCCCGCTCCCGCTCGCCCATTCCGTCCGACGTCTTCCGCACAGTGAGACCAGGACCTGGTGGTACGAACCGAAGTTCGACGGGCACCGGCTGTGTCTGGAGCCCCGGCAGAGTCGGTCCGGCTCTACGCTCGCCCCAGACGGGTGGTCACGTCCTCGTCGATAGACCTGACAGTGGCCGACATACAGCTAGCTGCTGCCCGGGACCGTGAGCGGAACCGGCGGATGAGCGCGAGACTGGGCGGGGAGGTGCGCGATGGCCAAGAGCGAGGAAGAGGAGCCCCCGGAGGCGCGGTTCGTTTCCTCTGCAGACGAAGGCCGTGGTACCGAATCTCACCTTCTCACCATGAAGACCTCCACTGGAGACGTCACAGGCCTTCGGACAGGACGCGGCGCCGACGACCGAGACGCCGGTGTCGACATCGAAAGCGACGTGGTCAGCGCCTATACGGCCGGACCAAACCCAGCCAAGGCCGACCGCGAGCGGCGGGCAAGCCAGGTTCTGATTAACCACCTCAATTCCCAGGGCGCTCAATGGAAGCCAGCAGAGATGGCCCCTGAAGGTAGGGATGAAGAGGGAGTGGACTGCACCGCCGACAGCGAGGCTGGCGCGGACAAGTTGCTGATCCAAGTCACGACGGCCGACCGCACGGAGACCTGGAAGCAGCTTGCACAGACCGGTAGCGCCACACATCCGGACACGTCCGTGGGGGATCTTGCGGCGGCGCTCCAGGACGCGATCAAGAGCAAGAGGCATCACCCAAAGCAGGGAATCCACCTAGTGCTGGACGCCACCGACAGCATCAGCTCTGCTCTTCCGGCGGTGACCGAGGCCTTTCGTACCGAGTACGGTCCGTGGGCCCGCACGCTGGGCTACGAAGGCATCTACCTCGCGGGCCCCATGAACCTCATTACACGCCTGGACGAGTAAGCCACCGCAGAGCGACCGCCCCCGATCAGGCCAATCGAGCACTGCCGAGTGGAGCGGGATCGGAACTGACACCTGTCGCGCTCAGGACGCTGACGTGCGAGGTCAATCTTCAATGGCACGAACTGCCGTCCGTCAAGCTTCGATGGCAATCGGTCACAGTTCGATGGCACAGACAGCAGGGCTGGCTTGCGCTGGTAGCAACGCACACCATTCACAAAACCGAACACAGGTGCGAGTACCGGCTCGCGCGCCCTTGCATGGCGCCTCGCGGTCAGGCACGCTGGCGGCACAGTGGGCTTTTGAGCGAGCGTCTGATCCGGGAGGTGACATGGAGGCAATGAGCCCACAGGGCGCATTGTTGGCTCAGTGCATCGCCCGCTTGCCTGAACGTTCGTTGCCGCGGCACGCCTGGGCTGCGGAGGTACTTGTTGAGCAGCTTTGGGCCTGCTCAGTCGGAGCCGGCCACGAAGAGTGGCGCCCGCTTCTGGCCCCGATGATCGCCGACGGAGGCGTTGACGCCCGCCGGGTTCGCGGCGAGGTCTGGCGGCTCGCTCGCAGCGGTGCTCTAGAACCGGCAGGAATCGGGCGCCTGGCGCGATTTACGGTGACTCCGGAGGCTGTCCAGGAGTCCAGGTGCGTGGCACCGATCAACTGTTCGACCAACGAAGTAGTGACACAGGCAGTCGTTCAGCTCACTGCTCGCCTGTTGGCTTCCTCAAAGTAGGCCAGCGCCTTTCCGTCCTGCAGTGTGCCGGCCACCGTCGATGCGCCTACGCGCCGCCACGACGCCTGCTTGCGACGCAGGAGGGTCAGCTCGATCCCGCCATCGGCGGAAGCCGTCGTGACTCGCCAGGTCTCGTCCTTCCACAAATGGCGGGCCTGCCAGGTGCCGGGCTCGGTTTGCTGCCAATCGGCGATCTTGATCGCGGCCAGGGCCGTACTCATGTCGCGAGCGGTCGTAAAGCGCCGCGCAGGGTCTGGGTGGGTGGCCTTTACTACCAGCTGACGGAGTCGTCGGCAGACCCATGCGGGCAGTTTGCGGTCCTCGGCACGCAGCGGCGGGAGGCCCTGCTGAAGCGCGTCGACGACGTCGGTGCGGCTGTAGGAGGCGTAGTCGAACTTCCCTGCCAGTAGTTCGACAAGGACCAGGCCAAGGGAGTAAAGGTCCGACGCTGCGGTGATGCGCGGTCCGATCATGATCTCTGGTGGTGAGTACGGATGCGCCACTGGAATGGGCGGCGTGGATCCATAAGCATCCATCCGGCCTGCGACACCCAGGTCGCCGATCTTGACGAGGTCGGCATCGCCCGTGAGGAACAGGTTGGGGCTCTTAATGTCGCGGTGCAGGATCCTGTGGTGCTCGTGCATCTCGCGCAGCCCCTGGAGCGCTGCCTGGACAATTTGGAGGGATTTTGTAGGCGTGAACGTCTGGCCGGCCTCCAAGGCGTCGGTGATGCTTCCCACCTCGTAGTACGGCATGAGGATCTCGACCACGCGCATCGGTTGCGGGTAGCCGGGAACCCCTGCGACGGCCCGCACGGGCACGATATTGCGATGCTTGATCCTCTCCATGAGCTGAGGCTCGATCAGATCCGCGTCGTCGTGGTACTCGGCAAGGTCGACACATTTGCCGACAAGCCAGGTCCCGAGGTTCTGGTCCCACCACACGTGCACTTCATGGACGCCCAGCGGCATGCTGTGCAGGGACTCGTAGTCCAGGACCAGGCGTCGCTTCTGCTCGGTCACCACTCTGCTCTCCGTTGATCGGGGTGACGCCGGGGCTACTGATCGGCCTGACCGTTTGTCTCGTTCAGCGCGGCGAGGGCCGCGGCGAAGGCATCGCCGCGCCCGGCCCAGTACCTGGGCCGGGCTGAGAGACCCAATTGCGCCAAGTCGACGCTGTCAATCGCGGTGGCCGGCGCGCCGATGAGTTTGCCGATCTTCTCGGTCTTCCACTCCTCGCAGCGGATGCCTTCCTCGTGACAGGCAAGCTGGACTAGTGCTTCCAGGGACGCACGGTCGGCGGCCTGCCGGTAAGCCCACTGCCCGTTCTTGCGGGTGGCCACCAAAATCACCAGGTCGGGCGAAAGACCGTGGATGTCCTGCTTGATGCGACGGTAGGTGTCCGCGATGAGATCAGTCCCCGTCAGCCCGTCCGCCTTGCCCAGACGCTCAGGGGCGCCGGGGATCGGGGAGGTAGCCGGATCGGAACGGAGGGCGCCGTACTGGATGGCGCCGGCGGCAATGGCGATGCCAAGGACTTTCACGTATCCACTGCTTTCAAACGGGACAGGGAGTCGCGGGCAAGTACGATCGTGCGGCAGTGCTAGTGGTTCAGCTACGAACCAGGCGGAGACCGGGCCTGGATGGTGGAGAGCTCTGACCTCCCCCATCGATTCCGACGGGGACGAGCCCGAACACGAAATCGTTCAACTCCGCCTGCGGGATGAACAACTGCCCAGCGATGTCAGCTGGGGTCCGCCGTGAGCCATACGCAGAGCATCAAAGAGTGTGATCACCATGATGCGATGGTAGGCGCCCGTGCCTACAACTGATGCACCTTCGAGCGGGGCTGACCATGGAGCCTGCCGCTGGAGGGCCGGGTATCGCTGGTCACGGCGAATTGGCGCACGTTCCTGACGACGCGCCAGAGTGCCGCGCTGCTCGGCATCTCAAAATCCGCCGCTGACCGCACCATCACCACCTCGGGCCCCTGCTCGCGCTCCAGCCCCGGAAGCGGTTCCGCAATGACACCGTGCTCATTCTGGAGTGGATGGGCTGGCTGCTGGTGCCCACCCGCGACCACACGGTGGCCGAACACTCCAAGAACTGCAGCTACTCGACCAACCACCAAGTCGTCATCGACGCCGACAGCCGACAGCCGACAGGTCGTCGTGATCGGTCGACCGCTCCCCGGCAACCGCAATGGCTGCTAGGCATGGGAGGAATCCGGGGCCGAGGCGGCCGTCTGCAACATCGTGACGATCGCGGACGGCGGCCCCCGCGCCGAACGGCGGCTGCGCTCATACACACCTACTCGAAGATCAGTTACCGGACAAGCCTCAGGGCGCCCGGGTCAGGCGACTCAACCGATCTGGTCGCCGCAGGTCAGGAGTCTGCCTGCAGGCGAGATCGGCTGAGACCGTACACGAGCGATCAGGGCTTGAGGCTGTCTCGCCGACCGCACCGCGATCACTGAAGCCACCCGCTGACGCCAGCCGATCTATGGACCGTCACTTCGTCCTCTCGGACTGCCCCTTGGGTGGCACGAGCGCAAGAACCGCGACCTGATCTCGGCGAGTCGTGCCCGGACGGCCTTTGAGCACGGTGCCCCCCGCGCCAGGGCCTCGGCGTAGTCGCGTTGCGTCCGGTTTGTGATCATCCGAGGCCGAGGAGTGCGAGGGGCCATCGGGGATGGCGGGCGTTGCGTCGCAGGCCCGCGGCGCAACGTTGGAGCACAACGGTCTCTTAAAGCGGGTCGCCGCAACTCCTGCAGGTGTCTTCGCCATCGTCGTACATAACGCCGCAGCAGTACGTGGGGCCGCCGCTGACTTCATAACAAGCGCTGCACATCTGAGACTCGTCGTCCCAGTCAGTCGCGTTCTCGACGGGATCGTCACACCCTGTACAGACAAGCGCTGTCACCGCGCGTCACCCCAGCAATCGGAGGAGGTAAACGGAGAGCAGTAGTCGCTGTCGTGCCGCTCGGAGTAGTCGCTCATGTTGGCTGTCGGCTTACCACAGTTCGGACACGTGGGGTGTTCACCCGGACATGTGCGATTGTTGTGCCCACCGAGTCCACATACCCTGCATGCCATGACGGCAGAGTAGATGAACCTCAGCCGTCGGACCCAAGACTTCGGCAAAGACTGGATGACGTCCGGTTTGTGATCATGCGAGGCCGAGGAACGCGAGGGGTCGGCAGGCGTTGCGTGCGTTGCGGCGGAGGCCAGCGGCCATGTTCTTGACGCCGCCCAGGCGCATAGCGCCGATGGCGAGATCGCGCCAAGTCGCCATCGCCCGGGGTGCATTGCCTGTCCGCAGTTGGGAGGTGTCCTCGGCGAAGGTGGTGTCGCGGACGTGGTGCAGGGCCTCGATCTTCCAGTGGTCCCGGACCAGTTGTGCGAGCCGGGCGGGGCGGCCTGCTCGGCGGTCGGGCTGGTCACCGCGTAGACGGTGGTGATGGTGGTCTTGCTGGTCTTGCGGTCGGTGCGGCGGCGCTTGATCTGGACGGCCTGGCAGGCGCCGGGGAAGAGCAGGTTGTTCACGGTGGCGACCTTGATTCGGCGGATCTCCGCGCGGCCGTGGCCGCCGCCGCGCGTGCGACCCTGGAGCGGGATGTCCTTCCAGGGAAGGGACTTCAGCTGCTTGCGCAGTTTCTTCTGATTGCCCTTGGCGATCGCGATGTAGTGAGCCCGGCGGCCCAGAAGGTAGCCGGCGTGCTCGCGCCGGGTACGCAGTGCGTCGCTGGTGACGACCGTCCCGGCCAGGTCGGCGACGGTGTCCAGCAGCGGCTGGAAGCAGGTGGTCTCGCCGGTCTTCTCGCCGACGTCGAGCTGGGCCAGGACCAGGCCGGTGTTGTGCTCCACCGCCGCAAGAAAGTGGATCCTCCGTCCCCTCGCCCTAGGCCGTGTTTTGAAAGTCGGCTCGGTGTCTCGTCCCGCATCGTGATGATCTCGGTGTGGGGCGAGGGGATCTTTCTGACGGGCAGTGGGCGGTGCTGGAGCCGTTGCTGCCGGTCGCGGTGTTAGGGCGGCCGGCGCTTGGTCGACGGAGGCTGATCGACGGGATCCGCTGGCGGGTGCGGACCGGTGCTCCGTGGCGGGATCTGCCGCAGGAGTACGGGCCGTGGCAGACGGTCTATGGGCTCTTCCGGCACTGGCAACGCGACGGCACTTGGACCGTGCTGCTGACCAGGCTGCAGGCCCGGGCGGACGCGGCCGGGCTGATCACGTGGGAGGTCAACGTCGACTCCACGATCTGCCGAGCCCATCAGCATGCCGCGGGCGCCCGCCGCAACGGCCAGGACCAGAACGAACCGCCGGGCGGAACCCGCACCGAGCCCGATGACCACGGCCTGGGCCGTTCACGGGGAGGCTTCACCACCAAGATCCACCTGGCCTGCGAACAAGGCCAACGGCCGCTGTCCTTGCTGATCACTGCAGGCCAGCGCGGTGACAGCCCTCAGTTCACAGCCGTCCTCGAAGGCATCCGAGTCCCCCGCACCGGACCAGGACGTCCCCGTGTCCGACCGCTGCGAGTGCGAGGCGACAAGGCGTACTCCTCCCGCGCCAACCGGGCCTACCTGCGAAAGCGGGGGATCGCGTGCACGATCCCGGAGCCTGCCGACCAGGCCAGAAACCGCAAACGGCGCGGGAAGGCCGGCGGTCGGCCTCCGGCCTTCGACCGCGAGGACTACAAGGCCCGGCACGCGGTCGAGTGCGGGATCAACCGGCTCAAGCGCAACCGGGCGGTGGCCACCAGGTTCGACAAACTCGCAGTCCGCTTCGAGGCCACCGTCCTGATCGCCGCGATCGGCGAATGGCTTTGACCGGCCCGAACTGTCAGTTCCTCATGCCATGCTGACCGCGACCAGGGTCGACAGGGTGAGGGAGAGGCGACGATGGGGGCTCAGTACTACGGCGCCGACAGCGAGAACGGCGACCGCATCGACGACCCTTCCGAGGACGCGCTGTTCATGATGATCAGCGACCTCAACGACACCGACAACACCTTCGTCGTCATCCAGCCCGACGAGGACGCCCCCGTCTGGTTCGCCTCAGTGGCCGTCCTGGACGAAGGAGGCTACGAGGTCGTCCGCCGCGATGCCAGCCGCCGCGAGCATGAGGTCGCCACTTCGACCAGCATCGGCGACATCGCGCGCGACCTCACCATCTGGATGGCCATCCGGCACTTCCCCGGACGGCCACCCAGACAAGTCCACGACTTCTAAAACACGGCCTAGCCGCGCCGCGCAGGGACTTGCCGTCCACGGACAGTCCGCGCAACCCGGAGCAGGCGGCGCACCGTCGTCTCGGCTAGCACCAGCCGCCTGGGCAGCACCGGATCGGGACGCACACTGAGCCGTTCCAGCACCTGGGGCGGCGCCTCCGCGATCCACTCGCCGACCGCCGGCAGTGAAGTCGCCCCCGCCAGCACCGCGCACGCGGCCAGGGCGAGGACAACGGCGAACGCGTGCCGCACACCGCGAGGGTCCCTTGGGTCCGGCACCTCGGCCGGCCGTTCGAGCAGGTCCGCCACCTCCCCGGGCCCGACGCCGGGCTGCCCGCGGAGCTGGTCAAGGGCAGGCGGAATTGGCAATGATGCGTCGGCAGGCACGGTCCTCCAGGCAGGTCACGGGGCGTAGAGAACTCCATGATCTTGGAAATCCGTGGCTGTCCTGCCTCCGGGACGCCCACCGGTCAACGAACCATCACAAACCGGACCAGGGCTGACTACGCCGAAGCCCTAACCCCCGCGCGGGCAGCATTACGGCCATACGGCCCGCGGAAACGTGGGTCGTCAAATCTTCACGTGCCCAGGCATTTGGCGCGGCCGGAAACATCGACTACAACACAACCCACACCGAAAAGCACGGCCACCGGCCGTGCGAGCAGAGATGGGTGAACAGGTTGGCTCAAATCATCGACAACGGTTCTGCCGTGTCCGGCAAGCGATGGACCGTCCGCTACAGGGAGCCGGGCGGACGCACTGGGCGTCAGCGGGAGAAGTCGTTCTCCCGAAAGAAGGACGCGGTCGACTTCGCTACCAAGATGGAAGGCGACAAGCGCGAGAACATCTACGTCGACCCCGACGCCGGCAAGGTGTCACTTCGCCGGTACGCGGACGACTGGCTCGCGAAGAAGACCGCTTCCGCCGGCACCCTCGAGTCGTACGAGCGCATCGTCCGCCTCCACGTGGTCCCCCACCTGGGGAGCAAGATGATCTCGCAGGTCACCGCAGCGGACATCGAGGGCCTGTACGCACGTTGGCGCCGGGATGGGGCGGCCCTCAACACCATCGAGTCCCGGCACATAGCCCTCTCGGCGCTGTTCTCCCACGCCATGCGCCATAGGCGGATTCCTGTGAATCCCATGACTCAGGCCGAGAAGCTGGAGAACCCTGTCATTCCTGTCGACGACAGGAAACTTCCCAGCTTCGACGAGATAACCGCCATCGCCAAGGAGATCGGACCTCGCCTGTCTCCGGCGATATGGCTCATGACATGTTGCGGACTTCGAATAGGGGAATCCCTGGGAGTCTTCCCGGAGGACATGCGCGACGGCACCCTTCGAATCCGGCGGCAGGTGATTCGCTACAAGGACACCTCCGGAAAGTACACACCGAAATACGCCCCGTTGAAGCATCGGAAAGAAGGCGAGTGGCGCGACATACCCGTGCCTGCTTCCCTTGAGCCGTTCATCGACCGGCTTCCGATCCGCAATGCGAGCGGCGGAATGCCGTATCCCGATCTTCTGCGCAAGTCGTGGGATCGCGCCATCAAGCGGCTCGAGCTTCCCGCATACAACCCGCACGACCTGCGGCATAAATGGACCACCGTGGCCCTGACCAACGGAGTGTCCATTCACGAGGTGTCTCGCTGGCTCGGACATCGGTCGATCAAGGTCACGGTGGACCGGTACGGCCACCTCACGCAGGACGGCCAGGAGCGCTGCCGTCAGGTCGTCGAGACGGCCGTCGGGCCGCACATGCTCACGCCAGGCCGAGCGCCTGCAGCGCGCGGTGCTGACTTGGTGCTGACTTGACCGGCCAGAAGATGTAGCAGACCCCGCCCGTACCGCTTCTGACCTTGCCGTTTGCGTCGTAGCGCTTCGTACGGAGCCAGATGTTCTCCAACACCTGCCGAGGCGCCAGCTGGGATGCGGACGTGTCCACGACCGCATCCCATAGACCGACGGCAGCGAGCGACTCCAGATCACCGCGGCAAGTCCGGTCACCTCTGGCCGCCTCCACACCCGTCAGGAGCCGACCGCCCCCGGTTGAAGGTCGTGACCGACCGACCTCGGGCAAGAGCAGCCTGTGCCACCGACCGACCGAGGAACCACGAACCGCCAAGAACCAAGATGCGCATGCCCTCTACCCTGCCGGCGCCTGCAGCGATCGACACATCAAGCAGCAAGCCTCATCGGGCGGTCACCGCACGGAAGGCTCCGTCCCATCACCATGACCACCTCGACACTCACCCTCGCGGCATCCCGACCCCAGAGCACCCCGGGGGGGTTCGAGATCGTCCGGATCCAATCGGTGGGGCATCGGTGCGCACTCGCATCCCTGCGCCGATAATTGCTCCGTGATGCGCACTCGCAAAGCTCGCTCTCGCGACCCAAAGCTGACGCGCCATCAGGAAAGTCAGCATCAGTACCGCGCGGAACCGCCCCCGAGCGCCACGGGCCGCCAAGATCGACAAACCGGCACACTTGCCCTGAACTGCGAAAACACAGGTCAGCGACCTGCCTGCTAATCTCACCTGGAGGTATCCATGAGGATGCTGATCATCTTCCCTCACACCGGGGAGCTCCCCCTCCCCCATGCACTCCTCAGGCCGCCTCCCAAAGACCGGCGTCCAGGATCCGGGCAGCCTTGGTGATACTGCCCGGCATCAGGTGTCGGTAGGTCCGGTACGTCTCCTCGATGGACTTGTGCCCCATCCACTCCGCCACGTCGGTGATGGGGATGTTGTTGCCGAGGGCGTTCGAGGCGAAGTCGTGCCGAAAGCCATACATCTCCACCCCCTCCTCCGGCGACAGGTCGGCGAAGAGCTTCCTCACCCGGCGCCGCTCCATGCCCTCGGTGAAGTAGCCGCCCGGGCCGCGCAATCGAGAGTGCCCCGGTCGGGAGTGGTGAGCCGTCCGCGGCCCCGGTGCAGCGCGGCCTTGACCGCCCCCTCGGTGGTGCCGAGCATGGCGGCGATCTCCTTCAGCGGCAGGTCGAACACGCCCTTGAGTACGGCAGCGGCACGCTCCTGGGGTGCCAGCAGGGTGGTCACCTCTGCAAGCGCGTCGCGCACTTCGGCAGGATCGGCGAGGACGGGCGCCGCCCGTTCGGCCGGCTCGACGAGGAGCGGGGCGGGGCGGCGGACCTGGTCGAGGTAGGCGTTCGTCGCGATCCGCACCGGCCACGCCATCGGGCGCTCGACCGCCTGGTGGGACTGCGCGGCGCGTGTGAGGGCTCGGGCGAGCGTCTCCTGGGCCAGGTCCTCGGCGTCCCAGACGCTTCCGGTCAGACGACGGCAGTACCGGAACAGCTCGCCCCGCAGCGGCTCCAGAGCAGCCAGGAACTCACGGCGCGCGGCCTGGGCGGCCGCGATCAGGGGCTGCGGCAGTACGTCGAGCGCGGGAGACGGATCGGGGTGGGGCGTCATTTCACGGCTCCTTGCACGGGTGAATGGCTGTACACACCAGTACGACGGGGCAGCCTTCGAGTCCGATACGCAGCCATGGAAGTGAGCCCGATCACGCCTCGTATGAAAGCAAGGTGCCTCCCGCCCCTTCGGGCGAGAGGCACACAGCCGAGTACTTTCCTGACCGTCAATGTGTTGCGATGACCGCTGGAATCCGCCAAGAGTGGCCGGGGTATGTGAGCCGCGGTTGCACATACCTGATCACCGTGCCCGATCGGGTAGTGATCACCCTTGTGGCAATGCTCAGGACGAAACGCGCCGGGAGGGGTCGCTCCGATGCCTCCTCCATCAACCTGTTCACTCCCTTGCCCACCTCCCAGCGGGCCGAGGCCAGCTCGAACACACCGAAGTTCCTGGCGCGAGCAAGCCGCAGCAGAAGTGTGCCGGGTGACTTCAGCCCCCTCTTCGGTACGGGTTCGCACAGCTCCACCTCGATGGAGTCCGTGTCCAGCAGAACTTCGATGCCTGCTGCACCGGCCCGGGGCTGAGCCATAACCTTTCCACCCAGATACGTCGCCAAGTCCTCGGCGGCTGGGCCGTCGTCCATGACGACGACCCAGCCGGTCCGGCTACCGTCCCATCGCCCCAGGTCTGCAGTCGCCATGAGAGAGCCCGAGGGAGAAGGTGTGGCATGTGCCATGAGTTGCTCCTGGAATTCGCCCGGTTTTCAGGCCGAGCGTGCACCAGCGGGCCCGTCTTGGCGGCGCCGGGATCCTCTGGTATCGGAGTCCTCAGCGCTTCGGTGTCCGGTCGCCGTGTTGCTGCGGATCTCGGTCCGGACCGTGCAGGAGTCCAGGGACCCATCGGACAGGAGCCGAGGCCGGGTACACGGTCACCCTGACACAGAAGTCCAGGAGGATCTCTTTGCGGGCCTGGACGTCGGGAGCGTTCGTCCACCGGTCCGCCACGGTCTCTCCGGTGGGGCGCTGCACCATGCCGGGCGGGCGCTGGGGTTCGTTCTCCAGCTCCCTAAGCTCGTGGGAGAGCTCGCTGTACCGCTCGCGGTACCACTGAGCGTCGTCGGGAGCGTCGTAGAGGCCGGCCTCGCGGTCGCTGCGCAGCCGCTTCCGGCTGGCCTCGACCTCGGCGATGCGGTCAGCGACGCCGTTGCCAGCGTCGTAGACCGTCTCCATGATCGCGCCGTGCCCGAACTTCTCCAGGAACCATGCCTCGACCAGGGCGTCCAGGTTGGCGACGCGCATGTTGGGAGCCGGGCGGCAGTGCTGTGCGTTCCTCCAGCCCTTGTTCCGGACGGTGCAGGCGTAACGAGGCGGGGCATCGGCGGACGTCTGGGTGAAGAGACGGTTGTGACACTGGCCGCACACGGCCACTTCCGTCAGAAGGTACGACCGGTTGGACTTACGGCCCCGAAACGGGGTGTCGCGGGCGCATAGGATCTCCTTCAGCGCGTTGTGCGTGGTGCGGTTCCACAACCCCTCGCACAGACGCACCGGTTTCCCTGACCGATCGATGACAGGCTTGCCCTGATGGACGAGGTACCCCATGGCCGCCTCGGACAGCAGCATGTTGCGCAGACTCGTGGGATACCAGGGCCGGCCGGCCGCCGGCTTCCCGTACATGACCGCAAGGTGGTCGACCGGCGCCAGCTCCCCGAGCCGGTTGAGGCGAGCGGCCTCGCTGCTGGGCGACACATTCTCAGGATCGGCCAGGATACGGCTGGCGACGGTTCGCAGGACCTCGGCCGCGTGAGGATGCAGCTCGACACGCTCGACCCGGCCGTTGGGCACGGTGCGCACGTACCGGAAGCCGTAGGAGGGCTTGCCCTTGGGCCGGCCGGCCGCGCGTATCTTCTTGGTGGCGTCACGGTTGCGCCGCTGAATGGCGCGCAGCTCCATCTGTGCGCCCCACGCCTCCATCGTGAAGCGGTTCTCGTCGTTGGGGTCGTCGAGGTTCCAGACGCCCTCGTGTCCGTAGGAGACGAGGAGCTTGCCCTCGTCGCGCATCTTGTAGCCGGTGTTGAGGCAGTCGACCACGTTGCGGCCGAGCCGGTCGACGGCAGCGGCGACGAGCCCGTCGTACTTGCCCCGCTCGTCGCGGAGCCACGGGCCGAGCTTCGGGCGGGTCATCGGATCGGTGGCGCCGGAGACCTCCCAGTCGTCCGCCCAGTCGATGATGTGGCCGCCGACGGCCGCTGCAGCCGTCAGCACGTCCTCCCGCTGCCGCTCGGGCGAGGTCGTGGCAGCCTTGACCCGCGACAGCCTGCGTACGCCGAGCAGGCACTTTCCGCAGCCGTCGTACGGCCGCTCGACTTCGTTCATGGTGGTACCGCGCATCTTTCTCCCGTTTCGCCGGAGCGTAAGGAGAATCGGCGGCCACACCCAGGACGATCTTGATCGCCCCGATCAGCTCAGGAAGCTCAACCGCACTTGACGGTTGGGATTAGAGATGTTGGTGTCCACCAGACACACCGACTGCCAGGTGCCCAAGGCCAGTTCACCGCCGATCACAGGGATCGTCGCATGCGGCGGAACGATGGCCGGCAACACGTGGTCACGGCCGTGGCCCGGGCTTCCATGGCGGTGCTGCCAGCGTTCGTCCGCGGGAAGGAGCTGGTGGAGGGCGGCCAGGAGGTCGCTGTCGCTGCCCGCACCCGTTTCGATCAACGCCACCCCCATGGTCGCGTGCGGTGTGAAGACGTTCAGGAGCCCGTCCCTGCCCTGTGCCACCTCGGCCAGGAAAGAGGAGCACTCCCGGGTCAGGTCGTAGACCGTTTCCGCTGCCCCAGTGGTGATGTCAAGGATCCGGCTCTGGAATTCGTGGCTCATGCCCCCATGGTGGGCGGACGGAGCTTTCCACTCAAACCTCACACGCAGACGACTCGGCAGGGTCTCGGTCACGGTCCGGGATGAAGGGGGCCAGGCGGGGGGCGGAGACCGATCGGGGTGCTTCTCATTCCGCGCTTCCGGGGCCGGCGCCGAGGTACGCCTCCCGCACCGCCGGGTCCGCGTGGATCTCGGCCGCCGTCCCTTCGGCGAGGACCCGGCCGAGGTCGAGGACCACGACGCGCGAGCACAGCTCCATCACGAAGGCCACGTCGTGCTCGACGAGCAGCACCGCGCAGTTCTCCTCGTCGGCCATGTGACGGATGACGGCGGCGAGTCCGCGGCGCTCCTCGGCGGTCGTCCCGGACGCGGGCTCGTCCAGGAGCAGGACCCGGGGCGGGTCGGCGAGCGCGCGGGCCAGTTCGACCATGCGGGCCTGTCCTACGGGCAGGCCGCCCGCGTACGAGTCGGCGAGCGCGTCCAGCCCGCACTCGTGGAGCACGGCGGCGGCCCGTTCCCGGTGGCGGCGCGCCGCGGGCCGTACGCCGCCCCGCCAGTCCTGTGCGACGAGGAGATTGTCCGCGACCGTCAACTGGCCGAAGAGCTGCTGGCGTTGGAAGGTGCGGCGGATGCCGTGCCGGGCCCGCCAGACGGGGGACCGGCGGGTGATGTCCGTACCGTCGTACGCGATCGTTCCCGCGTCCGGCCGCCGCATCCCCGACAGCACGTCGAAGAGCGTCGTCTTGCCCGCGCCGTTCGGCCCGATGAGGCCGCAGATCTCGCCGGGGCCGACGGAGACGGTCACGTCGCGCAGGGCGCGGACGCCGCCGAAGCGGACGTCGATCCCGCTCGCGCGGAGCAGCCTGCGGCTCATCGGTGGACTCCCGTCCCCAGGTAGGCCTCGGCGAGCCGGTCCCGGTCCACCTCGGACCGCGGTCCGGACCAGGCGATCCCGCCCTGTGCGAGGTACGCGACGGTGTCGGCTATGCCGAGCACCTCGGCCGCCTTCTCCTCCACGAGGACCAACGCGGTGCCGTGGTCGCGGAGTTCGGTCAGGAGACGGAAGACCTCGTCCACGACGCGGGGCGCCAGGCCGAGGGACGGTTCGTCGGCGACGAGGACCGCCGGCGGTCGCTGGAGGAGCGGGGCGAGGGCGAGGAGCTGCTGCTCGCCGCCCGACAGGGACCCGGCGGGGACGGTTCGGCGGGCGGCGAGGGCGGGGAAGCGTTCGTACACGGCGTCGCGGTCCTCGGCCTCCGTCAGCTGCAGGGCGAGGTTCTCCTCGATCGAGAGCCCGGCGAAGATCCCCCGCCCCTCGGGGGCCAGCCGCACCCCGCGGCGTGCCCGGGCGACCGCCGCGTCGCGGGTGGCGTCCTCGCCCCGTACCCGTACGAGACCGCGGGCCGGCCGCAGCTGTCCCGCCGCCACCCGGCAGAGGGTGGACTTCCCGGCCCCGTTGGGCCCGAGCAGCACCAGCACCTCGCCGGCGCGCACCACGAGGTCCACGCCGTGCAGCACGGGCGCGCCGCCGTACCCGGCGTGCACGCCGCCGAGCTCGAGCGCGCCCGGCAGCTCGCCGCGCGATTCCGCGGCCGCGCCTCCGACACCGGCGATGAAGGGCCGGGGCTCGGTCGCGCCCGAACCGCCGCGCGATTCCGTGACCGCGCCGGAGGCGTCGACGTGCGGCTTCGTCGTTCGCGCGGTGGTGTCGGTCCCGCCTCGCGAGACGGGGTCGGCCGCCCCTGCCTTCGCCGCGCGCCGCGCGGCCAGCCTCGACGGCAGCGCCGCGCAGTACCCGTCCGGGTCGTTCGCCAGCGCGAGCCCCGCCAGGCCGAAGAGGATCACCGGCAGATGCGCGGACTCCGTGACGTATTCCGTCATCAGGTGCGGGACCACCGCGAAGACGAGCCCCGCCACCACGGCGAACTGCGGTCTGCGCACCCCCGCCGCGACCACGACCGCCAGCCAGACCAGGCCCGTCATCGCCGTGAAGTCCGTGGCCGTGATCCTGGTGTTGTACGAGGCGTAGAGCACTCCCCCGAAGCCCGCGAGGCCCGCCGACACCGTGAAGAGCAGGAGCTTCGTCCGTACCACCGAGACGCCCGACGCCGCGGCGGCCTCCGGGGCCGAGCGGACCGCGAGGACGGCCCGGCCCCAGCGGGAGCCGCGCAGCCGGGTGAGGAGCGCGACGAGCACCCCGCTGAGCAGGACGAGTGCGAGTCCCATCGCCCGGTCGTCGCCGAGGTCCACGGGTCCGGCCACCGGCCGCGGGATCTCCCAGCCGGTGTCGCCGTTGCGCAGCCATCCGAGCTGGAAGAGCACCTGGTCCGCCAGGAAGGCGAGCGCCAGGGTGGCCAGGGCCAGTGTTCTGCCCCCGAGCCGCAGTGCGGGCAGCGCGACCACCGCGCCGAGCAGGGCCGCGGCCGCCGTTCCGACCGCCGCGGCGGCGACGAAGGGCCAGCCGTGGCTCATCAGCAGTCCCGCGACGAGAGCGGCGGCGGTCACGAACGTCGCCTGGGCCAGCGACACCATCGCACCGAGGCCGGTGACCACCGTGAACGACATGAACACGAGCCCGATCGCGAGTCCCTGGGCCAGGATCCCGCTCCAGAAGGGTGTGGTGACGGTGTAGAACGCCGTGCCGAGGAGCACGCCGGCCACCAGCCACGCGCCCCAGCGGCGGCCCCAGCCCTTCCCGGCGAGGTATTCGACGGGCGGTGGGTCCGCGGCCGCCGTGCCCGCCGCCCGGCGACGGCGCCGCCCCAGGAGGACGAGACCGGCGAAGAGGATGAGGAACGGTACGGCCGTGCGGAAGCCGGTGATGTCCTCGGCGAACGACGCGTACCCCGCCACCAGGTTCTGCAGCACCCCGAGCCCGAGGCCGCCGGCGAAGGCGAGCGGCACCGACGCGAAGCGGCCGAGGACCGCGGCGGTGGCCGAGACGAACAGGAACAGCGTGTAGTCGTGCGCGGAGAGCCCGAGGAGCGGGGTGGCGAGGACGCCGGCGAGGCCCGCGAGGCCGGACGACAGCATCCACGCGATCGAGGACAGCCGGTCCGCGCTGATGCCCCGCAGCTCGGT
Organism: Streptomyces vietnamensis; assembly: GCF_000830005.1. NCBI lineage: Bacteria > Bacillati > Actinomycetota > Actinomycetes > Kitasatosporales > Streptomycetaceae > Streptomyces > Streptomyces vietnamensis. The sequence continues at coordinate 7,458,928 of NZ_CP010407.1, read as the reverse complement.
CAGCGCCCGGTCGTCGACCGCCGCCCGCAGCCGCAGGCCGAGCCGGGTGTGCCGCATCAGGGCCCACAGTCCGGCCGCCGCGAGGGCGGTGGCGATCCAGGTGATCAGCTGGTCGGAGTCGATGCCGACCCCGTCGAGCGGCTGCCAGGACACCGCGGGGCTCGGCCCGACGCCCGGCAGCCCGAACTGGTTCTCGGCGGGCTTGACCGGGGCGCCCGCCCGCTCCAGGAGTTCGACCACCCACAGTCCGGCCGCGGGCAGCGCGACGAGCAGGCCGATCGTGGCCACGATCTGCGCCGTCTCGCCGACCCCGGCCAGCTTTCTGAACATCAGCCGGTCAAGGCCCCAGCCGAGGCCGGGCGCCACCACGAACACCAGGAGCAGGGCGGTGGGGACGGCCGGCCAGCCGAAGCCGGAGTGGAGCTCGTAGAAGGCGAGCGCGCAAAGGTAGGCGGTGGCTCCGTGCGCGAAGTTGAAGAGCCCGGAGGCGGAGTAGGACAGGACGAGCCCGGTCGCGAGCAGCGCGTACAGCGCGCCCGAGACCAGCCCGCTCAGGACGAAGCCCAGCAGGTCACCCACGTGACGCGCCCCTCAACCGAAGGGGATCGGCGGATAGCACTTGAACGGCACGGCCACCTCGTACCGCCCGTTCTTCAGCCGGACGAGCGCGCCGCAGCCGAAGCTCTCCTTCTGCCCCTTGGGCTCGGTGCGGTCGCCCACGAGCGTCCCGGTGTCGGAGAAGCCTCGGGCGGCCTTCTGGAAGGAGTCGACGGTGAGGTCCTTGCCGGCCTTCGCGGCGATCGAGAGGAAGAGATCGGCGCTCATGTACCCCGTCATCATGTGCATGTCGAGGGGGACGTCCTTGCCGCCGGCGGCCTTCTTGATGTCGGCCTTGAACTGCCGCATCGCGGGACTGTCCGACTCGAAAGGCTGGAACTGCAGCAGTACGTGCACCCCGTCGAGGGCCTGCTTCGTCGCGTCCTTCGCGAGCAGCCCGGGGTCGTAGTCCGTCGGGTCGGAGATGACGCCCTTGTAGCCGGACCGCTTGAGCGCGGTGAACAGGCCGATGTTGTACGGCGTCTGCATCACGGAGACCACGGCGTCGGGTGCGCGGCCGCCGGGGCCGGAGCGGAGGATCTCCTTGGTGTACGCCGACCAGTCGCTGGGCATCGAGGTCGCGGGCACCACGGCCTTGGCGTACGCGACCCGGAAGCCGGCCGCCTTGAAGCCCTGGGTGAAGGTACGGATGCCGAACTTGCCGGCGTCGCTGTCGCCGGCGATCAGCGCGACCGACTTGCCGTGCGCGCCGCCGAGGACGGTCGCGAGGCCTTCGGGCCAGGTCTGGTTGAGCGTGCCGCCGGGCATCGGGACGAGGCAGCCGTTGAAGCCGTAGAGGTGCGCGGGCCCGCAGAACGAGGGGAGCGTGCCCCAGCCCACCGTCGGGACCTTCTGGGCGTCGAGGAAGTCGGCCCCGGCGAAGGTGACCGAGCTCATCGGGGAGACGGCGAAGACCTTGTCCTGCTGGACGAGCTTGCGGGCCGCGGCCAGGTTCCTGGCGGGGTCCTGGCCGTCGTCCTCGGCCCCGAGGTACTCGATCTTCCGTCCGTTGACCCCGCCCTCGGCGTTGGCCCGGTCGTAGCGGGCGCGGGCGCCGAGGTCGGTGTCCTTCTTGGAGTAGCCGCTGGCGGTCGTCATGGAGACGATGCCGCCGACCTTGATCGTGTCGTCGGTGACTCCGCGTACGGAGGAGGAGGAAGGGGCGCTTCCGCCGGTGGACGCGGAGTTGCAGGCGGTGACGAGGAGCAGGGCGAAGGTGGCGGCGATGACGCGCAACGGTCGAGGCACGGGCGATCCCTCCGTCGGGTGACCGCATTCTGTGACCGGACTGATGAAGCGTCAATAACTGATGCAGCGTCAATTGACGATACGTCAGACCTCGGGCGTCCCCGTGGGGGCCGGGCGGCGGGCGTAGGTGAAGAGGTGGTCCTCGGGCGCCGCGCGGTCGTCGTCCGGGTCGAAGACCGACAGCTCGTGGTGGAGCACGTCGAGGCCGCAGTCCTCCCGCTGGAGGCGCAGGTACTCCTCCACCGAGAAGCTGGAGACCCTGACCGTGCGCTCCATCCAGACGATCTCCACGTCCTCCACGTCCGCGGGCACGGTCGCCGTCACCAGGAAGCCGCCCGGCGCCAGCCAGCCCGCCATGCGCTTCAGGGCGGCGGCCGCCTCCGCCCGGCTCATCATCATCAGCGGGAAGAACGCGCACACCGCGTCGAAGTGGCCCTCCGGCGCGTCGAAGGCGCGCACGTCGCACTGCTCGAAGCGGGCCCCGGGCACCTGCGCGCCCGCGAGGGCGACCATCTCGCCGGACACGTCGATGCCGGTCACCTCGCAGCCGGCGCGCACCAGGAGGTCGGCCACCGGGCGTCCGGTCCCGCTGCCGACGTCGAGGACCCTGGCCCCCGCGCCCAGCCGTGCGGTGAGCCACTCGATCGCCGCCAGCTGGGCCGGCAGCCGGACGAAGGCACGTTCGTACTCGATCCCCAGACCGTCGAACAGCTCCGCCGCCGACACCGGCCGCCCCTTCGTCGCATCGTGGTCCATGCCGCGTTCCCTCCGTCGTGGGTGAGTGATCAGGGTTCGTACCACGGGCAGGCCTACCCGCCCCGAGCTTTCCCGCAACGCGGGCGGAGTGCGGATCGACGGCCTTCCGGACCGTGTGGGCGAGGCCGCGGGCCCCGGCCGAGCACCGTCGCGACCGGGGCCTCGGCCGATCACCGGCGGGGCGGGGGCCTCGGCCGATCACCTCCGCGGCCGGGGCCCCGGCCGATCACCGCCGCAGCCGGGGCCCCGGCCGGCGAGCCCGCCCCGGTCGCCGGAAGGCCGCCGGGGAATCCCTCCCGGCCCCGTGCACGTTGCACCCTCCGTGAGCACCTTCCTCGACGGCGTCCGCTTCTCCGTCCTCGACCGCTCCCGCACCCGGGAGGGCGAGGACGCTCCTCAGGCGCTGCGCGACACCGTGCGCCTCGCCCGGGAGGTGGAGGCCCTCGGTTACCACCGGTTCTGGGTGTCGGAGCACCACGGCGTGCCCGGGGTCGCCGGTTCGGCGCCCACGGTCCTCGCCGCCGCCGTCGCCGCCGCGACCTCCACGGTCCGGGTCGGTACGGGAGGGGTGATGCTCCCGAACCACCGGCCGCTGGTCGTGGCCGAGCAGTTCGGGGTCCTTGAGTCCCTCTTCCCCGGCCGGATCGACATGGGGATCGGCCGTTCGGTGGGGTTCACGGACGGCGTCCGCCGGGCCCTCGGCCGGGCCAAGGAGGAGGCCGACCGGTTCGGGGAGCAGCTCGCCGAGCTCCTCGGCTGGTTCACCGGCGAGCAGACGGCCCACCCGCAGGTGCACGCCCGGCCCGCCGAGGGCCTGCGGGTTCCGCCCTTCGTCCTCGCGACCGGGGAGGGTGCCGGGATCGCCGCGGCGGCCGGGCTGCCCCTGGTCATCGGCGACCTGCGCGGCCGGAACCGGCTCCTCAAGGCCGTCGACACGTACCGCGCCGCCTTCCGACCGTCCCCGTGGGCCGCCGAGCCGTACGTGGTCGTCGCCGGGACGGTCGCGGTGGCCGCCACCGAGGCGGAGGCGCGGCGGCTGCTGATCCCGGAGGCCTGGTCGCTCGCGCACTCGCGCACCCGCGGCACCTTCCCGCCGCTCGCCGCGCCCGAGCGGATCGAGGGGCTGTCGATGACGGAGAAGCAGCGCGGTTTCTACGAGGCGGGGCTCGAAGGGCACGTGTACGGCACTGAGGAGCAGGTGGCCGAGGCGCTTGAGCGGGCGGTGAAGGAGACCGGGGCGCAGGAGGTCCTCGTCACCACGAGCACGTACGATCGGGCGGCGCTGAGCGAGTCGTACCGCCGTCTCGCCCGGGCGGTGGGCCTGACGGCACGGGGCGCCTGACGACGGGGGATCCACCGGTCAACGGTCGACCAGCCGTGGACGCGGGGCCTCACCCGTGGATTCCGCGTCGGTGTCGTCGGTGCCGACCGGGCCGCGGGGAAGCATCCGGTCCAGCCACTTCGGCAGCCACCAGTTGGTCCGGCCGAGGAGTGTCATGGTCGCCGGTACCAGCACCATGCGTACGACCGTGGCGTCGATGAAGATCGCGGTGGCCAGGCCGAGCCCGAACATCTTGGTGGAGGGGTCCTCGGCGACGGCGAAGGACAGGAACACCGCCACCATGATGAGGGCGGCCGAGGTGATGATCCGGGCGGTGCCCGAGATGCCCTCGACGATCGCCGTGCGGTTGTCGCCGGTGCGCAGGTACTCCTCGCGTACGCGGGAGAGGAGGAACACCTCGTAGTCCATCGACAGGCCGAACAGGATCGCGAAGAGGAACATCGGGATGAACGACACGATCGGAACCGTCGCTTCCAGCCCGATGAGTGCGCCTCCCCAGCCCCACTGGAAGACCGCGACCATGATGCCGTAGGCCGCGCCGATGCTCAGGAGGTTCAGCAGTACCGCCTTGAGCGGTACGAGTACCGAGCGGAAGACCAGCATCAGCAGCAGGAACGACATCCCCAGCACGGTGGCGACGAGCACCGGCAGGCGTTGGCTGGTGCGTCGGCCCACATCGGACAGGCTCGCGGCGGCGCCGCCGACGTGGGCCCTGGCCGGGCCGTGCCCGATCGCCGTGGGCAGCACGTCGGTGCGCAGCCGGGCGATGGTGTCGGCCGTGGCCTCGTCCTGAGGGCTGGTGGTCGGGAACACCACGAGGGTCGCGATGCCGGTGGCCCGATCGAGGTGCGTCGGCGCGACGGATGCGATGCCCGGATCCGCCGCGACCGCCCCGACGAGTCGGTCCAGCACGCCCGGATCACCGGCGGGGTCCGCGGCGATGACGAGGGGACCGTTGGTGCCCGGGCCGAACCCCTCGGCGACGAGGTCGTAGGCCCGGCGCTCGGTACGGCTGTGGGGCAGCGAGCCGTCGTCGGGCAGGCCGACGCGCAGGCCGAGCACGGGCAGCGTCGCGGTCAGCAGCAGCCCCGCCGCGCCGACCGCGTACGGCACCGGGTGCCGGCTGACGTGCCCGATCCAGCGGCGCCACCCGGCGGCGGGGACGGCGCCCGCCTCCGTGTCCCGCCGCCGTCCGAATCGGACCAGGCGCCCCGCCCGAAGTGCCCGGCCGATCCGGCCGGCCCGGGCCAGGCGCGGGCCCGCGGCGCCGAGGAAGGCCGGAAGCAGCGTCACCGATGCGAGCACCATGGTCAGGACGACGATCGAGACGGCGAACCCGCCCACCGTCATGAACGGCACGTTCGCGACCGCCAGGCCGAGGATCGACACGACGACGGTGCCGCCGGCGAAGACCACCGGCCGCCCCGCCGTTGCCACCGCCCGTCCGGCCGCCTCGCGGGGATCGAGCCCGCGCGCGAGGTACTCCCGGTGTCTGGCGAGCACGAACAGCGCGTAGTCGATGCCCACTCCGAGCCCGACCATGCTGCCCAGGACCGGTGCGAAGGTCGGGACGTCCGTCACGCCCGCGAGTACCGTCATCGTGGCGACCCCGACGGTCAGCCCGAAGACCGCCATGCCGATCGGCAGCGCGGCGGCGACGAGCGAACCGAACGACAGGAACAGGATCGCGGCCGCGGCGAGGAGGCCGATCAGCTCGCTCACGCCGCCGTCGGGGTCGGAGAAGACGTAGAAGAGGTTCCCGCCCATCTCGATGCGCAGGGGCAGTTCGGCGCGCAGCCGGCCGCCGAGTTCGACGAGGGCGTCGAGGTCTTCGGCCGACAGCCGGCTCTGGTCGGGGTACTGCACCCGGACGACCGCGATCCGCCCGTCGGCCGAGACGAGGCCGCCGCGCACGGCGGTGTCCCCGCCCGCGTCGAGCGCACCCGCCGGGTCGCTCGTGCCGAGCACGTGCGGCAGCCGCTCCACCTCGGTCCGCAGCCGCGTGAGAGCGGTGCGCGCGCCGTCGTCGTCGAAGAACGTCGCACCGTCGTCGAAGGGGGTGACGACCACTTGGGCGGTCATCCCCTCCTGGCCGGTGCCTGCCCGCTCGATCAGTTCCGCGGCCCGCTGGGAGTCCAGTCCCGGAGCGGTCATCGAGTCCGCGGTCCGCCCGCCGAAGGCGACGGCGGCGAGGACGACGAGCGCGGCGGCGATCAGCCATGCCGCGATCACCCGCCAGGGATGACGGGCGGCGCTTGTGCCCAGGCGCAACAGGGCTTTCGAGAGCATCGGTTCCTCCAACCACCTCGTCGGCCGTCCTTGTACGGCCGCCGATGCCGAGGGTCGTCGCCACGGCGCTCCGCGGCATCGGCCCGCGGGCCGCGGATCCGTCGGCCCCGGGGCGGAGTGACGACCCGTACTTTCGGCCGATGCGCGGCACGCCGCGGCCCCTAGGCTGAGAACCGTGCTCCGAGACGACCTGCGAACCCTGTGGACCGAACCCCGGCCGCCCGACGCCCCCGTCCGGGTGTGGCGGGACTGGGCGCTGCTCGCCGCGGGCCTTGCCGGTGTGGTGCTGGAGGCCACCCTGCGCGAGGACGTCGCGTGGCGGCCGGTGGCGGTGGTGTGCGCCGTGTGGCTGTGCCTGCTGCTCCTGTGGCGCCGGACCCGCCCGCTGGCGATGGTGACGCTGGCGTTCGGCTCGGTGGTCCTGCTTCCGGTGGTCTCGCTCGTCGTCGTACCGCGCGAGCCCGTCGGCCTGTACACCAGCGGGGTCGTGCTCGTGCTGGTGTACGCGCTGCCCCGGTGGGGATCGGGACGCGAGATCGTGCTGGGCGGTGCGGTGATCCTCGCGGCCGGCGTGCTGTGTTCCGTCATGGACGAGACCCCGTTCCTCGAGAACGTCGTGGGCCTCGCCTTCCTGCTGCTGCCCGGTGTGGTCGGGGCCGCCGTGCGGTTCCGGGGGACCGCTCGCGAGCGGCAGTTGGAGCAGGTGCGCTCCCGCGAGCGCGAGCAGCTCGCCCGGGAACTGCACGACACGGTGGCCCACCACGTGTCGGCCATGGTGATCATCGCCCAGGCGGGCCGGGTGCTCGCGGGCATCGACCCGTCCGCCGCCGTCGAGGCGCTGGAGGGGGTCGAGGAGGAAGGGGCGCGCACGCTGGAGGAAATGCGCGCCATGGTCGCCGCGCTGCGCGACCGCGGGGTCGGCGCCGAGCTGGCGCCCCCCGCCGGAGTCGCGGATCTGGAGCGCCTGGTGCGCACCCCGGGTGGTCGCCTCAGGGTCGACCTGGGGCTCGACGGCGAACTGGACGCGCTGCCCCCGGCCGTGGACGCGGCCGTCTACCGGATCGTGCAGGAGTCGGTGACCAACGCGCTGCGCCATGCGGTCGACGCGACCGAGCTCGTCGTCCGGGTCACCGCGGAACGGCACACGGTACGCGTGAGCGTGCGCGACAACGGCCGGCGCACCGGCCGGGGCCGCGACGGATACGGACTTACCGGACTGCGCGAGCGCGCGACCCTGCTCGGCGGCACACTACGAGCCGGCCCCGGTACCGACCGGGGCTGGCACGTCGAAGCCGAACTGCCGAGAGCGAGGAGCGAGAGCGGTGCCCATTCGCGTCCTCGTCGCTGACGACCAGACGATCATCCGCACCGGGCTGCGGATCATTCTGAACGCCCAGCCCGGCATCGAGGTGGTCGGCGAGGCCGCCGACGGACGGGAAGCGGTACGTCTGGCCCGCGAACTGCGCCCCGACGTCTGCCTGTTCGACATCCGCATGCCCGTACTCGACGGACTCGAGGCCACCCGGTCGGTCGCCGGCCCGGGCGTCGCCGACCCGCTGGCCGTGGTCGTCATCACCACGTTCGACCTCGACGAGTACGTCTACGGCGCGCTGCGTGCCGGCGCCCGCGGATTCCTCCTCAAGGACACGGGACCGGACCTTCTGGCCCAGGCCGTACGGTCGGCGTCCGACGGTGAGGCGCTCATCGCGCCCAGCGTCACCGTCCGTCTGCTCCAGGCGTTCGCGGACCTGCCCGCCGGGCGGCCCGTGGCCCAGCCGGTCTCCCCCGTCACCGTCCGCGAGGAGCAGGTGCTCCTCGCCGTCGCCCGCGGGCTGACCAACACCGAGATCGCCGATGCACTGCACATCAGCCTCAGCACGGTGAAGACGCATCTGGCCAGCCTGATGGCCAAACTCGGCGCCCGGAACCGGGTCGAGATCGCGATGTGGGCCTACGAGACGCGTCGCATCCTCCCCGGAACCTGAGCCGGGTGCCGGGCCATGTCCCATGGGTCCCCGCCCGGGCATCAGCGCACCGGTCGGCTCACGTCGGCGCGCGCTCCAGGGCCTGTCCGGCCCTGATCCGCCGGACAGGCCCCAGGGTCGACCGGGGACCGAACGGGGCAAACGCGCACCATTCGATAAGGTCGCCGCATGCACGACACGCCCCATGATCCGTACGTCCGCGTCCGAGGCGCCCGCGAGCACAACCTCGCCGGGGTCGACGTCGACATCCCGCGCGACGCGCTCGTCGTGTTCACCGGGGTCTCCGGCTCCGGCAAGTCGTCGCTGGCCTTCGGGACGATCTACGCCGAGGCCCAGCGCCGCTACTTCGAGTCGGTGGCCCCGTACGCGCGGCGGCTGATCCACCAGGTGGGGGCGCCCGCGGTCGGCGAGATCACCGGGCTGCCGCCCGCGGTCTCCCTGGAGCAGCGCCGGTCCTCGCCGAACGCCCGCTCCTCCGTCGGTACGGTGACCACCCTCTCCAACTCCCTGCGGATGCTGTTCTCACGGGCCGGGGACTATCCCGAGGGCGCGGAGAGGCTCGACTCCGACGCCTTCTCCCCCAACACGGCGGCGGGCGCGTGCCCTTCGTGCCACGGCCTCGGGCTGATCCACGACACCAGCGAGGAACTCCTCGTACCCGACCCGGACCTGTCGATCCGCGAGGGTGCGATCGCCGCCTGGCCGGGCGCCTGGCAGGGGAAGAACCTGCGGGACGTCCTCGGCACCCTCGGATACGACGTCGACCGGCCGTGGCGGGAGCTCGACGCGAAGGACCGGGAGTGGATCCTCTTCACGGACGAGCAGCCGGTCGTCACCGTGCACCCGGTGCGGGAGGCGGACCGCATCCAACGCCCGTACCAGGGCACGTACATGAGCGCGCGCCGCTATGTGATGCGTACCTTCTCCGACTCGAAGAGCACGTCCCTGCGCACCAAGGCGGAGCGCTTCCTCACCAGTTCGCCCTGCCCGGCGTGCGGCGGCGGCCGGCTGCGGCCCGAGGCCCTCGCGGTCACCTTCGCCGGCCGGAACGTCGCCGAGCTCGCCGCCCTGCCCCTCACATCTCTGGCCGGTCTGCTCTCGACGGCCGTGGCGACGGCGGCGCAGCCCTCGGAGACGGCGCGGGTCCTCACCGAGGACCTCGTCGCCCGGATCGGCACGGTCACCGAACTCGGCCTCGGCTACCTCAGCCTGGACCGCGCCACCCCCACCCTCTCCAACGGCGAGCTGCAGCGGCTGCGGCTCGCCACCCAGCTGCGCTCCGGCCTCTTCGGCGTGGTGTACGTCCTCGACGAGCCGTCCGCCGGGCTGCACCCGGCCGACACCGAGGCCCTGCTCGTGGTCCTCGACCGGCTCAAGGCCGCCGGGAACTCGGTCTTCGTCGTCGAGCACCACCTCGACGTCGTCCGGCACGCCGACTGGCTCGTGGACGTCGGCCCGCGCGCCGGCGTGCACGGCGGGCGGGTGCTGCACAGCGGCCCGCCGGACGAGCTGGCCGGTGTCGAGGCGTCCGCGACCCGGCGGTTCCTCTTCGACCGGGCGCCCGCGCCCGCGCGGACGGTGCGGGAACCGGCGGGCTGGCTGCGGCCGGGACCGGTCACCCGGCACAACCTGCGGGCGGTGGACACGGCCTTCCCGGTCGGCGTCCTCACCGCCGTGACGGGCGTCTCGGGCTCCGGGAAGTCGACGCTCGTCGACGCGCTGACCGAGGAACTCCCCGGGGTGGGGCGCCTGGTGACGGTGGATCAACGCCCGATCGGCCGTACCCCGCGCTCCAACCTGGCCACGTACACCGGCCTCTTCGACGTCGTGCGCAAGCTCTTCACGGAGACCGAGGAGGCCGGGGCGCGCGGGTACAAGGCGGGCCGCTTCTCCTTCAACGTGCCCGGCGGCCGCTGCGAGACCTGCCAGGGCGAGGGCTTCGTCTCGGTGGAACTCCTCTTCCTGCCCAGTACGTACGCCCCCTGCCCCGACTGCCACGGCGCCCGCTACAACCCCGAGACCCTGGAGGTACGCCTCCGGGGCCTCACGATCGCCGAAGTCCTCGACCTGACCGTCGAGTCGGCGGCCGACTTCTTCGCCGACACCCCCGCGGCGGCCCGCAGCCTGCGCACCCTCCTCGACGTCGGCCTCGGCTACCTCCGCCTCGGCCAGCCGGCCACCGAACTCTCCGGCGGCGAGGCGCAGCGCATCAAACTCGCCTCCGAACTCCAGCGGCCGCGCCGCGCCCACACCCTCTACGTCCTGGACGAGCCGACCACCGGCCTGCACCCGGCCGACGTCGAGGTCCTGATGCGCCAGCTCCACGGCCTCGTGGACGCCGGGCACTCGGTGGTCGTCGTCGAGCACGACATGGACGTCGTCGCCACCGCCGACTGGGTCGTCGACCTCGGCCCCGGCGGCAGCGACCAGGGCGGCCGCGTGGTCGCCGCCGGACCGCCCGCCGAGGTGGCCGCGTCCCGGGAGAGCCGGACGGCCCCGTACCTGGCCAGATCGCTGTACGGCTGACCCGGTACGCTCTCCGGCACACGAGCCGGGGGGACGGGGACGACGTGGCACTGCGGGACAACGATCCGCGCGAGATCGGCGGTTACGTACTCCTGGACCGGCTGGGCTCCGGCGGCATGGGCACGGTCTTCCTGGCCCGGGCCGAGTCGGGGCGGCCGGTGGCGCTGAAGATCGTGCACGAACAGTTCGCCGCGGACGCGGAGTTCCGTACGCGCTTCCGCCAGGAGGTACGGGCGGCGCGCCGGGTCAGCGGCGCGTTCACCGCCCCCGTGGTCGACGCGGACCCGGATGCCGAGCGGCCGTGGATGGCGACGACGTACGTCCCCGGGCGCACCCTCCGGGACCGGGTCGAATCCGAAGGCCCGCTGTCCGGGGCCGAGTTGCGCGCCCTGGCGGTGGGGCTCGTGGAGGCGCTCCGTGAGCTGCACCAGGTGCGGGTGATCCACCGCGACCTCAAGCCCGACAACGTCCTGCTCACGGAGGACGGCCCCCGGGTCATCGACTTCGGCATCTCCCGCGCGCCCGACCACCAGACGCTGACGGTCACCGGCCGCATCCTCGGCACGCCCCCGTACATGTCCCCGGAACAGCTCTCGACCCCGCACCGGGTGACGGCGGCGTCGGACGTCTTCTCGCTGGGCGCGGTGCTCGTGTACGCGACGACGGGTCGCGGCCCGTTCGACGCGGGGAGCCCGTACATGACGGCGTACAACGTGGTCCACGAACCACCGGCGGTGGCGGAACTCTCGGGGACGGTACGGGAGATCGTCCAGTGGTGCCTGTCGAAGGAGCCGAGGGAACGGCCGGGGCCGGAGGATCTGCTGGCGGCGTTCCGGAAGGCCCCGGAGGAGGAGTGGGGCGCTCGGCCGGGCGTTCCCACGGTGCCGGGCTCCGCTTCCCCGGCTCCCGCCACGCGCCACCGGCCCCGCCGCCCGCTCCTGGTGGCCCTGGCGACTGCGGTGGCGTTGGTGGCGGGGACGGGGACCTATGTGGTGTGGCGGGACGACGCCTCGCCGCAGGCCCCGAAGGCGAACGGCCCCTCGGCCCCGGTCACGCCCTCCTCGCAGGCGCCCCGGACGAAGGTGCCCGACGCCGCCACCCTCGCCGCCGCCACCCCGTACAGACCGGTGAGCGGAGGCGACTCCGGCAACTCCGACGCCTACGCGGACTCGCCCGCCCGCCGCCCCAAGGGCTGGCAGCGTTGGACCACGGGCTCCACCCGGGGACCATGCGTCTTCGTCGACGCGTCCCTGGTCTGTACGGCCCCGGCGTCCGCGGGAAGCGGCACGGACGTCGTCCGCATCGACGCGGCCACGGGGAGGACGATCTGGTCGGTCAGGGCCGGTGTGGAGACCGACGGCACACCGGCCGTCGCCGGCACGACCATCGCCGTCTCGACCACTGGCGGGTTCCGGGCCCTCGCCCTCTCCGACGGCCACGTCCTATGGAACCTGCAGGACGAGGACGCCGTCCTCAATCTCACCAGCGACGGCCGGGCCTTCTACGGAACGGCTCAGGACGGCACGGTGCTGGCGGTGAACAGGGCGGACGGCAGGGTGCGCTGGCGACGGCCCGGCATCGCTCAGGGCCTCGCCTATCCGCGCGTTCGCGTCACCGGCAAGCTGGTCCACGTGCTGGCCGGTCGGACCGACTCACCAGACGGAGGCCGTGTCATCAGCCTGCGTGCCTCGGACGGCGCCGACGTCCAGCAGACGAAGCTCGCCCGGTCGTGCACGCCGTGGAGCCTCGCGTTGGCACCGCCGTACCCCGCCGAGGGGGCGGGGCTCATCATCTGCCGCGCTTCGCCCGGCCCCGGATACATCATGCAACTGTTCGGAACGCCTTCTGCCTACCTGGACCTGCCGAACCAGGCCATCGCCGCCCTGACAACCAACGAGCGAAACGCGTACGGCGTGCTCGCGACCCCGGCCGGGGTCAACACCTTCGGGGAGTTCAACGTGCAGGGCCAGGGCACCGTCCTGTGGACGGCCGACCTGGAATTCGGCTGCAACAACCTCGCCCCGGCGCCGGTCGTGACCGGACAGCGCGCCTACGTGGTCTGCGGCGACAGCGGGGCGGTCGTCGACCTCACACAGCACGCTGTGGTGAGCCGATTCCTGCTGCCGGCGCCGGTCTCGCAGTCGGGCGGCACGGACGCTCCATTGATCGTCGCGGGCGGGGTCGTGTACGCCCGGGCCATGACGGGCTGGGCGTCCGTCGACCCCTACGCCACCCCCGCCTGACGGCCCTACCCCTTCACCTTCCTCCGCGCCCGCAGCCACTCCCTGTTCATCGCCGCGATCGACGGCAGCGGAATGCCCTTCGGGCAGGCCGTCGCGCATTCGCCCGTCAGGGTGCAGCCGCCGAAGCCCTCCGCGTCCATCTGGGCCACCATGTCGAGGACCCGGGTCTCGCGTTCCGGGGAGCCCTGGGGCAGGACGTTCAGGTGGTTGATCTTGGCGGAGGTGAAGAGCATCGCCGAGCCGTTCGGGCAGGCCGCCACGCACGCCCCGCAGCCGATGCATTCGGCGTGCTCGAAGGCCGAGTCCGCGTCGGCCTTCGGGACCGGGGTGGCGTGGGCCTCGGGGGCCGCGCCCGTGGGGGCCGTGATGTAGCCGCCGGCCTGGATGACGCGGTCGAAGGCGGAGCGGTCGACGACCAGGTCCTTGACCACCGGGAACGCGGACGCGCGCCACGGTTCGACGTCGATGGTGTCGCCGTCCCGGAAGGAGCGCATGTGCAGCTGGCAGGTGGTCGTGCGCTCCGGCCCGTGCGCGTCGCCGTTGATGACGAGGCTGCACGCGCCGCAGATGCCCTCGCGGCAGTCGTGGTCGAAGGCCACGGGGTCCTCGCCGCGCAGGATGAGGTCCTCGTTGAGGGTGTCGAGCATTTCGAGGAAGGACATGTCGGGCGAGATGCCGTCCACCGCGTAGGTGGCCATGGCGCCCTCGGCGCCGCCGTTCTTCTGGCGCCAGACGCGCAGGTTGAGCCTCATGCGTAGCTCCGCTGGGTGGGGTGGACGTAGTCGAAGGTGAGGTCCTCCCGGTGGAGGACGGGGGCGGAGCCCGTGAACTCCCAGGCCGCCGCGTACGCGAACTCCTCGTCGCGGCGGGCGGCTTCGCCGTCCGGGGTCTGGGACTCCTCCCGGAAGTGGCCGCCGCAGGACTCGGCGCGGTGGAGGGCGTCGAGGCACATGAGCTCGGCGAGCTCCAGGTAGTCGACGATCCGGTTGGCCTTCTCCAGGGACTGGTTGAACTCCTCGCCGGTGCCGGGGACCTTGATCCGCTGCCAGAACTCCTCCCGGAGCAGCGGGATACGGGCGAGCGCCTTCCGCAGGCCCTCCTCGGTGCGGGCCATGCCGCAGTACTCCCACATGAGTTCGCCGAGTTCGCGGTGGAAGGAGTCGGGGGTGCGGTCGCCGTCGACGGAGAGGAGGAGGTGGAGGCGGTCCTCGGTCTCGGCGAGGACCTCGCGGACCGCCGGGTGGTCGTCGGTGACGGGTTCGCTCGACGGGTGGCGGGCCAGGTAGTCGTTGATGGTGGCGGGGAGGACGAAGTAGCCGTCCGCCAGGCCCTGCATCAGCGCGGAGGCGCCGAGCCGGTTGGCCCCGTGGTCGGAGAAGTTGGCCTCGCCGATGGCGAAGAGGCCGGGGACGGTGGTCTGGAGGTCGTAGTCGACCCAGAGTCCGCCCATCGTGTAGTGGACGGCGGGGTAGATCCGCATGGGGACCTCGTACGGGTCCTCCGCGGTGATCCGCGCGTACATGTCGAAGAGGTTGCCGTACTTCGCCTCGACCGCGGCGCGGCCCATCCGGCGGATCGCGTCGGCGAAGTCCAGGTACACGCCCTGTCCGCCGGGGCCGACGCCCCTGCCCTCGTCGCAGACGTTCTTCGCGGCCCGGGAGGCGATGTCACGGGGGACGAGGTTGCCGAAGGAGGGGTAGATCCGCTCCAGGTAGTAGTCGCGCTCGTCCTCGGGGATCTCGGCGGCGGGCCGTGTGTCGCCCTTGGCCTTGGGGACCCAGATGCGGCCGTCGTTGCGGAGCGACTCGCTCATCAGGGTCAGCTTGGACTGGTGGTCGCCGGTGCGCGGGATGCAGGTGGGGTGGATCTGGGTGAAGCAGGGGTTGGCGAAGTACGCGCCGCGCCGGTGGGCCCGCCAGACGGCGGTGGCGTTGGAGTTCATGGCGTTCGTCGACAGGTAGAAGACGTTGCCGTAGCCGCCGCTGGCGAGGACGACGGCGTCCGCGTAGTGGGTGGAGACCTCGCCCGTGATCAGGTCGCGGGCGACGATGCCGCGGGCCCGGCCGTCGACGACGATCAGGTCGAGCATCTCCGTACGGGGGTGCATCTCGACGTTGCCGGCGGCGATCTGCCGGGACAGTGCCTGGTAGGCGCCGAGGAGGAGCTGCTGCCCGGTCTGGCCGCGGGCGTAGAAGGTGCGGGAGACCTGGACGCCGCCGAAGGAGCGGGTGTCGAGGAGGCCGCCGTACTCGCGGGCGAAGGGGACGCCCTGGGCGACGCACTGGTCGATGATCTCGACGGAGATCTGGGCGAGGCGGTGGACGTTGGACTCGCGGGCCCGGAAGTCGCCGCCCTTGACGGTGTCGTAGAAGAGGCGGTGGATGGAGTCGCCGTCGTTGCGGTAGTTCTTGGCGGCGTTGATGCCGCCCTGGGCGGCGATGGAGTGGGCGCGGCGCGGGGAGTCCTGGAAGCAGAACTGGACGACGTGGTAGCCCTGTTCGGCGAGGGTGGCGCCGGCGGAGCCGCCGGCGAGGCCGGTGCCGACGACGATGATCCGGTGCTTGCGGCGGTTGGCGGGGTTGACCAGCTTGGCCTGGAAGCGGCGGGTGTCCCAGCGTTCGGCGATGGGCCCGGCGGGAGCCTTGGTGTCGGTGATCGGCTCACCGGTCGTGTAGTCGAGGTAGCTCATGTCAGCTCACCACTCCGGTCATGACGGCGACGGGGACGGAGACGAAGCCCGCGGTCAGGACGAGCGCGAGGGCGTTGGCCAGGAACTTCAGGGCGCGTTCGCGGCGGGCGTTGCCGAGGCCCAGGGTCTGGGCGGCGCTCCAGAAGCCGTGGCGGACGTGGAGGCCGAGGGCGAGCATGGCGGTGATGTAGACGATGTCGCCGTACCAGGTGGAGAAGGTGTCGACGACGTTCTGGTAGGGCTTGCCCTCCTCGAAGCCGCCGGGGTGGACGGTGCCGGTGGTCAGGTCGAGGAGGTGCCAGACGATGAAGAGGCCGAGGATGATCCCGCCCCAGCGCATGGTGCGGGTGGCGTACGAGGCGCGCTTGCGGCGGTGGACGTACGCGGTGGGGCGGGCCTTCAGGTCGCGCCGGCTGAGCTGGTACGCGGAGACGGCGTGGGCGGCGACGGCGGCGAGGAGCACGATCCTGACCAGCCAGAGGGCCCAGTGGTGGTGCAGGACGGGGGCGCCCATGACGCGCAGCCAGTGGCCGTAGGCGTTGAACTCCTCGGGGCCGAAGAAGACCTTGAGGTTGCCGGCGACGTGGGCGACGAGATAGCCGAGCATGATGAGCCCGCTGACGGCCATGACCGTCTTCTTGCCGATCGTCGACGACCAGAAGCCGCGGGAGGGTGTGGGGGACGGCGGGCGGGAGGTCGTCCGCCCCCTCGTGGGTGCCAGAGCCATGTCCTCGACGCTAGGGCCGAAGGGCCCGAGAGGTCCAAGACATGGTCCGGCTGATCTCCATAGGCTGTTCCTATCCACATCCCCTACGCTGGGAGCATGCAGTTCCAGCAGCTCCACTACTTCGTCGCCGTGGCCGAGACCCGGCACTTCACCCGGGCCGCCGAGCGCGTGCACGTCTCGCAGCCCTCGCTCTCCCAGCAGATCAAGGCCCTGGAACAGGAGCTGGGCGCGGAGCTGTTCAGCCGCGCCCGGGGGAACATCACCCTCACCGACGCGGGCGAGGCCCTGCTGCCGCTCGCGCGGCGGATCCTCGCCGACACGGAGACGGCCCGCCTGGAGGTGCAGGAGCTGGCCCAGCTCAAGCGGGGCCGGGTGCGGCTCGGCGCGACGCCGAGCCTGTGCACGGGGCTCCTGCCGGACGTGCTGCGGGCCTTCCACGACCTGCACCCGGGGATCGAGCTCCTGATCGAGGAGGGCGGCTCGCACGACCTCGTACGGGAGCTGGCGCGCGGGGCGCTCGACCTGGCCCTGGTCGTCCTCCCCCTCCCCTCCCCCTCCCCCGCCCTGACGACGGTCGAGCTGCTCCGCGAGGACCTGGTGGTGGTCTCCGCCGCCTCGGAGCCGGCCCCGCGCCGGCCGGTGCGGATCAAGGACCTGCGGGACCAGCCGCTCGTGATGTTCCGGCACGGCTACGACCTGCGGGAACTGACCGTGGCGGCCTGCCGGGCGGAGGGCTTCGAGCCCACGTTCACGGTGGAGGGCGGGGAGCTGGACGCGGTGCTCGGTTTCGTACGGGCCGGGCTCGGGCTCGCGGTCGTCCCGGCGATGGTGGCGGCGCGCGCGGGCCGGGACCTGCGGGTGACGGCCCTGGCCCGGCCGGGGCTGCGGCGGACGATCGCACTGGCGCACCGCAGCGACGTGGCGCCGCCGAGGGCTGCGAGGGAGCTCCAGAGGCTGCTCATGGCTTCCCGCCGGGGCGTGTGACGGGGCCGCCGTCACCGGTCGGGGGCGCGGGCGTCGGGGCGTGTGACGGGGCCGCCGTCACCGGGCGAGAGACGCGGACGCCGGGGCGTGTGACGCGGCCTGCCGTCACCGGCCGAGGGTGCGCACCAGGGCGACGGCCTCGTCCGTGCG
Source organism: Streptomyces vietnamensis (assembly GCF_000830005.1). Classification (NCBI taxonomy): domain Bacteria; kingdom Bacillati; phylum Actinomycetota; class Actinomycetes; order Kitasatosporales; family Streptomycetaceae; genus Streptomyces; species Streptomyces vietnamensis. Next base: position 7,441,392 of record NZ_CP010407.1, on the reverse strand, counting down.
GCCCGCGCCGCAGACGCGGAGGATCTCGGCGAGGGCCCGGGACGCCTCCCCGGCCGGTACGGTGCCGGCGCGGACCTCCTGGGCGAGGTGGAGGACGGCCGAGAGGCGGGCCGCCGCGTCGGGGTTGGCGATCCGGGCGCGCCGGCCCCGCATGACGAGGCTGAGCATGGCGGGTGAGATCCCCAGGGTCTCGGCGAGCCCGGACTGGGTCATTCCGAAGCGGTCGCAGAGGTCCCGGCACAGCTCGCCGAGCGGAGCCCCGTACCACTGGCGCTGGAGTTCCTGGTTGCGGGCGATGGCGGTCGCGTCCATGGGAAGGACGCTAGGCCTCCGAATTGACACTTCTCAAAGGAAGTTTTCATATGTCAATCTCCCCGTCGGAAGGCACGACCTCACCCACCCTCACTGATGGGACGTCACCATGCCCTGGAAGCGCACCACTTCGCTCGTCGCCGTCGCCGCCGTCGCCGTACTCGGACTGACCGCCTGCGGGTCCGACGGCACGGACGCCAAGGCCGGCGCCACCGCCACTGCCACCACCACCCAGGCCCCGGCCGACGGCGCCACGGACTCCCCCACCTCCGACGCGCCCTCCACCGGCGGCGTGAAGAAGCCGGACGACCTGCCCGCCGGCCTGCCGCTGCCCTCCGGGGAGCTGACCGGCGTGACCGGCAGCAAGGGCGCGTACGTCCTGACCTTCAAGACCCAGGACCCGAAGGCCGCCCTCGCCGAGTACCGCAAGGCCCTTGAGGGCGCCCAGTACACGGTGGTGGACATCGCCGGCGTCTTCACCGCCACCTCGGGCAAGACCTCCGTCTCGGTCGCCACCAGCGCCGACACCATCGTCCTGACGCTGGCCACGCTCTGACGCCCGCCCCCCGTTGTGGGCCTGCGCCCCGCCGTTGTGGGCAATCGTTCCGCTGGGGCGGAACGGGTGGGCACAACGGACCCGCGCCCTGCCGGCGCCAGAGGCCCCCGCGCCTGAACCCGCACCGGGTGCGAGCCGCGCTGGTGGTGCGGGTCCAGGCGCGGAACGCGGAGGCGCCGCTAGGGGCGCCGTCCCGTGTGCCCACCCGTCCCGCCCTGCGGGACGATTGCCCACACGGGGGGGGCGGCGAAGGCACCGCCCAGCACGGGTGCGGGCCCACACGGCAGCGGGCGCTGCCCCGCACGGGCGGGGCGGAGGCCCAGCCAGGTGCGGGCCCACTCGGCGGCGGGGCGGCGGTTTCCTCCCCGGGCCCGGGCCTACACCGCGTCCGCCAGGAGCAACGAGTGGATGCGGTCCGGGGCGCCGGGGCGGGCGTAGTACCAGCCCTGGGCCGTGTCGCAGCCCAGCTCCCGGAGCTGGCGGGCCTGGGCGCCCGTCTCCACGCCCTCGACCGTGACCGCGAGTTCCAGGCTGTGGGCCAGCGAGACGATCCCCTCGACGATCTTGAGGTCGACCGGGTCCACCGGGTGCTGCTGCATGCCCCGGGTGAAGGACCGGTCGAGCTTGAGGACGCTCACGGGGAGCCGCCGCAGGTTCGCCAGGTTCGAGTAGCCCGTGCCGAAGTCGTCGAGGGCAATGTCGACGCCCATCTCGGCGAGCTGCCGCAGCGGCTTCAGCAGGTCCTCGTCGGCGCCGATCAGGGCCGACTCCGTCACCTCCAGGCACAGTGCGCCCGGCTCCAGGCCGGAGCGCTCCAGGACGTCGACCGTGTCGGCGACCAGCCGCGGGTGGTGGAGCTGCGTCGGGGAGAGGTTGACGTTGATCCGCAGCGGCCCACCGTCGGAGTGCCGGGCCTGCCAGAAGCGGGCCTGGCGGACGGCCTCCTGGAGCACCCAGCGGCCGAGCGGCACGATGAGCCCGGTGTCCTCGGCGAGCGGGATGAAGCGGTCCGGGCCGAGCACCCCGTGCTGCGGGTGGCACCAGCGGACGAGGGCCTCCGCACCGTGCACGCTGCCGTCGCCGAGGTGGACGAGCGGCTGGTACTCGATGAAGAACTCGCCGCGCTCCAGGGCGGTCGGCAGGGCCGTGGTGAGCCCGTGCCGGGTGATGGCGCGGGCGTCGGCCTCCGGGTCGGCGAGTTCGAAGCGGTTGCCGCCCGCCGACTTGGCCCGGTACATGGTGATGTCCGCGCTGCGGAGCACCTCGGCCGGGGTCCGCTCCCCCGCCGGGCCCTCGACGACGCCGAGGCTGCCGCGCACGGTGAGTTCGCGGCCGTCGATGCGGAGGGGGGTGGCGAGGGCGGCGAGGATGCGGTCGGCGAGTTCGGTGACGTCCCGCTGGCCGTCGGGGGCGGTGGTGAGGGCGACGAACTCGTCGCCGCCGAGCCGGGCGACCATCTCGCCCGCCCCGGTGACGCAGGTCTGGAGCCGGTCGGCGACCTCGACGAGCAGCCGGTCCCCGGTGGAGTGGCCGAGGCTGTCGTTGATGACCTTGAAGCCGTCGAGGTCGAGGTAGCAGAGGCCGAAGCGGGCGTTGTCGCCGGGAGCGAGGGCCTTCTCCAGGCGTTCGAAGAACAGGGTCCGGTTGGGCAGTCCGGTGAGCGCGTCGTGGGTGGCCTCGTACCGCAGGCGCAGGTGGAGCAGGCGCCGTTCGGTGGTGTCCTCCATGAGGGCCAGCTGGTACTGGGGGTTGCCGTCGGCGTCACGGAGGAGCGAGACGGTGAGGTTGGTCCACAGAACCGTTCCGTCACCGCGGTAGTACGGCTTCTCGACGCGGTAGTGCTCGCGCTCGCCGCGGACCAGTTCCTCGTACAGCTTCCAGACGTGGGGCCCGTCCTCCGGGTGCACCCACTCGCTGACCTTCCGGCTGCGCACCTGGCCCTCCATCCCGCCGAACATGCGGGTGAGGGTCTCGTTGACCTCCAGGACGTTGCCGTCGAGGTCGGCGATGCCGATGCCGATCGCCGCCCCGTCGAAGACCGCGCGGAAGCGGCTCTCGGTGGCGTGCAGGGCGATCTCGGCGGCGCTGCGGGCGGCGAGCGCGGAGCGGGCGATGGCCTCCTGCTCGGCGCGGGTCCGCTCGCGCAGGGCCTGCGCGTAGCCGGTGGCCATGGCGTGCTGGAGCCGGGCGCAGCGGGCGCGCAGTTCCTCGGCTGCGAGGTCCGACTCCGTACCGCAGTAGAGCACCAGGTACGAGTCGACGACGCCGAGGCTGCGGCCGAGGGCGTCCGGGTCGGTGCAGTGGGCGTCGACGAGGGCCGCGCCGGTGCGCTGGGCCGGTGCCGTGTCGAAGGGCCGGGCGTGCAGGGCGTCGCACAGGGTGCGGGCCAGCGGCAGCAGGTGCCCCTCGAACTCGGCGCGGGTCAGCGAGGTGGCGGTGACGGGGAAGATCGCCCGGCTCCAGATCGTGACGAACCGCCTGAGTCTGTCCTCCGGGCCGTCGGCTTCGGCGACGGCGCCGGACGGCTGCGACGGGACCTTCACGCCTTGCGCCCCACCCCTGCGAACCCGGAGAAGGCGTACGGATCCTCCTCCTCGGCCGGACTGTCCGGCCGCCAGAGCGGCATGGGGACGAGTCCGGGCTCGATCAGTTCGGTGCCCTCGAAGAAGCGGGTGATCTCGCCGCTGGACCGCATCACCAGGGGGTTGCGGATGTTGCGGTAGACCCCGACGGTGCCGCCGGCCGTCTCCTCGGAGAGCGGGATGCCCTCGTACGAGGCGTGCGTGAGGACGACGAGGCTGCCGGGGGCGAGGGCCTCGACGAGTTCGGCGACGGCCTCGTACGGGCCGTCCTGGTCCTCCAGGAAGTGCAGGACGGCGACGAGGAGCAGGGCCACCGGCCGGTCCAGGTCGAGGAGTCGGGTCACCTCGGGGCTGTACAGGATGTCGGCCGGCTTGCGCAGGTCGGCGGAGACGACGGCCGCGCCGTCGTCTCCCTCCAGGACGGCGCGGCTGTGGGCCACGGCGACGGGGTCGTGGTCGACGTAGACGACCCGGGCGGCGGGGTCGGCGGCCCGGGCGACCTCGTGCACGTTGCCGAAGGTGGGTATGCCGGAGCCGATGTCGAGGAACTGGGTGATGCCGTTGTCGACGGCGTGGCGGACGGCGCGCCGCATGAAGGCACGGTTCGCCTGCATGACCTTGGGCAGGCCAGGCATGAACTCCATGGCCTTGCGCGCCGCTTCCCGGTCCACTTCGAAATTGTGCGAGCCGCCCAGATAGAAGTCGTACATACGGGACACACTCGGTACCGAAATGTCGATACCGGGCGGAGCCCAGGCGGGACGCTCCATCAATGTCTCCAACAAGTCGCCATGGGGGATGCGGCCAGGTGTTCGCGGCCGGTGTTCGAGGTGAGGCTACTGATCACCCGCCGAGAGAGCGAGTAGAAACGGAAATTCGCGGTCCGTTCTTGGTCACACGCCATTGGCACGTGCTCGTGGAACGCAGACTTCACGCCTTCAGGCTGTGCAAATTCACGTGCATATGATCGTGCGTCGGCTCCGGGGACGGTGCCGGACGCGCCCGACGGGGCCCCAGGTCCCGTCCGCACCTCGGCTGTTGCCGCCCTCCGGCCCCGGTCGCCGGTGCAGGATGCCCTGTCGGCCGTCCCGTCCGACAGGGCGACAACCGGACAGTTCTTCCCCCGGAGGCCTGAACGGGCCGTGTCGGCCACCCGTCCGGAATCAACCCGCCCGGCAATACCGGGCATTGCTCCGAATCCGCCTCCGACACCCGGCGAAACGTCAAACCTGCACATCCGGAGATCCCCTCCATCTGGCGAATCCCGGCCGATTCCACCCCGGCGCGCCGCGTCTGTGATCAAGCTCGACGGCGTGTCTCTGTATGGATCATTCCTCGCGCGGCCGCTGGCGGCCCTCGGGCTCGTGTGGCTGCTCGCCGCGCCGGTGCCCGCCGCCGCCGACGCCTGCGCCTACGCCTCGACCGACTCGGGCGGCGTACTCGTCGCGGTGGCGGTCGCCGGTGACGGCCGCCACGACGGCGACGACCACGGGAACGACGACGACCACGGTAAGGACGGGAACGGGAAGGGCGGGAACGGCGGCGGGAAGGGCCACGGCAAGGGCGAGGGCCACAGCAAGGGCAAGGGCCACGAGCACCACGGCAACGGAAAGGGCAAGGGGCACGAGCATCACCACCACCCGAAGCCCTGCCACCCCGAGCCACCCCCGCCGTGCCCCCCGCCCACACCCACGCCCTCCCCCACCCCGACGCCGACCCCGACCCCGACGCCCGAACCGCCGAAGCCCTCCCCGTCCCCGACGCCGCCCCCGAAACCGGAGCCGCCCCGGCCGCCCGCGCCGAAGCCCCGGCCCACGCCGAAGCCCCTGCCGCCCGAACCCGCGCCCCGTCCGGAGCCGCCGTCCCCCGCGCCTCCGAGCACGAGGCCGCCGGAGCCCGCGCCCGCTCCACCGCCTCCGCCGTCCCCGACGCCGCCGCCCACCGTGCGGCCGCCGTCCCCCACCCCCGTGGCGCTGCCCAGCTACCGCCCGGCGACGCACACCAAGAAGCAGGGGGGCACCTCCGTCGTCACCGCGACGCTGATGATCACCGCCCCCGCCGTCCTCGCGACGGCGATCCTGCGCCCCCGTTCCAAGTGACGCGCCGTCCTCCCCATCCACCGACCCTCTGAATCCCGCCGGAGGAATCCATGTCCGAATGGCTTGTTCTCTCCATCGCGATGGCCGCCGCCTGCGCCGTCGTGCTCACCATCGTCGTCATCAACAACCGCCGGATCCCCGAGGACGACGATCCCAGCGAGACCCCGGACGTCATCGAGTACATGACGATGATGATCGGCGTGATCTACGCGATCGTCCTCGGTCTGGCCATCGCCGGCGTCTGGGAGGCCCGGGGGGCCGCCCAGGAGACCGTGCGGCAGGAGGCCCAGGCGATGCACGAGATCTCGGCGCGCGTCGAGGTGTACCCGCAGGACGTCCGCTCCAGGATCCGCGCCGACGTCGACGCGTACGTCTCGTACGTGGTCCACGACGAGTGGACGTACATGTCCGAGCACGGCGAGCTCAGCGACGAGGGCACCGCGCTCCTGGAGAAGGTGCGGCGCAGCGTCACCGACTACCAGCCGGCCAACGACTTCGAGGGCCAGGCGTACCAGCCCCTCGTGGACCAGGTCGGCGTCGCCGACGACGCCCGGAACGCACGCGGGCAGAGCGCGGGGGAGACGATGCCGGGGGTGGTCTGGTTCGGCCTGATCATCGGGGCCCTGGTGACGGTCGGCCTCATCTTCACCCTGCAGATCCGCAGAACGGGCCGGGAGCTGCTGCTCGCCGGGCTCTTCAGCGTGCTGATCGCCTTCCTGCTGTTCCTCATCTGGGACTTCGACGCGCCGTTCGGCCGGGGCATCTCGGCCACCGCCGCGCCGTTCACCGATCTGTTCCCGCAGATCACCCGGTGAGCCGAGCCGTGCGAGTGGGCCGTCCGGGGGACATGGATGCCCCATTCGCACGTCTGGGATCGCGGCTGTGGTAATGCGCTCCTAGCGTTTCGGGCATCGAGGGGCACGGTCCTTCGCGGGAACCCCCTCCCGCGGCTGTCCCTCGAAACCCGGAGGATTCACCATGCGCGCGATACGTGCCGCATCCACTGCCCTGCTGGGGGCGGCCGCCATCGCCCTGGCCGCCCCCGCCGCCCTCGCGGCGGACGGTGCTCCCGCGACGAACCCGCGGGCACCCGGGGCCAAGGCACCGGGCGATTTCGTCGTGTCGCCCTCGGTCGTCGCCCCGGGCGGCCGGCTGACGCTGAGCGCCCCCGGCTGCGCCAGTACGGCGACGGCTTCGGCCGGCATCTTCGACACCGTCACCATCGCACCGGGTGCGACGGCGTCCGCCACCGTGGACGCGGACGCCAAGCGCGGCGCCGTGTACACGGTGCTCTTCAACTGCACGGGTGGCGTGCAGGACACCGTCGCCCTGACGATCAGCGGCACCCCCACCGCCACCCCGACCATCAGCGCCACGATCCTCACTCCCCCGCGCCCCACTCCCCCGCGCGGGGTCATGGGCGGTCTCGGCGGCTCGATGGCCCCCACCTCCACCGAAATCGCCGCCGGCGGGGCGCTGACCCTGGCCGCGGTCGGCGGCACCGCCTACGTGGTGATCCGCCGCCGCTCCCGCGCCGCCCGGCGTCACTGAGCGGGCGTCATGGCCCGGAGCGGTGCACGGCGTCCCCGGACGCCCGTCGCCCCCGGATCCCGGCCGGGACTCGGGGGCGACGGGCACAGCGGGCCGACCGGGAGGTTCGGCCGGTCAGACCCCTGCGCCGGTCAGGCGCCGACGGCGGGCGATGAAGAGTCCGCCGCCGAGCGCGGCCGCCGCGACGAGCGAACCGCCGACGGCCATCTCCGTGGAGCTCGGGGCCATCGAGCCGCCGAGGCCACCCTGCGCGCCCTGGCCGGCGAGGACCCGGAACGACTGGGTGAGCGTACGGCCGTTGCACTGGACGGCCAGGTTGTACTGGCCGGGCGTGGCGTTGTTGAAGATGCGGACGGTGACGGTGGACACGCCGTTGACGGCGGCGGGGAGCGTGGCCGTCGCGAAGGCGTTGGACGTGACCGTGCCACCGGCGCAGCCCCGGACGGTGATCGTGAGGAGCGCGCCCTGGTGGACCGCGAAGGGGGACACGGTGACGCCGTTGGAGTTGTCTCCGCCCCGCTCGGTCTGGAAAGAGTTGACCGTCACGCTGCTGGGCCCGTTGGTGGCGGTGGCGAGGGGGGCCGCGAGTCCGAGCGCCGCGAGCGCGGTCGCCGTCACCGCCAGAGTGCGTGCAGCACGCATGGTTGAACCTCCTGTGGAAGACGCCCCAAAGCGGTGCTCCGGGAGATTCGACGAGTACGCCTTCCATGACGAACCATCACAAGCCGGTGCGAGCCGTGCATGTCGGCGCTGGGCCACCCCGGTGAGGCGACACGCCGGGGACGGGACCCCCTGAGGCGCCGGAAGCGCAGGTCACAGCCTTCTGGGGTGCTTATCTGACGATTACTCGGATGGGTCAGTCCGGCTGTCACCCGCCTGCGCCGGGGTGCGCGACCGCGGCGCACGGCGGGCGAAGGCGCGTGCGCCGGGGCCCGGACACCCGTCCGGCGGCGGCCCCCACCCGTTCGCGCCGTCCGGCGCGACGGCCCGCGCGACCGCCCTTACCGTTCTGACGACGCCGAGAAGGGAGAACCATGCCCCCGAAGGACTTCCGCGTCTTCGAGCGCAGGAGACGCCAACCCTGGGGCGTCCTGGCCCTCGCCATGCTGTCCGGACTCGCGATGATGCGCAACGGGGTGGACGTCCCCCTCGGGCCTCCGCAACCCGCGGCGGCGGCCCGGCCGGTGGCGCGTCCGGTCGCCCCGCCGCCCGCCGCGAGCACCGATCTGGAGACGCTGCCCTACGCCCCGGCGTCCCGGGTCAAGATCCCGGCGATCCAGGTGGCGGCCCCCATCATGGACGTGGGCCTGGACGCGGACGGCTGGGTGGCGGCCCCGCCCCCGGAGGACCCCAACCTCGCCGGCTGGTACCAGAACGGCATCGCCCCCGGCATGCGCGGCACCTCCGTCCTCGTCGGCCACGTCGACAACACGAAGGGCCCGGCGGTCTTCTACGGCCTGGGCTCCCTCCAGAAGGGCCAGCACATCGAGGTCGAGCGGTACGACGGCCGGGTCGCCGTCTTCGAGATCTACGGCGTCGAGGTGTACGCCAAGGACAACTTCCCCGGCGTGCAGGTCTACGCCGACAACGGCGAGCCGGAGCTGCGGGTGATCACCTGCGGCGGCGGGTACACGCGCGCGCGTGGCTACGACGGGAACGTCGTCGTCTACGCGCGCATGGTCGGCTCGCGCTAGGACCTGTCCGGCCGCACGCACGCGTAGGGCCCCGGCACCCGAGGTGCCGGGGCCCTTCCGCCGCGTCCGGGCGGTCGGCGTGCGGACGCGGTTCAGCGCCGGGGGACGGTGATGTGGTAGCCGGCGTCGAGGAGTTCGGGCAGATAGCGGCGGAGCGCGGCCACGCTCTGGGAGCGGTTGCCGCCGGCGTCGTGGGAGAGGACGACGACGCCGGGTGCGGCTCCGTCGAGGACGCGGCGGACGATGGAGTCGGTGCCGGGTTCCTTCCAGTCCAGGGTGTCGACGGTCCAGGCGAGCGGCTCCATGCCGAGTTCGGCGCCGATCTCGAAGGAGAGCCGGTTCCAGGCCCCGTAGGGCGCCCGGTACCAGAGCGGGGGCGTCCCCAGGGTCTTCTCGATGACCTCGCTGGTGGAGCCGAGCTCGTCGCGGATCCGGGAGGGCCGCAGTTTGGGGACGAGGGGGTGGGTCCAGGTGTGGTTGCCGACGACGTGGCCGTCCGCGTCCATCTCCCGCAGCAGGTCCTGGTTCTCCACGGCCATCTCGCCGCAGACGAAGAACATCGCCCGGCAGTCGTAGTGGCGCAGGGTCTCCAGGATGCCGGGGGTGTACCGGGGGTCGGGACCGTCGTCGAAGGTCAGCACCATCGAGCGGCCCACCCCGGACATGCTGAGGAAGGGCCGCTGCCGCACGGGCGGCATCGCGCGCCGGAAGGCCGGGGGCGCATACGCGGTCATGGGCTGGAGCCTATACGCGGACGGGCGCGGACGGGAGGCCTGCGGCCCCGCGGCGGGGCCCACGTGCCCCGCGCCGGACGTGCCCCGGGGAGTGGGGGCGGCGGCGGGCGTCTCGGGCGCGGCGAACCGGTCCGCCGCGAGTGCTCCGACGGTGACGGTGGCCCCGAGGGCGGCGGCGAGGCGCAGCACCCCGCGCCGCCCCGTGAGCATCTGATCCTTTTTCATGACCAATGGTTCGTACGGGCGAGGGTCCGCGCGGCTCCGCGACACCGGCCGCCCGTCCGAAAACACCCGATGAGCCGATAGCCTCGAAGGGTGAGCGAACAACAGCCCGACCGGTTCGAACGCGGCACCGACGGCCCGAAAGTGATCATGGCGGGGATCGACGGCTCCGCCTCCTCCCTGCGTGCCGCGGCGTACGCGGCCGGGCTCGCCCGGCGCCAGAACGCGCTGCTCGCGCTCGTGTACGTGCAGCCGGTGATCCCGGCGGGCGCGGCCCTCGGCGCGCCGGTGGCCGGGGTGACGGAGGAGATCGCGGAGGGCATCGTCGAGGAGATCCGGACCTCCGCGGAGCGGGTGAAGGACCTCTGGCAGGTGCGCTGGGAGTTCCACACGTTCAAGGGCGATGCCTACGCGGGCCTGGTCCAGGCGGCGGAGGAGCTGACGGCGGACGCCGTGGTGGTGGGCGCCTCGGAGTCGGCGGGCCACCGCTTCGTCGGCTCGGTGGCCGTCCGCCTGGTGAAGGCGGGCCGCTGGCCGGTCACCGTCGTGCCGTGACCGGCCCGCCCGCCCGCGAGGCGGGCTAGGGCCTGTCTGACCATCCGCGCCGGATCAGGCTCTAGTTCCCCATCACCAGGCCGTCCTTGTCGGCGCCCCGTCCGAGGACCGCCTGCCGGATCGTCTCGCGGATCTCGGCCTCGCGCGCGTCCCCGTCCTCCGCCGCGCCGAGGCTCACCACGCGGCCGTGCGCGGTGTCGAACCACTGGGGGACGAACTCCGCCTTGGTGACCTCCCAGCGCCCGCCGGCGGTCCTGGGCGGGGCGAAGGTGAAGCGGCCGATGCTGCTCATGTTGCCGCGCGCGTCGTAGGCGCCGTCGTGGTTGATCATGTCGCCGGCGATCTGGTCGCCCATCCCGTAGACGATCCAGGTCCCGTTGACCTTCTCGTACGCCTGCGGGACGTGGGCGTGGGTGCCGATGATCAGGTCGATGTCCGGGCGGCCGCCGCTCTGCGAGGCGGTCAGCGCCCGGCCGAGGGAGAGCTGCCGCTCGTCGGGCTCCGTCTGCCACTCGGTGCCCCAGTGGACGCTGACCACGACGACGTCGGCGCCGGCCGCGCGGGCGGCGCGCGCGTCGGCGATCACCCTGTTCTCGTCGAGCAGCTTGACGGCCCAGGGCTGCCCCTCGGGCAGCGGGTAGCCGTTGGTGTCGTAGGTGTAGGCGAGCTGGGCGACCGTGGCGCCGCCGGCCCTGAGGAGGGTGGGCCGCGCGGCCTCCTCGGCCGTACGGGCGGAGCCGGCGTGCCGGACTCCGGCCTTGTCGAGCGCGTCGAGGGTGCGGCGGAGGCCCGCCGCCCCGTCGTCGAGGGTGTGGTTGGAGGCGGTGGAGCAGGAGTCGTAGCCGGTGGCCCTGAGCGCGGCGGCGATCTCGGGCGGGGATTTGAAGGCGGGATAGCCGGTGTAGGGCCCGCCCTCCTCCCCGTACACGGTCTCCATGTGGCAGATGGCCAGGTCGGCGTGGGAGACGAGGGGCTTGGCACCGGAGAACATGGGGACGAAGTCGTAGCCGGCCTCGTTCGCGGCCTCGGCGGCCCGCTGGATGATCGAGTCGTGCGGGAGGACGTCGCCGGAGGCGACGAGGGTGAAGCCGGTGGGCGCCGAGGCCCCGCCGGCGGCGGCGGAGGGGGCGCCGGAGTCCGCGGCTCCGGTCCGCCCGGTCGTGGCACCCGGGGTGGCGGTGCCGGCGGCCGGGCCGCTCCCGCCGGCGCAGCCGGTCGCCGCCGCGAGCAGGAGCGCGGCGCATACGGCCACCCGCGCGGGTCTGGTGCGTGAGGTCATGGACGGCACTCCACCCGATTCATGTGATGAACATCTGTTCTGACGAATTGATCGCCCGGGAAAGCCGCAGTCAAGGGTCAAGGCCGCACGGGGTGACGAACCCCGCTGAAACGGATGCACCGACTCCGCCCGACCGTTCGCCGTGCCATTCGTCGCTCGGTGCGACCGTTCGTCGCAGACCGTTGTCCGTTCCCTGTCCCTCGCCGTCCGGATGCGCTCGTATACGGCCGACGACGAGCCGCGGGAGAGGCGGGCAGCATGACGACGGCGACGACGGCGAGGACCGACGAACGGACCCTGGAGGAGCTGCAGCGGGACCACGGTCCGGCCCTGCTCACCTTCCTGCTGTCCCTGACCCACGGGGACCGGCAGCGGGCCGAGGACCTCGCCCAGGAGACCCTGGTACGGGCCTGGCTGCACCCCGAGGCCTTCGACGGCCCCTACGCCTCGATGCGCCCCTGGCTCTTCACCGTGGCCCGTCGCCTCGCCATCGACGCCCGCCGCTCACGCCTCGCCCGGCCCGCCGAGATCGGCGACGGCGTCCTCGCGGTGACGCCTGACCCCGTCGACGCCACCGCCTCGGCCGAGGCCGCGCTCGACGTACGGGCGGCCGTACGGGAGCTGAGCCCCGAGCACCGCGCGGTGCTCGTCCGGCTCTACTTCCACGGCCTCACCGTCAGCGAGGCCGCCGTCGAGCTCGGCATCCCCGCCGGGACCGTCAAGTCCCGCTCGCACTACGCGCTGCGGCAGCTCGGCCGCTCCCTGCCCGGCTACCGGCCGCGCGGCCGTCGCCTGAGCCCACGCCAGGGGCCGTTGCCCGAGGCCGTTGCCCGGGCCCGTGCCGGGGCCCCACAATGACGCAGTGACGCTGACACTCACCGCCGCCGAACAGGTCCTCGCCGACAACTTCGCCCCCTGGGTGCTCGATCTGGGACTCACCGTCGAATCCGTCGACACGGTCGACGGATTCGAGGCCGTCCTCCGGCTCCCCTGGTCGGACCGGCTCGCCCGGGAGGGCGGCGGCCTCTCCGGCCAGGCCCTGATGGCGGCCGCCGACACCGCCACGGTGATCGCGGTCGCCGCGGCCCGGGGCGGCTTCGTGCCGATGACCACCGTCCAGCAGTCGATCAGCTTCCAGCGCGCGGTGATCGGCGCCGACGTCCTCGTACGGGCCCGGCTCACCAAGGCGGGGAAGCGGATGGCCTTCGCCGACATCACCATGACGGCCGAGGGCACGGAGGAGACCGCGGCCCACGCGACCGCCGTCTACGCGCTGCTCGGATAGCGCTCTCCCCGGTCCCTCTCCCCCAGTCCCTCTTCCGGCCTCTCCCCGCCTCTCCTCTCACCCTCGACACGCCTGACACCAGGAACCTCACCCGCACCGATCCGGCCGGGAAACGTATCCGAAACCACACGGGCGAGTTGAGCAAAGCGGGACCCGCGGGGGCCCTTCACGGAGGAGGCTCTCCCCCGTGCCCCCGACGTCCGGGGCCCTCCACGTCCGGGAGAAGGTGGGAGCGTTGCTGCCCGAGAGCACGAACGGCGCCGGCGGCACGAGCGGCGGCGGCCTCGCCGTCCCGATGGCCTGGCTGTGCGCCGAGTACCTGGCCGACGGGGTGCTGCGGGCCGCCGCGCTCGTGGCCCCCGGCTCACTGGAGTACCGGGCCGGCCTCCAGGCCCTGGCCCTCACCGTCCACCTCGCGGAGGAACCGGACGGACCGGCCGGCGCGTGGGCCGCCTGCCGCGTCGACGAGTGGCTGCGGCACACCGCGTACGACCGGCCCTGGCCGCCCTGGGTCGAGGAGCGGCTCGCCGCGCGGCAGGCGAGCGGCGGCGAAGGACCCGACCTGGCGCTCGCGCGGACCGCCTGGCGGCAGCTGCGGGACACCTGGATCCGCGCCGCCGACCTCGACGGCCGGACCGACCCGGAGAGCCCGGTCGACGAGACCGAGCAGATCTGGCTGCCCGCCTGGAAGCTGGGCCTCCCGCTCGCGCACCTCTCCCTGCACCTTCGCTGAAGGCGTCTACGGCGCCGAAGGATGCACTCCCGGACGGTACTTGGGGACGCGTACCGTCACCTTCATCCCGGCGCCGACCCCGGTCTCGATGACGAGGCCGTGCTCCGCCCCGTACACCTGGCGCAGCCGCTCGTCCACATTGGACAGGCCGATGCCGGAGCCCGCCGGGTGCTCCCCGCGCAGGACGGCCCGCAGCAGCTCCGGGTCCATGCCGATGCCGTCGTCCTCGACCGTCACCACCGCCTCGGCGCCCGCGTCCCGGGCGGCGATCGTGACCCGGCAGCCCCGCTCCCGGTCCTGGAGGCCGTGCTTGACGGCGTTCTCCACGAGCGGCTGGAGGCACAGGAACGGCAGGGTCACCGGCAGCACTTCGGGGGCGATCTGCAGGGTCACCTTCAGCCGGTCGCCGAAGCGGGCCCCGGCGAGCGCCAAGTACTGCTCGATGGAGCGCAGTTCGTCGGCGAGCTGGGCGAACTCGCCGTGCTTGCGGAAGGAGTAGCGGGTGAAGTCGGCGAACTCCAGGAGGAGTTCCCTGGCCCGCTCCGGGTCGGTGCGGACGAACGAGGCGATGGCGGCGAGGGAGTTGAAGATGAAGTGCGGGGAGATCTGGGCGCGCAGGGCGCGGATCTCCGCCTCCACGATCCGGGTGCGCGAGCGGTCCAGTTCGGCCAGTTCCAGCTGGACGGAGACCCAGCGGGCCACCTCCGTCGCGGCCCGTACGAGCACGGCCGACTCCCGCGAGCCGTAGGCGACGAGCGCGCCGAGGACCCCGTCCTCCCCGGTGAGCGGGGCGATCACCGCCCAGCGCAGCGGGCACGCCGGGTCGTCGCAGCCGCTGTGCGTCGAGCGGCTGCGGCCGGTCGCCAGGGTCTCGGCGGTCTGCTCGGGGACGTGCGCCCGGTGGTGGTCCTCGCCGGGACCGTCCCAGGCGAGGACCGCGCCCCGGTCGGTGAGGCAGAGCGCCTCGGTGCCGAGCAGCGAGCGGAGCGTGCGGGCCGCCTTGCGGGCGGTCTCCTCGGTGAGTCCGGCGCGCAGCGGGGGCGCGGCGAGCGAGGCGGTGTGCAGGGTGTGGAACGTGGCCCGTTCGACGGGGGTGCCGAGGTCGGTGTCGGCGGTACGGCCGCCGCGCCGGGCGGCGAACCGGCCCAGGACGAAGCCCGCGGCGAGCAGCACGGCCCCGGCGGCGGCCGCGGCGGCGAGGGCGATGCCGCTCATCGGCGTGCCTCCTGCGTGGGTACGGTGCCGGTGATCTCCTCCGGGAGGTGGAGCCGGGCGAGGATCGCGGGGGTGCCGGGCGGGATCCGGCGGGGGGTGGCGAGCGAGACGAGCACCATCGTGAGGAAGCCCAGGGGGACCGACCAGACGGCCGGCCAGGCCATCAGGGTGTGCGGCCAGCCCCCGGGGGCGAGTCCGGCACGGGTCGCCATCACGGCCGCGAGGGCGGAGCCGCCGCCGAGCAGGAGCCCCGCCATGGCGCCGGGCGGGGTGAGCCGGCGCCACCAGATCCCGAGGACGAGCAGCGGGCAGAAGGAGGAGGCGGAGACGGCGAAGGCGAGGCCGACGGCGTCGGCGACCGGGACCTTGGAGGCGACCACCCCGACGGCGAGCGGGACGGCGGTGGCGAGCAGGGTCGCGAGACGGAAGTGCCGTACGCCCCGGGAGGACGTCCGCGAGGGCAGGACGTCCTGGGTGAGGACCCCGGCGACCGACATCGTGAGCCCGGAGGCGGTGGAGAGGAAGGCGGCGAACGCGCCGGCCGCGAGGAGCGCCCCGAGGAGGTCGCCGAGGACTCCGCCGAGGATCCGGTCGGGCAGGACGAGGACGGCGGCGTCGGCGGAGCCGGTGAGGGCGAGTTCGGGGGCGTAGATCCGGCCGAGGGCGCCGTACAGGGGCGGCAGCAGGTAGAACGCGCCGACGAGGCCGAGGACGACGAGGGTGGTGCGGCGGGCGGCGCGGCCGTGCGGGCTGGTGTAGAAGCGGACGGCGACGTGCGGCAGGCCCATGGTGCCGAGGAAGGTCGCGAGGATCAGTCCGTACGTGGCGTACAGCTGGTGCCCGTCGCGGCCCCCGGCCAGCGGCTGGGACCAGCCGAGCGGGTCGGAACCGCCGGCGGCCCGCTCGGGCAGCGTCGCCCCCGGAGCGAAGGCGAGCGAGGTGCCGCCCTGGACGTGGTGGGTGCCGGGGGCGAGGGTGACGGTCCGTCCGGTGTGGGCGACGGAGTCGACGCGGCCGGTGACGGTGACCGTGAGCGGGGCGTCGAGCCCGATCCGTACCGTGTCGGCGACCTCGACGACGGTGTGGCCGCGCAGCACGGCGGGGGCGTCGAACCGGGCCCGGGGCGCCCCGTCCCCGTACCAGGCGGCGAGCAGGAAGAGGACGGGGACGAGCAGGGCGGTGAGCTTCAGCCAGTACTGGAAGGCCTGGACGAAGGTGATGCTGCGCATGCCGCCGGCGGCGACGGTGCCGGTCACGACGAGGGCGACGAGCAGCCCGCCGACCCAGTCGGGGGCGCCGGTGAGGATCTCCAGGGTGAGCCCGGCGCCCTGGAGTTGCGGCAGCAGGTACAGCCAGCCGATGCCGACGACGAAGAGGCTGGCGAGCCGCCGGGCCTGCGGGGATTCGAGGCGGGCCTCGGCGAAGTCGGAGAGGGTGTACGCCCCGGAGCGGCGCAGCGGGGCGGCGACGAGGACGAGCAGGACGAGGTATCCGGCCGTGTAGCCGACCGGGTACCAGAGCATCGCGGGGCCCTGGACGAGGACGAGTCCGGCGATGCCGAGGAAGGAGGCGGCGGAGAGGTACTCGCCGCTGATGGCGGCGGCGTTGAGGCCCGGCCGGACGGTCCGCGAGGCGACGTAGAAGTCGGAGGTGGTGCGGGAGATCCGCAGGCCGAGGGCGCCGATGAGGACGGTGGCGAGGACGACGGCGGTGACGGCGGCGACGGCGTAGGTCTGGTTCACGCGAGGCACTTCACCGTTCGACGGAGCCGGTTTCGACGGAGCCGGTTTCGACGGAGCCGGTTTCGACGAGGCCCGTGAAATCGCGCTCGTTGCGCTCGGCCCGGCGGACGTACCAGTGGGCGATCGCCCAGACGACCGGGTACACGCCGAAGCCGAGGGCGGCCCAGACGAACCCCTCGGGCGCGGGCAGCGCGAGCAGCAGCGGCAGCGAGCCGACGAGCAGGGCGAGGGCCCCGAGGGCGGTGAGGGCGGCGCGGAGCTGGCTGCGCATCAGGGAGCGGACGTAGGTGTGCCCGAGGGTGGTCTGCTCGTCGATCTCGGAGCGGGCCGGGGGATGTGGGGGCCGGAGACGGGCCACGGTCCGGTCGCCGACCGCCGAGGCGTAGGTGACGGTCTCGCGCCGGGGTCTGCGCGGGGGGTTGGGCTCCGGCATGGGCGTCCGCTCTCCGACTGTCTCCTCGTGGCTCGTGGAGTGTAGGCGGACGGGATGCGGGGCCGGTAGGGGTACGGGGTTCAGCCCCCGGCCCGACGCATCAGGAGGTCCCGCAGGTGGCGGGCGTGGCGGCGGCTGACGGCGAGATCGGTGTCGCCGATCCGTACCGAGGTGGCGCCGGCGTCGAGCCGCAGCTCGTCGATCCGGCCGAGGGCCACGAGATGGCTGCGGTGGATGCGGACGAAGCCCCGGGCGGCCCACCGCTCTTCGAGCGTGGAGATCGGGATGCGGACGAGGTGGCTGCCGTGGTCGGTGTGGAGGCGGGCGTAGTCGCCGTGGGCCTCGACGTACGCGATCTCGTCGACGGAGACGAAGCGGGTGACGCCGCCGAGTTCGACGGGGATCTGCTCGGGGGCCGCGGGGACCGGCGCGGCGGTGGCGTGGACCAGCTCGTGGACACGGCGGACGGCCTCCGCGAGGCGCTCGCGGCGAACGGGCTTGAGGACGTAGTCGACCGCCTTGAGGTCGAAGGCCTGGAGGGCGAAGCCCTCGTGGGCGGTGACGAAAACGATGTGCGGCGGGCGGGCGAAGCCGGCGAGCAGCCGGGCGACGTCGAGGCCGGTGAGGCCGGGCATGTGGATGTCGAGGAAGACGACGTCGATGCCGTCGTCGCCGTCGGGTCCTGTCTCCAGGGCGCGCCCGATCCTGCGGAGCGCGGCGGTGGCGTCGCCCGCGCCTTCGGCGGTCCGCACGCGGGGGTCGGCGCGCAGCAGGTAGAGCAGCTCGCCGAGGGCGGGCTCCTCGTCGTCGACGGCCAGTACGCGCAGCATGCGGCGGAGTCTATGTGCCCCAGGTGCGCATCGAGGAACGTGCGGCGGACGGGCGTTCCCGGACAGCGCTTAGGGTGTCCGACGTGCGTGTACTGCTCGTCGAGGACGACGAAGACCTCCGGTTCGGGGTGGCCGCCGCATTGCGGGCCGCCGGGCTCGCCGTCGACGAGGCCTCCGATCTGCCCCGGGCCGACGAGGCGCTGTTCGTCACGGCGTACGACTGCGCGGTCTTCGACCGGATGCTGCCGTCCGGGGACGCCGCCGCCTATGTCGACGGGCTGCGGCGCGCGGGCCGCGGCGTGCCCGTGCTGTTCCTGACCGCGCGCGACACCGTGGCGGACCGGGTGGAGGGCTTCGCGAGCGGCGGGGACGACTATCTCGTCAAGCCGTTCGCCGTGCCCGAACTGGTCGCCCGGGTGCGCAGTCTGTGCCGCAGGGCCGCGGTCGTCCGCCCGCCGGTGCACCGCGTCGGCGACCTGGAGATCGACACCGCCCGCCGGCACGTCCGCCGGACCGGGGTGCTGCTCACGCTCACGAGCAGGGAGTTCGCGGTCCTCGAGGTCCTCGCGGCCCGCTCCGACCAGGCGGTCTCCCGCGCCGAGCTGATCGAGAGCTGCTGGGACGAGATGGCCGAACCGCAGTCGAACGTCCTGGAGGTCCTCATATCCCAGCTCCGCCGCAAGCTCGGGGACCCGCCGCTGATCCACACCGTGCGCGGGGTCGGCTCCCGGCTCGCGGCGCCCGACGGCGCGCGGTGAGGCCCGCCCGCTTCCGCAGGGCGCGGACGCTCACGCCGGCGGCCCGGGTGCTGCGGCTGCGCCGGCGGATCAGCCTGCTGTTCGCGCTGACCAGCGCCGTGGGGCTGATCGCGATGGCCGTGCTCGCCGTGCGCAGCGACAGCGGCCGCTGGCGGGAGCAGCTCGACCACACGATGGACGCGGACACCAGCTGGGCCCTCGGGCTCCTGGAGACCGACGAGGACGGGCGGCTCGTCCTGGACGTGCTCGCGGACTCGGTGGACACCGCGTGCCCGCCGCTGACCGTGCTCCTCGTGGCCCCGGACGACCCGGGCGCGTTGACGGTCGAGCACGCGCCGGCGAAGCCGTGTCTGACCGTGGGCCGGGCCGTGGTCCAGGAGGCGGGCCGTGCGGCGGTGCGGGCCGACGGCGTACGGGCCTTCGACGGTCGTACGACGGACGGCGAGCCGGTACGGGTGTTCGCTCAGCCCTTCTACGCGCCGGAGGCGGCGGACGACGCCGGGCCGCAGGGCGTGCTCGTGACCGTGGCCGACGCGAGCGCCCCGCAGGACGACCACCGGCGGCTCGTGTGGCTGGTGACGGGCGGCTGCGCGGTGCTCGTCCTGCTGTCGGCGGCCGTCGGTCACGTCCTGTCGGGGCGGGCGGTCCGGCCCGCGCTCGCCGCGCTCGACCGTCAGGAGGCGTTCCTCGCGGACGCCGCCCACGATCTGCGGACCCCGGCCGCCTCGCTGCGGACGCTCGCCGAGACGGCGCTGCGCGGCGAGACGGACGGCGCGGACGTGCACCAGCGCACGCTGCGCCTGGCGGAGGGGATGGGCCGGCTCGTCGACGGGCTGCTCACCCGGGCCCGCCTCATGTCCGGTACGGCCGCGGTGGCCCGGCAGCCGCTGCGGCTCGACCAGTTGGTGGAGGCGGTCGTCGACGAGGCCCCCACGAAGGGGCACCGCGTCCGGGTCGAGGCGGAGGAGACGGTCGTGGTCGCCGACCCCGATCTCGTACGCCGGGCCGTCGGCAATCTGCTCGACAACGCGCTCGCGCACGGCCACGCGCCGGGCGTCCCGGCGGACGTGCTGATCACGGTGGGCCGCGACGGCGTGCTGACGGTCGAGGACGCGGGCCCCGGCCTGCCTCCGGAGGTCGCGGGCGCCCTGTTCGAGCGGTTCCGCAGCGGGTCGGGGTCCACCGGCCTGGGTCTGTCCATCGCCTCCTGGGTGGCCCACGCGCACGGCGGCACCCTCGCGGCGGAGCGGGGCGAACGCGGCGGGGCCCGGTTCGTCCTGCGACTGCCGACCTCGGACTGACCGTGGGGCCTTCCTCGGTCTGGCCGGGGCTTCGTCCTCGACCGACCGGGGACCCGACCTCGACCAACCCGGGACCCGGCCTTGAGCCGGCCGGGGACCCTACCTCGACCGACCCGGAACCCGACCTCGGGCCGACCCGGAATTTGACCTCGACCGACCCGGGACCCGTCCTCGGACCGACCCAGGACCCGACCTCGACTGACCCGGGACCCGTCCTCGGACCGACCCGGGACCCGGCCTCGACCGACCCGTCCTCAGCAAAACCTCAGCATCCGTCCCCGATCCTTCCCCGGACCGACCATCCAGGGGAGTTCCTCGTGTTCCGCACCACCGCCCGCCGCCGGGCCCTCGTCCTCGCCCTCGCCGTCCTCGGCACCACCTCCCTGGCCGCCTGCACGGCCGGGCCCGGCCGTGACGGGCACCGGCCGGGGGCCTCGGCCGCCCCCGCCGACCCGGCGGCCCGCCCGGACCTGCGGCGCTTCTACGGCCAGAAGCTCGCCTGGCGGCCCTGCGGCGACGTCCAGTGCGCCGAGCTCACCGTCCCAAGGGACTACTCCCGTCCCGGCGACGGCAAGACCTTCGTGCTGCCGGTGGCGAAGGCGGCGACCGCGACCGCCGGCAAGCGCGTCGGCTCGCTCGTCCTGAACCCCGGCGGCCCGGGCGAGCCCGGCGCGAAGCTCGTCGAGGACGGCGTCGCCGACGAGATCGGCAAGGGCGTGCGCGAGCGGTTCGACGTCGTGTCCTTCGACCCGCGCGGTGTCGGCGGGAGCAGGCCCGCCCTGACCTGCCTCACCAAGGACCGGACCGAGGTCGCGGACGAGGCGCCGCTCTACCCCCGTACGGACGCCGAGCGCGCCGAGGCCCTCGCGGACGCGCGGGCGCAGACCGCCGCCTGCCGGAAGGCGAGCGGTCCGCTGCTCGCGCACGTCGGGACGGACGACGCGGCCCGGGACATGGACGTGCTGAGGGCGGCCCTCGGCGAGCGCCGGCTGACGTACGTCGGCTGGTCGTACGGCACGAGCCTGGGCACCTCGTACGCCGAGCAGTTCCCGCGCCGCGTACGGGCGATGGTCCTGGACGGAGCGGTCGACCCGTCCCTGGACTGGCGGCAGCGCGTGCTCGGCCAGTCGACCGGTTTCCGGGACGCGGTCGAGGAGTACGCCGAGTCCTGCGCCGACACGGTGGGCGAGGGCTGCCCCGGCGGGACGCCCGAGGAGATACGCACGCTGATCGACCGGCTCCTCGAACGGACGCGGCGCGAGCCGCTGCCGGTCGACGGCTCCGAGGACGGCCTGGACGCGGCGGGCCTGGTCTCCGCGCTCAGCCTGTCCATGTACACGCCGGAGGCGCAGTGGCAGGGCCTGTCCGAGGCACTGCGCGCGGCGGACGACGGGGACGGTACGAAGCTGGCGGCCCTGGCGGCGGGCGAGGACGAGTCTCCCGACACCGATGCCGGTGCCGACTCCGACACCGACGCCGACTCCGAGGAAACCGCGGAGACGGCGGGCGACGTGCCCGAGGACAACGGCGAAGCCGCCCTCATCGCGATCAACTGCCTCGACGTCCCCCACCCCCGCGACGCACAGGCCTACTGGGACGCACTGGCCCCCGCCGACGAGGCCGCGGGGGTGTACGGCACGTCCGGGGTGACCAGCGAACTGGTCTGCAAGGACTGGCCGGCCGGTACCCAGCGGCCGCACCGGGTGGCCGCGGCGGGCGTTCCGCCGGTGCTCGTCGTGGGCACCTCGGGCGATCCGGCGACGCCGTACGACGAGGCGGTGAGCCTGGCGCGCCAGTTCCCCGGCGGCATGCTGCTGTCCTTCGAGGCCCCCGGCCACACCGGGTACGGCCGTGACGCCTGCGTCGACGAGAAGGTCGAGGCGTACCTGGTCTCGCTCACGAAGGTCCGCCCCGGCACTACGTGCACGCCGTAGCCTCCGGCAGATCGAGCGGATCGAGCAGGTCGAGTTCGGCGGTGAGCGCGGCGGCGAGCGCGTCGAGGTCGGGGACGGCCGCGCCGTCGGCGACGAGGCCGATGTGGACCCGGCCGCCGTACGGGGACATGGCGACGGCGAGGGACTGGCCGCGGGCGAGCGGGGCCATCGGGAAGAGCGCGCGGAGCGGGGCGCCGCCGAGGGAGAGCGCGGAGCGGGGCAGCGGCACCTGGGTGACGAGGAGGTCGAAGAGGAGTCGGGCGGCGCCGGCGGCGAGGGGCGCGCCGAAGCGGTGGGCGAGCGGGTGGAGTTGGTCGGCGAGGAGGGCGACGGCGCCCGCGCCCCGGAAGGGTCCGGCGGCCTTGTTGCGGTCCATGGCGGTCCGGACGGCGGCGAGTCGGGAGGCGGGGTCGGGTTCGGTGACCGGGAGGTCGAGGAGGTAGCCGGAGAGGCTGTTGCCGGGTCCTGCCGGGGCGCCGGGGCGGCGGCGTGAGACCGGGACGAGGGCCCGGGGGTCGGCGCCGGGGAGGGGCAGGCCGCGTCCGTCGAACCAGCGGCGCAGGGCGCCGGCGACGAGGGCGAGGAGGACGTCGTTGGCGGTGCCGCCGGTGGTGCGGCGGATCCGGTGGACGCGGTCGAGGGACAGGGTGGCGGTGGCGATCCGGCGCGTGCCGCTGGAGTCGGCGGCGAGCGGGCCGGTGGGGTGCGGGTCGAGGTGACCGGCGCGGGCGACGGAGGAGCCGACGACCGAGGCGCCGACCTCGACGGCCCGGCCGAGGTCGCCGAGGCGGTCCCGGGCGATGCCGAGGAGACGGCCGGGGCCGGGGAGCCAGGAGCGCGGGGGGACGGGGCGGGTGCGGCCCGCCGGGCGGCGGCCCGCGGCGATCTCGTCGAAGATCCCGGCGCCGATGGCGACGGCCCGCATGCCGTCGGCGAGGGCGTGGTGGAGTTTGACGAGGACGGCGAAGGAGCCGTCGGGGGCGCCGCTGAGCAGGTACATCTCCCAGGGCGGCAGGCCGCGGTCGATGGGGCGTTCCATGAGTTCGGCGGCGAGCCGGGCGGTCTCGGCGGGGAAGTCGGTGCCGGGGAGGGTGATCTCGCGGACGTGCCGGCGCACGTCGAAGTCGGGGTCGGCGCTCCAGGCGGCGCCGCCGACGGGGAACAGGACGTCGCGGACGCGCATCCGGAGCCGGGGGACGGCGGCGGCGCGTCGGGCGAGCAGTCCGAGGAGGTCGGCCGGTGCGTTCCCGGCGGTGGTGGGCGGGGGCCCGAAGTGGGCGAGGGCCCCGAGGTGCAGGGGGTGGTCGGTGGATTCCAGGTGCCAGAAGGCCAGGTCCAGGGGTGCCAGTAGCTCGCTGCTCACAGTGTCCTCTTGTCCGGCGGTGACCTGCGGTGTTCTACGACTTGTCCTACGACGGGTCCTACAACGTGCCCTACGCGGAGAGGGGGGTGGCCGAAGTCAATCCCGTACCATCAGTTACGGTCAAGTACGATCAGTTCACGCTCAGTTAACAAGTTCAATGCTCCACGGTGAATTCGCACCACACGCACTTTCCGCCACCCCGTGGTTCCACGCCCCACGCGTCGGAGAGCCGGTCGACCAGGAGCAGTCCCCGCCCGGACACCCCCGCCTCCCCCGCCTCGCGACGCCGGGGCAGGGCGCTGGACCGGTCCTCCACCTCGACCCGGAGCCTCCGCGGGGGCCCGGTCAGTATCCGCAGGGTCACGATCGCCCCGCCGTCGGTGTGCATCAGGGCGTTGGTCATCAGCTCGTCGGCGACCAGTTCGATCTCGTCGGCGCGCTCCCCCGCACCCCAGGCCCGGACGGCGGCGCGGATCATGTGCCGGGCCGAGCTCAGCGCCTCCGGGTCGTTCTGGGCCACGTGCTGCTGGAAGCGGCCGGTGCCCCGCGGCTGGTACGTGCCGTGGCGGCGCAGCAGCAGGATCGCGACGTCGTCGTCGCCGCCCCGGTCGGCGACCACGTCGCACAGGTGGTCGGCGAGCTGCTGGAGGTCGGCGGGGCCGCGCCGGACGAGCGAGGAGAGCCACTGGAGGCCTTCGTCGAGGTCGGCTCCGGGCTTCTCCACGAGGCCGTCGGTGTAGAGCATCAGCGTCTGGCCGGGGTCCAGTTCCAGGGTGGTCACGGGATAGTCGAGGCGGCCGAACTCCGCGGAGAGCCCGAGCGGCAGCCCGCCTTCGACCGGGAGTCTGCGGCAGCTGCCGTCGAGCTCCCTGATCAGCGGGTCGACGTGGCCGGCGCGTACGACCTGGACGACTCCGGTGCCGAGGTCGACCTCCGCGTAGGTGCAGGTGGCGAAGCGGTCGGTGTCGAGCTCGTGGAGGAAGACGGAGGCCCGGGCCATGACCGTGGCCGGGGGGTGGCCCTCGGCGGCGTAGGCGCGGAGCACGATCCGCAGCTGGCCCATGACGGCCGCCGCGTGGGTGTCGTGCCCCTGTACGTCGCCGATGACGGAGCCGACCCGCCCGCCGGGCAGTGCGATGACGTCGTACCAGTCGCCGCCGATGTCCCGGCCGAGGCGGGCGGAGCGGTAGCGGACGGCCGTCTGGGCGCCGGCCACCTCGGGGATCCGGCGCGGCAGCATCGCCTGCTGGAGCCCTTCGGCGAGGTCGTGCTCCTGCTCGTAGAGCATGGCGCGCTGGAGGCTCTGGGCGATGCTGCTGCCGAGGGCGACGAGCAGGGTCCGTTCGTCCTCGCTGAAGCCGGTCTTGTCGCTGTAGAGCAGGCCGAGCGCGCCGATGGGCCGGGCCTGGGCGATGAGCGGCAGATAGGCGGCGGCTGTGATGCCGAGCCCGCTGATGTGCGGCCACAGGACGGGGAAGGATTCGGCGAAGTCCCGGGCCGATTCGATGAACCGGGGGCGCAGGGTCCGGACGACCTCGCTCATCGGGTACGGCTCGTCCACCCGGGTGAACCGGGTGCCCGGCACGAAGGCACCGTCCGGCCCCTCGGCGACGAGGTGGATGCGCCCTGCTTCGAGGAGCCCCATGACGAGGCTGGCCGCGCCGAAGTGTTCGAGCGCGTGCGAGTCGTTGAGCAGGTCGATGACGTCCTGCACGGTCCGGGCGTAGGCGAGGGCCGCCGTGGTGCCCTCGACGACCCCGGCGCGCTGTCTGCGGCCCTCGTCGAGGCCGAGGCGGGCGGCGGACTCGGTGAGTTCGTGGGTGGCGTCGCGCAGGATGCCGATGATGCGGACGGGCCGGCCGGTGTCGTCGCGGTGGACGAGGCCCTGGGTGTGGGTCCACTGGTGGCGTCCGTCGCGGCGGCGGATGCGGAAGTACGCCCCGTACTGCTCGCTGCCGTCCTTGAGCGCCTGGGCCACGAGGGTGTCGAGCTGACGCCCCTCGTCCGGCAGCACGCGCGGACTGAGGCTCTCGGGCCTGCCGTCGTACTCGGAGCGGTCCATGTCGAAGACGTCGAGGGCGGCGTCGTCCATGATCATGGTCCCGGTGAGCAGGTCCCAGTCGAAGCCGCCCATCCGGAAGGCGGCGCCGTAGTCGGCCAGGATCCGGGCGCCGGACCCCGGCGCCTCCGGTGCACGGCCCGGCCGCGCGATCGCCTTCCCGCCCCCGCTGCCCGCATTCATGGGGCCACGCTAGGCGCAGCCCCGCCGGTGCGCACCAGGAAGATCCGTTTCACCCCTGGAAGGTCTCCGGCTGGTCGGGCACCGGACCGGCCGGGAACAGCTCGTCGGGCGGCAGCTGCCCGTCCGGGGCGGTGGGCTGCTCGCCGGGGGGTTCCGCGAACGGGTCGGGGAAGGGCTCCGTGGACGGGTCGGCGTACGGATCGGTGTACGGGTCGGGGTACGGCTCCGTGGACGGATCGGGGACCGTCGGCGCCGTCGGGTCGGTGCCCGTGCCGCCGGTCCCGGACGGGTCGGGGACGTCGGGGCGCGGGGCCGTGGGGGCCGGCCGGTCCGGGGTGGCCGGCGCCGGCGGTACGGGGGCCGGGGAGGCGGGGTCCGGGGAGGTGCGGTGATCCGGGTCGTTCGGGTCGGGCGTTCCGGGGTCGGCGAGGGCGCACGTGTCGGGGTCGCAGGCCGGCTCCACGTCGGGCTTCCGGTCCTCGTCCCCGTCGGTGCCGGTCCGCCGCTCGATCCAGGTGCTGTCGGTGGTGTTCACGATGACCAGGCCGGTGACGACGGAGGGGGCGGGGCGGACCACGACCACGCGGTCGGGGTCGAAGCCGTCCCACTGGTCGCCCTGGTGGACGCCGCTCCGGTCGGCGGCGGGGCTGCGGAGCGGGTTGCCGCAGGCGCAGCGGACGCGCGGGGAGCCGTACTGGTCGACGAGGACCGACGTGCCGGTCTGCAGGACGGCCTGGAAGGCGTTGGCCCGGCCCTCGCGGTAGCCGTGGTCGGTGACGCGGGTGTCGGCGCGCAGGGCGACCGGGGTGAGCCCGCGGAGCCAGTCGGCGACGTTGGCCTCGGGGATGCCGGCGGCCTCGGCGAAGGCGCGCGCCTTGGTCGGGTCCGCGGTGAGGAGGGCGACCTGCCGTTCGACGTCGCAGCTGCCGATCGCGCGCGTGCCGCCGTAGAGGCCGGGGGTGGAGCCGGTGACCTCGCGGACCTGCTGCGTGCCGTCCTCCGACGGCCGGTGGGAGGCGGAGGGCGGGACGGTGTTGCGGACGGTGGAGGCGGTGAAGGGGTCGGGTCCGTGGGCGCCGAGCGGCTGGAGGAAGACGTCCTGGATGGGGGCGGCGGCCGGTTCGCCGCCGGCGCCTTCCCACACGGAGTCGCAGCCCGTGAGCAGCAGGGCCGGGACGAGCGCCGCGGCCGCGAGGCCGGTTCGCCGCGTCCGGCGGAGGGATGAGCGCACCTGGTTCTCCCGACTTTCTCTCCCCCGGGCCCGGCGCCCGGTTGCGGCCAGTCCCTCATGTCTGTCGCAGTGCGTACGGGCCCGCAAGCGGAGCGCAGCCGACCGGGTCCACCGACCAGGCACTTGAACGCGTTCAAGAAAGGCCCTACGCTCGACTCGTCAGTTGAACGCGTTCAAGTGGGGGGGTGCCGACGTATGACCGCGCTGTCGGTCCTGGTGAGTTCCGTCGTGATGATCGGCATGTTCTGGGTCGTACCGACCGGGCTCGCGCTCCTCGACGGCCCGAGCCCACCGGGACGGGACGCGCTCCGGCGCGCCTGGCCGCTGCTCGCCCTCCCGGGAGCCCTGGCCCTCTGGCTGCCCCGCTCCGGGGTCTCCACCGCGCTCGCCGGCGTCTACGCCCTCGCCACCCTGGCGCTCGCGCTCCAGGCCCCGGCCCGGCTGATGTTGACCCGCTCGCTCCGGCCGAGCGAGATCGCCGTCCTCACCGCCCTGGTGGCGCCCTCCGTCGCCGGCCTGGCGTTCGTCGCCGAGCGGGCCTCGTACCCGCTGTTCGGCTTCGAGCTCGACATCCTCGCGCTGACCGTCCCGCACTTCCACTTCGCGGGCTTCGCCGCCGCCCTGGTCGCCGGACTCGTCAGCCGTACCTCCGACGGACCCGGCGCCCGCTTCGCCGCGCTCAGCGTCCCGGCCGGCACCCTGCTCGTCCTGCTCGGCTACTTCGTCGACGACTGGGCCGAGCTCGCGGGGGCCGTCGTCCTGACGGCCGGCATGGCCGCGGTCTCCGTGCTGACCCTGCGGGAGCGCCGCGAGCTCGCCGCCGACCCGCTCACCCGGGGCCTCCTCGCCGTCTCGGCCCTGGTCCTCGTCGCCACCATGCTGCTCGCGCTCAGCTGGGCGCTCGGCGAGGCGACCGGGCTTCCGCACCTCTCCCTGACCTGGATGGCCGCCACGCACGGCCTGGGCAACGCCCTCGGCTTCGCCGTCTGCGCACTCCTCGCCCGGCGCCGCCTCGCCACGGACCGGACCCCTCCGGCCCTTCTCCCCCGAACGGAGCTTCCGGCATGACCCGCCTCATGAACAGCCTCTCCGGTGCCGGCCACCGCCGCCCGGGCCTCACCTACCGCGAGGTCGGCGCCACCCGCACCCCGGAGGCGCTCCCCGAGCGCTACCACCACCTGCGGCACAGCGCGGTCGTCGGCCACGGCAGGGCCGCCTTCGAGACCGCCGGCGCGGCCGTCACCACCTGGCGGATGCACCGCGCCTCCGGGGCGCGCGTCCGCGCCGACGCCGACCGCGCCGCACCCGGGACGCGCCTGGAGGTGGCGCTGGGCGCGGGCCCGCTGCGGATCGGCGTCCCGTGCGAGGTGATCTGGACGGCGTACGAGGAGGACCGCATCGGCTTCGCCTACGGCACCCTGAGCGGGCACCCGGAGTGCGGCGAGGAGTCCTTCATCGTGACGCTCGACCCCGACGGCACGGTCCGCTTCACGGTCACCGCCTTCAGCAGGCCCGCCGCCTGGTACACCCGGCTCGGCGGGCCGCTGATCCCGGTGCTCCAGCACGCGTACGCGCGCCTCCTCGGCCGGACCCTCGCGCGCCTCGTCAGGACGTGATCCCGGGCCGATACTGGTGGTGATGGAGTGGTTCACCGCACCCGACCAGTGGCTGAGCCGGATCGTCTTCCAGCGGGGCCTCGCCGGGCTGTACTGCGTGGCGTTCCTTTCGGCGGCCTTCCAGTTCCGGGCGCTGATCGGAGAGCACGGCATGCTCCCCGTACCGGAGTACGTGCGCAGGACCCGCCCGCGCCACACCCCCTCGCTCTTCCACTGGCGCTACTCCGACCGCCTCTTCGCGACCGTCTCCTGGTCCGGCTTCGCCCTCGCGCTCGCGCTCGTCGCGGGCGCCGGGGACGCCGTGCCGCTGCCGGTCTCGATGCTCCTGTGGCTGGTGCTCTGGGGTCTCTACCTGTCGATCGTGAACGTGGGACAGACCTGGTACTCCTTCGGCTGGGAGTCGCTGCTCCTGGAGACCGGGATGCTCGCCGTCTTCCTCGGCAACGACGACACGGGCCCGCCCGTCCTCGTGCTGTTCCTGCTGCGCTGGCTGCTCTTCCGGGTCGAGTTCGGTGCCGGGCTCATCAAGATCCGCGGCGATCCCTGCTGGCGGAACCTGACCTGCCTCTACCACCACCACGAGACCCAGCCGATGCCCGGCCCGCTCAGCTGGTTCTTCCACCATCTGCCCCGCCCGCTGCACCGGGTGGAGGTCGCGGCCAACCACTTCGTCCAGTTGTTCGTCCCGTTCCTGCTCTTCGCCCCGCAGCCGGTGGCCACGGTCGCGGCCGGTCTGATGGTGGCGACCCAGCTGTGGCTGGTGCTCTCCGGCAACTTCGCCTGGCTGAACTGGATCACGATCGTGCTCGCGCTGTCCGCCGTGGACGCCTCCCCGGTCGCCGGCGAGCATCCCCAGCCGGATCCGCCGCTCTGGTACGTGGTCGTGGTGGTCGCCTTCACCGCCTTCGTCCTGGTACGGAGCTACCGCCCGGCGCGCAACCTGCTCTCCAAGCACCAGGCCATGAACCGCTCCTACGACCCGTACCACCTGGTCAACAGCTACGGCGCCTTCGGCACCGTCGGCCGGATCCGGGACGAGATCGTCATCGAGGGCACCGAGGACCCGGAGCCGCATCCGGACACGGTGTGGCGGGAGTACGGCTTCAAGGGCAAGCCGGGCGATCCGCGCCGGCTCCCCCGCCAGTTCGCCCCCTACCACCTGCGGCTCGACTGGCTGATGTGGTTCGCCGCGCTGTCCCCCGGGTACGCGCGCGAGTGGTTCGGGCCCTTCGTCGAGCGGCTGCTCGAAGGCGACCGGGACACCCTGCGGCTGCTCGCCCACAACCCGTTCCCGGACGCGCCGCCGGTCCTCGTCCGCGCCCGGCTGTACCGCTACCGGTACACGACCTGGCGCGAGCTGCGGGAGACCGGGGCCTGGTGGCACCGGACGCTGGTACGGGAGTACCTGCCGCCGGTCCGCCTGCGGGAACCCACCGGCACCGCCCGCTGAACGCACCGGTGCCCCCGGGCCGCGGACGGCCGGGGGCACCCGGGGTGAAGCGAGAGGATCAGTCGATGCCGGGCAGGATGTGCGGCTCGGCGAGGTCCTCCTCGTAGCCCGCGAGCCGGATCGGGGCCGCGTGGGCCCACACGTCGAGGCTGCCCAGTTCGCCGTTGCGGCGGGGCCGCTCGGTGCGTTCGGCCGGTCGCGGTTCCTGCTTCGTCAGTTCGGGTGTCACCGCGCACTCCTTTGTGTCGCGTAAGGGTGGGACAAGTGCCGGTTCGGTCGCGGTGGCGCCGTTTTTGGCGGGACCGCGGCCTTGGTGGCAGGCCTGTCCCGGGAAGGCCGTGAGGAATTTGTGTCTCCTCGGTGGCCGACCGTGTGCCTCAGATTAACCAAATGAGCACGCCCGCGCTCTACCGGGCTCCAAAGTGTGATGCGATCGAGTGAACGGAGCCGAAAAAGCGCCCCACCGGGCCGGTGGGGCGCTCTTGTCAGGACCGCGGGACACGCGGTACGGCGGGGTCTACCAGTTGGCGGGCGCGTAGTCCTTCAGGAAGACTCCGTACAGGTCCTCGCCCGCCTCGCCGCGCACGACGGGGTCGTACACGCGGGCCGCGCCGTCGACGAGGTCCAGCGGGGCGTGGAAACCGGCCTCGGCGAGGCGCAGCTTGTCGAAGTGGGGACGCTCGTCGGTGATCCAGCCGGTGTCGACCGAGGTCATGAGGATGCCGTCGGTCTCGAACATCTCCTGGCCGCTGGTCCGCGTCACCATGTTCATCGCGGCCTTCGCGGCGTTCGTGTTCGGGTGTCCCGCGCCCTTGTAGCCGCGGCTGAAGACGCCCTCCATCGCCGACACGTTCACGACGTAGGCACGGCCGCTGGCCGCCTTCTTCGCCGCCTCGGCCATCACCGGCCGCAACTTGCTGATCAGGATGAACGGCGCCGTGTAGTTGCACAGCTGGGTCTCGAGGAGCTCCACCGGGGAGATCTGCTCGATGCTCTGCACCCAGGTGTTGGTCTCGACGACGTCCGGCACGAGGCCGCCCGCGTCGATGGCGGTGCCGTCGAGGTGCTTGGCGAGGCTGGCGTTGCCCGCGACCAGGGCGAGGTCGGCGACCTGCTGCGCCTCCAGGTCCCGCACGCCGGCGGGAAGCTCGGACGAGCCGACGAGCTCGCCGACCGCGCCCGAGTTGAACGCGCCGATGACGTGGTGGGCGGGCAGCTCGCCCGCGGGCAGCGGGGCGTCCTCGCCCTCGACGAGGGCGGCGTAGGCCGAGGGCAGCCGGCGCACGGTCTGCGTCGCGTTGTTGATGAGGATGTCGAGCGGGCCGGCCTCGGTCATCTGGTCGGCGAGCGCGACGGCCTGGGCGGGGTCGCGCAGGTCGATGCCGACGACCTCCAGGCGGTGCATCCAGTCCGCGGAGTCCTCCATCGCCTTGAAGCGGCGGATGGCGTCCTTGGGGAAGCGGGTGGTGATGGTGGTGTGGGCGCCGTCGCGCAGCAGCCGCAGCGCGATGTACATGCCGATCTTGGCCCGGCCGCCGGTGAGCAGCGCGCGCTTGCCGCTGAGGTCGGCGCCGGCGTCGCGCTTGGCCCGGTTCAGCGCCGCGCACGGCTGGCAGAGCTGGTGGTAGAAGTAGTCGACCTCGACGAACCGCGTCTTGCAGACGTAGCAGGAGCGCGGACGCTGGAGTATCCCCGCGATCCGCCCCTCCTCCGTGACGGAGGTGGGCAGCAGGCCCTCGGTCTCGTCGTCGATGCGCTGCGCGGAGCCGGTGGCCGTGGCCTCGGTGACCGCCTTGTCGTTCGCGGTCTTCGCGGCCCGGCGCTCCTGGCGGCGGCGCTGCTTCACCGTCCGGTAGATCCCGGCGGTGGCGCGCCGGACGGTGATCGCGTCAGGGTGGTCGACGTCGATCTTGTCGAGCTCGTCGAGGACGCTCAGGCAGACGGCCAGGCGCTCGGGGTCGATGCCCGGCCCGTATTCCTGGGTTTCTTCGGTCACCGTCATGGCCTTCGGGTTCCTCGTTCGCTCGTGTCGTCGCCGCTCGCGGGCATTCAAAGACCCAACTTTACGGAGCGGGGGGCCGCGCCTCCAAACCCGTTCGGGGGGCGTGGTCGAAGACACAGTCGCCGCACAGCCCGCCGCCCGGGCACCGGTAGTAGAGGCAGCAGCTGGTGCGGCGCAGCCGGGGGCCGCGGACCGTCCCGGCGAGGTCCGGGTGGTCCAGGAGCCCGGAGACGAGGGCGGCGGCCCGCTCGGCCGCCTCCGGACGGCCGTGGGCGCGCGCCCAGCGGATCAGCTCGCGCAGGGCGCCGGCGAGGGCGGAGCCGGCATTGCCCCACAGGAGCCGCGGGGAGATGTTCCCGTCGCGGCGCAGCGCCGCGTGGAGCGGGACGAGATGGGCCTCCTGGACGGCCGCGCGCAGCTCCTCCGCGGTCCCGGGACGGGTCTCGGAGCCGGCCCACCACAGGTCGTCGGGCGCCGTCAGCGTTCCGTCCCAGTACAGCTCGGCGGGGTCGAGGGCGGGAAAGCGGCCGTGGACGGCGGCCGGTCCGAGGGCGGTGGACCAGAGCCGGGCGGCGAGCCCGAGGTGGGCGACGGAGGCTCCGACGCGCCGCTCGGGGGCGCCGGTCCGGGCGGTGACGTGGTCCACGCGCGCGGTGAGGGGGCCGTCCTCCCCCGCGTACAGACGGGAGAGCGGGCGGTGCGCGCCGCCGGTCGCCGGGGCGGTGGTCCGCAGGGCGAAGAAACCACCCGGCGATCCGCCGTCGCCGCTCGCGCCGAGATCCATTTCCGTACGCCCCCCTGCCCCGCGGATCCTGTCGTCGTCCGGCCCCACCGTAACTTCTCCGCAGGCTCTCACCGAGCCGCCCGGACCTGCCGGAAAGGCCGCTTTGCACCCGTTCCGACCTGCACGGGTGTACATCCCGGGGCGTATGCGGGGGCCGCGTACTCCGTCGGCGGTATCCGCGAAGACGTCCCCTGGTACGACGCGCGAACCGGCCGGGAAGAGAGATCGTGGAAGGTATGAGTCCACTCGTGCTGTCCGTCGCCCTGGCCCTGGCCTCCGCGGTCGCCTACGCGGCCGCGGCGATCGTGCAGGAGCGGGTCGCGGCCTCCGCCGCGGGCCCGCGCTACGCGCCGCTGCGCAGCCCGGCCTGGTGGGTGTCCGTCCTGCTCAACGGCGTCGGCGCGACGCTGCACGTCGCCGCCCTGGCGTACGGGCCGCTCAGCCTGGTCCAGCCGCTGGGTGCCCTCACGATCGTCTTCGCGCTGCCCATGGCGGCCCTGTTCGTCGGCCGCAGGGCCGGGCGGCGGGCCTGGCGCGGCGCGCTCATGGCCACGGTGGGCCTCGCCGGCCTCCTCAGCCTCACCAGCGGCACCGAGGCCGGGCCCCTGGCCGACGGGGAGCGGTGGCTGCTCGCGGGAGCCGCCTTCGGCGCGGTGGCGCTCCTGTTCACGGCCGCGCACCTGGTGGGCCGGTCGGTGCTGCGCAGCGTCGTGCTGGCCGCGGCGGCGGGCGTCTCCTTCGGCATGGCCTCGGTCCTCACGAAGTCGGTGGCCGAGGAGTGGACGCCCCGGGCCCCGCTCGCCGAGTGGACGGGGCTGCTCGTCCTCTCCGTGTTCGCGGTGACCGGCCTCCTGCTCTCACAGGCCTCGTACCGGGGTGCGGGGCTCGCCGCCCCGCTGGCCACCGTCACGGTGGTCAACCCGGTGGTCGCCGCGGCGGTGGGCGTGACGCTGTTCGGCGAGGGCTTCCGCTACGGCGCGGCGGGCACCGTCGCCGCGCTGATCTGCGGCGCGGTCGCCGCGGGCGGCCTCGTCCGGCTCACGCTCGACCGCATGACGGCCGCGCCGGAGTCGCCGTCGGTGTCATCGGGCTCGTCGGTGGCGTCAGAGGGAGACTCCCCGCGCCCTGAGGTAGGCCAGGGGGTCGATGTCCGAGCCGTACCCGGGACCCGTCCGAACCTCGAAGTGGAGGTGCGGTCCCGAGCTGTTGCCGGTCGATCCTGAGCGCGCGATGCGCTGACCGGCGTGCACCCGCTGGCCCTCGCGGACGGTGAGCGCGGAGAGGTGCGCGTACTGGCTGTAGCGGCCGTCGTCGTGGCGCAGCACGATCTGGTAGCCGTACGCGCCGCCCCACCCGGCGGAGACGACCCGGCCGCCGGCGACGGCCTTGACCGAGGTGCCGGTGGGCACGGGGAAGTCGACCCCGGTGTGGTAGCCGCTGGCCCAGGAGGAACCGCGGGTGCCGTACCGGGTGCCGATGTCCGCGGAGACGGGCGCGGAGTAGCTGTCGGCGGAGGGCTCGGCGACGGGCCTGGGGGCGGGTTTGTGGCTCGGCTTGGTGTGAGGCTTGCCGTGGGGCTTGGTGGTGGGCTTCGGGGCGGGCTTGTGGGACGGCCCGGCGACCACCGAGGTCTTGGGGGGTGTGGCCTTCGGGGGTACGGCCCTGGGGGGCGCGGCCTTGACCGGCCGGGTGGTCTTCGCGGGCGGGGCGGCCTTCTTCGCGGCCTTCCCAGTCGGCTTCTCCGCCGCCTTCTCCGGCTTCTCCGGCTTCTTCGGCGCCGTGATGCGCAGGGTCAGGCGCTGGCCGGGGAGGATGAGGTCGGGGTCGTCGCCGACGACCGGCCGGTTGGTCTCGTACAGGCGCTGCCAGCCGCCCTTGACGTGCTCGTCGCGGGCGATCTTCGACAGGGAGTCGCCGGGCGTCACCGTGTACATCTCGCGCACGGTGGGCACGGTGGTGGGGCTCGCGTTCCGCGTCGCCTGTTCGGGTAAGAGGCGCTGTCCCGGCAGGGAGGCGGTGCGGACGTCGTTCCCGCCGCGGGTCGGCTCCGGGGTGACGTCCGGCGCCTGCCCGCCGCGGGCGA
Organism: Streptomyces vietnamensis; assembly: GCF_000830005.1. NCBI lineage: Bacteria > Bacillati > Actinomycetota > Actinomycetes > Kitasatosporales > Streptomycetaceae > Streptomyces > Streptomyces vietnamensis. Next base: position 7,406,806 of record NZ_CP010407.1, on the reverse strand, counting down.
GCCCCGCGCGGGAGCCGCAGGACGGCCAGGCGCCGGGGCCCTGGCCCTTCAGGACACGTTCGGCGATCGCGATCTGCTGGTCCTTGGAGGCGAGGTCGGCGCGCGGCGCGTAGTGCGTGCCGCCGTACCGCTCCCAGGTGGACTGGCTGAACTGGAGGCCGCCGAAGTAGCCGTTGCCCGTGTTGACGTGCCAGCTGGAGGAGGACTCGCAGGACGCGACCTTCTCCCAGACGTCGAGCGAGGCGGCGTGCGCGGCGCCCGCGCCGATCAGCGGCAGCGCCATGCCGGCGCCTCCCGCCGTGACGGTGAGCGAGGCGCGGTTGATCCGGCTCGGCTGGTGGCGGCGGTGACGTCCGCGTACGGCCATGGGCCCCCCTTGAACACAGCAGCAGCCGTCCAAGTTAGGGGTGGCGCACGCTCCGTGACAAGGGCCGCGCGAAACCTCAAGCGCCTTATGTCACCTCTGCGTTGGTCCCGTTCACCCGCCGGCGGGACCGGGTTCGGGCTGAGGTTCGGGTTCCGGTACGGGCCCGCCCGGCTGGGGCGCGGGAGGGGGCGACGGATCCGGCGGAACCGGCACCGGGTTCGGCGGGGGCACGGGCGGCGGCGAGGGCACCGGCGGCGGGATCGGCGACGGGGGCAGCGGATCGGGGGAAGGGTGGGTCATGACGGACCTCCCGGTCGACGGGGCCTCACGGGGCCCTCTTCCAGAGTGGCCCCGCCGCTTCGGCCCCGCCCGCCGGACCCCGCTCGGCTCAGATCCGGGCGGGCACCGCGTGCGGGCCGCGCACCGTGTCGCTCCCGGGGACGGGCGCGGACGCGTCGGTCCCCAGCTCCACGATGCGGTTGTCGCCGTCGACGTGCACGACGCGCGGCACGAAGGTCCGCGCCTCGGCGTCCTCGACCTGCGCGTAGCTGATGAGGATCACCAGGTCACCGGGGTGCACGAGGTGGGCGGCGGCGCCGTTGATCCCGATGACGCCGGAACCGCGCTCGCCTTCGATGACATAGGTCTCGAGGCGGGCTCCGTTGTCGATGTCGACGATGTGGACCAGCTCGCCGGGCAGCAGGTCGGCCGCCTCCATCAGCTCCGCGTCGACGGTGACCGAACCTACGTAGTGCAGGTCCGCCTGGGTCACGGTGGCGCGATGGATCTTGGACTTGAACAGAGTACGCAGCACTTGGGACTCCTCTAAGACAGCTCCCTGCCTGCTTTCTGCAGGTCAAGGGCGTCCTCGACCTTACACCGGCACCCCCGCCCGATGTTTGTGAGGAACATCGCTCCGGCCGGGCTGGACGGCTTCCTGCCTGGGCTTTCGCCCCAGGTGCGCGCCTGTGGGGCCACCGCTTCGATGCGCCGTACTTCGGGCGAGAAGGAAGGAAGCAGGGGCTGCTCGGCGGCGCCGAGCATGGCGGCCCGGAGAAAACGATCACGTCCGGAACACACGACCGGGAGTCGTGTCGGGCGGGGGCGGACGGGCAGGCACCGTCTCTCCTCGTGATCGCCGTCGCCGCGCACCGGCCACGCCCGGCCGCCCGTCCGGAGGGCCGGGTTCGCCCGCCCGTGCGTGCGATCACGGAGACGGGGTAAGCGCATCTTCCGGAACCACCCGGAGCCGTACGCGCGCGGAAGGAGACGTCATGTGCCCGGGGCCCGGATACAGGCGGGCACCACCGGCCGGGGACGGTGCGGCCGGGGTCCGGCTGCTGTGGGTGCGCCACGCGAAGGCCGTGCGCGAGGACCGGCGGATCGACGCCTTCGACCGCGAGCCGAGCGAGCGAGGCAGGGGCGACGCGCCCCGGACCGGCCGCCGGCCCGCGGGCTCCGGTCTCGAACCCGACTTCGTGCTGTGCTCCCCGTCGCGCAGGACCCGCCGGACCTGGCAACCCGCCGCCTCCGCACCGGAGGACCCGACACCCGTCGTCCACGACGAGCGCCTCTACGAGACGCCGCCCGGCACGCCGGTCTCCGTCCTGGCCGGGCGCGCGTCGCCGCCCGGCCCGGCGGGGACGGAATGCGACACCCCGTTCTGATCCCGTGAGAAAGGAAGAATCATGCCCCTCTCCTTGGCCGCCGCCTCCGGACTCGCCGCCTCCGGATCGTCCTCGCTGTTCCTGGTCCTGGTGGGAGTGGTGCTGGTCGTGGTGCTGATCGCCGCGTTCTGGTGGGGTTCACGGCGCGTCGCCCGCCGACGGCGGGACACCCGTGTCGCCCAGCCGCCGCCCGTGGAGGCGGGGCGGGATTCCTGGTCGACCCCGGAGGAGGGGCCCGAGCGATGAGGAGGGGCACGCACGCCCCGCGACGGAACGGAGACGGAGAGGGACCATGGGCGAGCAGAAGCAGCACAGGACGGACGAGGACCGCGCCGGCCGGCCGCGCACCACGCCTGCCGAGGCGGAGGGAGAGAGCGGTGACGAGGAGGCCCGCAGGGAGGCCGACGAGGCCGTGTCCTCCCGGGGACTGCCCGGCGGCCGGCGCGAGACCGGCGAGCGGCAGGGGGCCACGGGCCGTGAAGCCACCGACCCGGAGGGCGCCGGCGGTCACACCGACAAGCACCAGCGCCCCGGGGTGGGACGCGAGGAGCAGACGCGCGGGCACGACGGCTGACGGCCTCGCGTCCCCGGGTCGGCGGCACATCCGGCACCGCCCCCGTACGCCGGCGCCCCGCGCGGTACATCGCGCGGGGCGCCGGCGTACGGCTGTGAGGGGCGGGCGGGCGTCAGCGATGGCGCAGCCTGCCGAACAGGCGGCGTGCCCGGGCGCGCCTGCGCGGGTCGGCCGCGGCGCGGCGAAGCGACGCCGCCGCGTCACGACCCTGGGGGCTGCGGGCGAATCGCTTGATGCGGTCCAGCAGTGCGGTCATGGGGTTCTCCTCCGATGTCCGTGTCCTGGCACTCCGTGTTGCCCCGGACGGCCGTCTCACACTTCCCCTTTATTGACGACCAGTCAGGACCGTTGTGCGGGAAGGTCGTTCTCATACGGGAGCGGCGCGGTCAGGGCGGCCGTCCGGGCCCCGTCCGCCGCCTGGCCGACGGGTGCGCTGCCCGGCGAGCCGGTCAGGGTGAGCCCGAGTGCGGCGAGGGTCGCCGCCACGACCCGCCCCGGGGCGGGTCGCCCCGGCCGTGCGGCGGAGGGCGTGGGGGCGCGTCCCGCGGTCCGCGGGTCGGTGAGGATCCGGGCGCAGGCGGCGGCGTCCGGGCGGGCCTCGGAGGAGCGGTCGGTCATCGCCGTGAGCAGGCGGGCGAGTTCGGCCGGGAGACCGGCCGGCAGCACCGGCGGGCGGTACAGGTGCGCCAGCGCAGCCTCCAGGGGCGCTCCGCCGTACTCCGCCTCGCCCTTGAGGGTTTCGAGCAGCACCAGGCCGAGGCTGTACACGTCGGCCGCCGGTCCCGTTCCGCGGCCCAGGGCCTGCTCGGGCGCCATGTAGGAGGCGGTGCCGACGAGGGTGCCCTGGGCCTCGGGGGCCTCGTCCGCGGGCTCGACGCGGCGGGAGATGCCGAAGTCCGTGAGATGCGGGGCCTCCGACCGGTCCAGCAGGATGTTCGACGGCTTGACGTCGCGGTGGACGACGCCGTGGGCGTGTACATGGGCGAGGGCCGAGGCCAGGGCCGCCCCGGTCCGGCAGGTCTCGGCGGGCGTGAGGACCCCGCGGGCGATCCGCCGCCGCAGGGTCGTCCCCCGGACGAGCTGCATCACCAGGAACGGACGGCTCCCGGCGCGGCCCGTGTCGTAGAGGGTCACCAGACCGGGATGGTGCATCCGGGCCAGCAACCGGGCCTCCTCGCCGCACTGGGCGTCGGTCCGGCGGGCGCCCGCGGGCCGGTACACCTTCACCGCCACGCGGCGCCGCAGCCGCAGGTCCAGCGCCTCGTACACGTCCGCCGCTCCGCCCCGGCCCAGGAGGCGGTCGAGCCGGTAGCGTCCGGCGACGGTACGGGCCCTCCACGCGACGTCCGGATGTGCGGGCCTTGCTCGGAGCTGCATCGGGGGCTCCCTGCGGGGTGTGGTCGGCCCGCTGCCGACGGGCCGGGAATCGGGCGCGCCGCCCGCCGGTCGTGCACGGGCCCGCGGCTGAACGCGTGCCCCCTCCGTCCATGAACATCCCCCGAAGGACGCCGAGTCGGCGGTTCGCCGTGCCCACGGGCCCGGACCGACCCGTTCCGACCCTCTCCGAGGACGGCGGAATGATCCCCGCAGACCCGGGTACGCGGACGCTGTCCAACCCGCAGGGGAGGAGCAACCAACCATGGGTCTGGGACTGTTCATCATCATGATCGCCGTCGGCGCGATCCTCACGTTCGCGACCGACTGGCATCTCCAAGGGGTCGACCTCGATCTGGTCGGCCTGATCCTCATGGGCGTCGGCCTGCTCGGAACCGCCGTCTACACCAGCGTTCTGCGCCGGCGTCGGATGGTGGTCCCGCCGGTGGCGCCCACGGTCACCGACGACGACCGTCGTGACCTGCTCTGAGGCGGCCCGCGCGTCCGGCGCCGCGCCCTGCACGAACACAGCGACAGAGGAGTGACAGCGATGACCGACCATCTGTGGTCCTTCAGTGCCGAGTCCGGTCACCTGGCGGGTACCGACCTCACCGGGTGGCGCGTCGAGGCCGCCGACGGGCACATCGGCAAGGTGGACAAGCACTCCGACGAGGTGGACGACTCCTACCTCGTCGTCGACACGGGCGTCTGGATCTTCGGCAAGGAGGTGCTCATCCCGGCGCGGGCGGTGACCCGCGTCGACCTGGAGGAGCAGACCCTCCACCTCGCCCTGTCGAAGGAACAGGTCAAGGACTCGCCCGAGTTCGTCTCCGACAAGCACCTGGCGGACCGCCAGTACCGCGAGGAGATCGGCCAGTACTACCGCATGTCCTGGCCCTTCGGGGGAGGCGTGGGCGGCCTCTGACGGCCGCCGGTCCGCCCCGGTCCGCACAGGCTCAGCAGCACGTCCCCGACAGGGAGACGATGCGCCTCCGAAAGAAAGGTGTCGCCATGTCCAAGGTGGAGGAGTCGGTCGAGGTCGAGGTCCCGGTGCGCGCCGCGTACGATCAGTGGACCCAGTTCGAGACGTTCCCGCAATTCATGGACGGCGTGGAACGGATCGAGCAGCGTACGGACACGCTCACCCACTGGGTCACCGAGATCGGCGGTGCGCGGCGCGAGTTCGACGCCGTCATCACCGAGCAGATCCCGGACGAACGCGTCGCGTGGACGACGGTCGAGGGCGAGGCCCGCCAGGCGGGCGTGGTGACGTTCCACCGCCTCGACGAGACCCGGACGAAGGTCATGCTTCAGATGGACTTCGCCCCCGAAGGGCTGACGGAACAGGCGGGCGACAAGCTCGGCTTCGTCAAGCGCAAGGTGGCCGGCGACCTCAAGCGGTTCAAGTCGTTCATCGAGGAGCGCGGTGGCCTCCAGACGGGCGGCTGGCGCGGATCGGTCTGAGGACCCGGCGCCGGCGCGCCCGTGGCGGGGGCCCCGCCCCCTGACCGCGCGCCGGCGAACGCGGCCGCCCCGCTCGGGCCCCCTCCCGATGCGGGGCGGCCCCATGCCCCGGTCGTCCCCCGGCGGGCTGTGCTCCGGCTCGAAACCGAGGGGTGTGAATCCCGATCGGCGGGGCAGGCGGGGGTCGAGCGAGGGACACGCTCGCGCCGGACGATCCACGGTCCCCCCCTGCCGTGGATCGGTGGTGCTCGCGAGTGGCCCGCACCCGTGGAAGGTGCGGGCCACTCGCCTGTCGTCCCGAGCCGCCGTCCCGAACCGCGGCCCCGCGCCACTGCCCCCGGCCGTCGCTCCGAGCCCGTGCCGTGGGGTCGCGGTCCCCGGCTCGTCCGAGGGCCGAGGCGGTTTTTCCGCGTCTTCGGGGGTTTGACCCGGGAAGAGCGGTAAGACGAACTTGTAGGTCACGGAAGCAGGCTGACGGGCAATCGGCCCACGGAACCCACCCGGGAGGCGCTCATGTCGAACCCGACCCGAGCCCTCGGCCGCGTGGCGCCGTGCGCCGCGCCGGTGGGACCGACCGTCCCCGCGCCGGCCGTCCCCCTGCCGGGTGCCCCCGCGAACGGCATCTCCGTACGCGGCGTCCCGGTGCGGGGACTCCCCGCGGGGACGGGGCCACGCCCGCGCGCTCCGGAGGCCGCAGTCCCGTCCGAGGACCCCAGTGCCCCGGGCCGGAGCGGGGAGGGCCGTACGTACGCTCCCGCCGCGACCCCCGGCGCACCGCGCCGACGGGACGGACAGGAGGGGCGGAAGGGGCCGGACGGGCGGACCGACGGCCCCGCCACCGGCGACGGTGGCCATGCGCCCCCGCGCACGGCCGGTACGCCGCGGGCCTGACTCCGCACCGTGCCGCGCCGGACGGAAGCCCCCGCACCACCCGACGGGGGCTTCCGCCGTGAGACGGTGCGGTTCCACTCCCGACCCGTGCCGCTGAGGATCCACGGACGAACGAGACAGCGGTGCACCGGAAGACGACCCGTACCTGCCCTGGCTGGTCTCCGGCGTCCTCGCCCGGTACCTGATCTGCTGGTCCGCCCCGCCCCTGTGGGTCCGCGTCCGCTACGCCGACCGCAGCCGGCCGGGACGGAAGAGGGGGCGGTCCGCCGGTGGGCGGACCGCCCCCTCCTCCGCGAGGACAAGCTTCCGCGAATCCGGCGCTTCACCGCTCAGCGCGCACCGGAGGGCAGGTTCTCCTTGATCTTGGCGATGGCGAAGCCCCACCCCTGCGACACCGTCGGCTTGCCCGGGACGGCCACTTCCGCCGAGTTGGTCAGCACGTCGAGGAGGACCGGGCCGGGCAGGGCGAGCGCCTTGCGCACGGCCTCGTCCAGTTCGCCCGGCGCGGTGACGCGGATGCCGGTCAGCCCGAGCGCCTCGGCCACCGCGGCGAAGTCGGGGTTGTCCAGCACCGTCCCGAACTCGGGAAGCCCCGCCTGCTCCTGCTCCAGCTTGACCATGCCGAGGCGGCGGTTGTCGAAGACGACGAGCTTCACCGGCAGCCGTTCGGAGCGGATCGTCATCAGATCGCCGAGGAGCATGCCGAGGCCGCCGTCGCCGCAGAAGGCCACGACCTGCCGGTCCGGGGCCCACAACTGCGCCCCGATGGCCTGGGGCATGGCGTTGGCCATGGAGCCGAGGTTGTAGGAGCCGATCAGCCGGCGGGTGCCGCGCATGCGCACGAGCCGCGAGAGCCACACGGTGGCCATGCCGGTGTCCGAGGTGAAGATCGCGTCGTCGGCGGCGTGGCGGTCGACGGCCGCCGCGAGGGCCTCGGGACGGATGTCCGCCTCCTGGTTGTCGAACATGGCCCGTACGCGTCCAAGGAGTCGCCTGTCGTGGGCGGGGTCGGCGAGGCCGGCCTGCCCCTCCTGCCAGTCCGCGTACCGTTCGCGGGCCCCGTCGAGGTGGGAACGCGACGTGACGGGCGCCAGCAGCGGCAGCAGGGCCCGCAGCGTCGCGCCCACGTCCCCGGCGAGCCCGACGTCCACCGGGACGCGGCGTCCGAGGTGCTCCTCGCGGGTGTCGATCTGCACGACCCGGCAGTTCTCCGGGTACCAGTCCCGGTAGGGGAAGTCCGTCCCGAGCATGATCAGGGTGTCGCAGGAGTCCATGGCGTGGGCCGCGGCCGGATTGCCGATGAGGCCGGTCTGGCCGACCTCGTACGGGTTGTCGTCCTCGAAGCCCTCCTTGCCCTTCAGGGTCAGCACCATGGGCGCCGAGAGCAGCTCGGCGGCGCGCAGCACCTCCTCGCGGGCCTCCCGGGCGCCGCGGCCGACCAGGAGGGTGACCCGCGAGCCCCGGCCGATCGTCTCGGCCGCCTCGGCGAGCGCGGGGTCGTCGGGGCGCGTGACGGCCGGGCGCGGCAGCGCGAACCGCGTCGGCCGGTCCTCCTCGACCTCCTGGTCACCGAGGTCGCCGGGGACGGTCAGCACCGCCACGCCCCGCCCGGTCACGGCCGCCCGTACCGCGGACTCCAGCAGCCGGGGCATCTGGGAGGGGGAGGTCACGGTGGCCCGGTACACGGCCACGTCCCGGAAGAGGAGGTCGTTGTCGACCTCCTGGAAGTAGTCCCCGCCCATCTCCGACAGCGGCACCTGGCCGCAGATCGCCAGGACCGGCGCCCCGCTCTTGGCCGCGTCGTACAGTCCGTTGAGCAAGTGCACCGAGCCCGGTCCCACCGTGCCCATGCAGACGGCCGGCTCTCCGGAGAGCTGGGCGCGCGCTCCGGCGGCGAAGGCCGCCGCCTCCTCGTGGCGGAAGCCGGTCCAGTCGATGCCCCCGGTGGTCCGGATGGCGTCGGTGATCGGGTTGAGCGCGTCGCCGACCACGCCGAAGACGCGGTCGACGCCGAGGTCCGCGAGCCCGTCGACGATCACCTGTGCGACGGTACGGGGCATGGGGTCTCCTTCCTCTGGGGCTGTCGACCGGTTCACCGGAGGGTGAACCGGTCCGGATGGGCCGCCTTCCAGTCGCCTGCCCAGGTGTCCGGAACCGATGCGGGCGACAGGAGCAGACCGGGTTCGAGCGGCTCGTACAGCTCGGCGTGGGAGCGCACGGCGTCGGGTCCGACCCGGCGCAGCAGCATGCCGGGCCCCAGGTCCCCGGGGCCGTCGGCGCCCATGGCGGCCATGAGCGCGAGGGCGCTTCGGACGGTCGCCTCCTGGAAGCGCCGGACCCGCTCCGCCTTGTCCTGGACGTCGAGGGCGCGGGCGCGCCGGCGGTCCTGGGTGGCCACCCCGACGGGGCAGGTGTTGGTGTGGCAGCGCTGGGCCTGTACGCATCCGAGGGCGAACATCATGGCCCGGGCGGAGTTGGTGTAGTCGGCCCCCTGGATCAGCCGCTTGACGATGTCGCTCCCCGTGGCGACCTTGCCGGAGGCGCCGATCCTGATCCGGTCGCGCAGCCCCGTGCCGACGAGGGCCCGGTGCACCGTGGTCAGGCCCTCGGTGAGGGGCAGGCCGACGGTGTCCGCGAACTCCAGCGGGGCGGCGCCCGTACCGCCCTCCGCCCCGTCGACGACGATGAAGTCGGGCGTGAGGTCCTCCTCCAGCATCGCCTTGCAGACGGCGAGGAAGTCGCGGCGCGCGCCCACGCACAGCTTGAAGCCGACCGGCTTGCCGCCGGAGAGCTCCCGCATCCGGCCGAGGAAGCGCACCAGCTCCCGAGGGGTCCGGTAGACGCGGTGGTACGGCGGGGAGATCACCGTACGGCCCTCGGGGACGCCGCGGACGGCGGCGATCTCCCGGCCGACCTTGGAGCCGGGCAGCACTCCCCCGATGCCGGGCTTCGCGCCCTGGCTGATCTTCAGCAGGACGCAGGCGACCTGGTCGAGCGCGGCCTTCTCGGCGAACAGCCGCGGGTCGAAGCCGCCGTCCTCGGCACGGCAGCCGAAGTACCCGGTCCCGATCTCCCAGACGAGGTCGCCGCCGGGGGCGAGGTGGTGCTCCGACATCCCGCCCTCGCCGGTGTCGTGGGCGAAGCCGCCGCGCCGGGCGCCCTCGTTCAGGGCGCGGATCGCCGGGGCCGACAGGGAGCCGAAGCTCATCGCCGACACGTTGAGCAGGGCCATGTCGTAGGGCCGCGCGCAGTCGGGGCCGCCGATCCGGACCCGGGGCGGCTCGTCCGGCACCGGGCGCGGGGCCATGGAGGGGACCAGGTACTCGGTGCCGGTCCGGCCCAGCTCCAGCTCGGTGCCGAAGGGGTCCTCGGCGTCCGTCCCCTTCGCCCGCTCGTACACGATGGACCGGGTGTCCCGGTCGAAGGGCATGCCGTCGACGTTCCTCTCGACGAAGTACTGCTGCACCTCGGGGCGGATCGCCTCCATCGCGAACCGCAGGTGCCCGAGGAGCGGATAGTTGCGCAGGATCGAGTGGCGCCGCTGGACGACGTCGTACGTCGCGATCGCGGCGAGCAGCAGGGCGGGGCCGGCCGCGCACCACCACCACGGGGACACCAGGACGGCCGCGAGGCCGGTGGCGAGCGCGGCGAGGACGGAACAGACCACGAGCAGTGACGTCACCATGGACGGTCGTCTGTCCCGTACGGGCGCGGTCAAGCACGCGGGGAAGAGGCGCGGGGCGGGGTCGTGATCCACCAGGTTTAGCGTGCGGGACTCCGGCGAGACGGTGCCCATGAGTGCTTCGGAGAACAACGGACGGAACCCCCTCCCCTGGACCGGCCCCTACGCCGTCCCGGACCGCCCCGGCCTGACGCGGGTGGATGACCCCGACGTGGACGAGGCATACGAACCGGCCGTTCTCGCGGGCCTCCGTCTCCTTCCCGCGCCGTCCGCGGAGGCGGCCCGCGGGACCGGGGGCGGCCTGCGGGCCGCCGCGCGCGCCCACCGGACCGTGACGGCCGGTGCCGCGGCCGGCACGGCGGCCGCGCTCGCCCTCGCGTACGGGTGGGGGCGCCGGACCGGACGCCTGGCCGCACGACGCGACCTGGGCCCGGTGGCCCTGTTCTTCGAACGCCGCAGCTGAGCGGGCGGCGCTTCCGCCCCCGCGAGAGGCCGGCGCGCGTGCGCCGTCCGCCGCCCTTTCACCTTCCGTCAGTCACCGTCTTCACGGAGGTCGACCCACATGGTCCCCCTGCTTCTCGTCCTGCTCCTCGCCCTGCTGCTCTTCGGCGCCGGCTTCGCCGTCAAGGCGCTCTGGTGGATCGCCGTCGTCGTGCTCGTCCTGTGGCTGCTGGGCTTCGTGGCCCGGCCGAGGGGCGGCACGAGCCGCTGGTACCGCTGGTAGGCGGTCCCCCGGGCGGACGCGCTCCCGCCCGCGGCGCGGCCGAGCCCGGCACCCTCCTGACGGAGGTGCCGGGCTCGGCCGCGTGCTCAGGCGCTCAGCACCGAGTCGTCCTCGGGGCGCGCGCCCGGCAGACGGTGGCGGGCCGCGATCAGCGCCGCGTCCACGTCCCGCGTACCGGTGGACACGCACAGCGTGTAGGCGAGGTCGTCCATGCGCCGCCGTACTTCTTCGCCGCCGTTCTCGGCCTTGAGCATCTTGAGCGTCTCGTACTGCTCGATGAGCTCGCGCAGGACCGCGGGGTGGGCCATCAGCACGTACTGCTCCCCTCGTCGTCGGGGCGGGGGACCGCCCGGTTCGGGGCGCGTGTACCCCGGTCGCGGCGTCGCACACTCCGTCCCGGGGCCGGGAAGGACGGGTTCCGGCCGGATGACCGGCACCGCCCTCCTGTTGTCGATCACGGAGGGGTAGTGTCGTCATGATTGCCGTACGGCAACGATCGCGGCAGCCGGATCCGACCCTGGGGAACGGTCGGCCGGCGCGCGGCGTGGGCCGGACGGTCCGTGTGCGCACATGGTGGGGAACGAGGATGGGGCATGTCTGAGACGACGACCAGGGGTTCCTCCGGACCGGAGCGGTCCGGGCCGGCCGCGGTGGTCGAGCCTGAACTCCGCCAGCTGCTGGCCGGGCTCACGGCGGTGCGGGACGGCGACTTCGGCACCCGTCTGCCGGACGAGGCCGACGGTCTGATGGGCGAGATCTCCCGGGTGTTCAACGGGATGGTCGACCAGCTCTCCCTGTTCACCTCCGAAGTGACGCGGGTGGCGCGCGAGGTCGGCACGGAGGGGACGCTCGGCGGGCAGGCCGCCGTGCCCGGCGTCTCCGGCACCTGGGCCGATCTGACGGACTCGGTCAACGCGATGGCCGGCAACCTCACCACCCAGGTCCGCGACATCGCCCACGTGGCGACGGCCGTCGCCAAGGGAGATCTCTCCCAGAAGATCGACGTGGACGCGCGCGGCGAGATCCTGGAGCTGAAGAACACCATCAACACGATGGTGGACCAGCTCTCGGCCTTCGCCGACGAGGTCACGCGCATGGCCCGGGACGTGGGCACCGAGGGCATCCTCGGAGGACAGGCCGACGTGAAGGGCGTCTCCGGCACCTGGCGCGATCTGACCGACTCCGTCAACTCGATGGCGGGGAACCTCACCGCCCAGGTCCGGGCGATCGCCCACGTCGCCACCGCCGTCGCGGGCGGCGACCTGTCGAAGAAGGTCGACGTGGACGCCCGGGGCGAGATCCTGGAGCTGAAGACGACCATCAACACGATGGTGGACCAGCTCTCGGCCTTCGCCGACGAGGTGACCCGGGTCGCCCGCGAGGTCGGCACCGAGGGCAACCTCGGCGGCCAGGCCACCGTCCGGGGCGCCTCGGGCACCTGGAAGGACCTCACCGACAACGTCAACGTGATGGCCTCCAACCTCACCGGGCAGGTGCGTTCGATCGCCCAGGTCGCCACCGCCGTGGCCCGCGGCGACCTCTCCCGCCGGATCACCGTGGAGGCCAAGGGCGAGGTCGCCGCCCTCGCCGACACCATCAACACCATGGTGGACACCCTGTCCGCCTTCGCCGACGAGGTGACCCGGGTCGCCCGCGAGGTCGGCACCGAGGGCCGGCTCGGCGGCCAGGCCAGGGTGCCGAACGTGGCCGGGACCTGGAAGGACCTCACCGACAACGTCAACTCCATGGCGAACAACCTGACCGGACAGGTCCGGAACATCGCCCAGGTCACGACCGCCGTCGCCAACGGCGACCTGTCGAAGAAGATCGACGTGGACGCCCGGGGCGAGATCCTGGAGCTGAAGACGACCATCAACACGATGGTCGACCAGCTGTCCTCGTTCGCGGCCGAGGTGACCCGGGTGGCCCGCGAGGTCGGCAGCGAGGGCCGGCTCGGCGGCCAGGCCGAGGTCGAGGGGGTCTCCGGCACCTGGAAGCGGCTGACCGAGAACGTCAACGAGCTGGCGGGCAACCTCACCCGCCAGGTTCGCGCCATCGCCGAGGTCGCGAGCGCCGTCGCCGAGGGCGACCTCACCCGCTCGATCACCGTCGAGGCGTCGGGCGAGGTGGCCGAGCTCAAGGACAACATCAACGCCATGGTGGGCTCGCTGCGCGAGACGACGCGGGCCAACCAGGAGCAGGACTGGCTCAAGTCCAGTCTGGCCCGGATGTCCGCGCTGATGCAGGGCCACCGCGACCTGGCCGTCGTCGCCGAACTCGTCATGGACGAGCTGACCCCGCTCGTGGGCGCCCAGTACGGCGCGTTCTACCTCGCCGAGGAAGGTGCCGACGGCGTCGAGCTGGGCCTCGTCGGCTCCTACGGACGCCCCGCGGGCGACCGGGACCGGGTGCGCTTCCGGCTGGGCGAGTCGCTCGTCGGGCAGGCCGCCCGCAGCCGCCGCACCGTCACCGCCGAGAACGTCCCCGAGGACTACGTCACGATCTCCTCGGGGCTCGGCAGCACGTCCCGGGGCAGCCTCGTGGTGCTGCCGGTCGTCGTCGAGGAGCAGGTGCTCGGCGTCATCGAGCTGATGTCCTTCAGCCCCTTCACCTCCGTGCACCGGGACTTCCTGGAACAGCTCATGGAGACCGTCGGCGTCAACCTGAGCACCATCGTCGCCAACGTCCGCACCGACGAACTCCTGGACGAGTCCCAGCGGCTGGCCGGCGAACTCCGCTCGCGCACCGAGGAACTCCAGGTGCGGCAGGAGGAGCTCCAGCGCTCCAACGCCGAGCTGGAGGAGAAGGCGGCCCTGCTCGCCACGCAGAACCGCGACATCGAGGCCAAGAACCTCCAGATCGAGCAGGCCCGGCAGGAGCTGGAGGACCGCGCCCAGCAGCTCGACCTGGCCTCCACGTACAAGTCGGAGTTCCTGGCCAACATGAGCCACGAACTGCGCACCCCGCTCAACAGCCTGCTGATCCTGGCCCAGTTGCTGGCCCAGAACCCGACCCGCAACCTCACGGCCAAGCAGGTCGAGTACGCCGGCATCATCCACTCGGCCGGATCCGACCTGCTCCAGCTGATCAACGACATCCTCGACCTCTCCAAGGTGGAGGCCGGGAAGATGGACCTCAACCCGGAGCGCGTGCCGCTGCGCAGGCTCCTCGACTACGTCGAGGCCACGTTCCGCCCCCTCACCTCGCAGAAGAGCCTCGCCTTCACGGTCTCCACGGCCGCCGGCGTCCCCGTCGACCTCGTCACCGATGACACGCGGCTCCGGCAGGTGCTGCGCAACCTGCTGTCGAACGCGGTCAAGTTCACCGAGCACGGCAGCGTCGAGCTGCGCATCGAACCGGCGTCGGACGACGAGCTGCCCGTGTCCGTGCACCGCGGCGGCCCAGTCGTCGCCTTCCGCGTCGCCGACACCGGCATCGGCATCGCCCCCGAGAACCTGGAGGCCATCTTCGGCGCCTTCCAGCAGGCCGACGGGACGACCAACCGCAAGTACGGCGGCACCGGCCTGGGCCTCTCCATCAGCCGCGAGATCGCCCATCTCCTCGGCGCCGCCCTCACCGTCACCAGCGTGCCGGGCGAGGGCAGCACCTTCACCCTCTACCTCCCCGTCGCCCGCGCCGACTTCGCCGAGCAGCCCGCCCCCGCCGCCCTGCCGACGGCCTCCCCGGCAGGGCCCGCCGTCCCGGCCCCCGCCCGGGGCGGTGCGCTCGCGCTGCCCGGCGGCGCGGCCGCCCGGCCGCCCCGGCGCCTCCTCGTGATCGAGGAGCGCCCGCGCGGGCTCCTCGCCGTCGTCGCCGAGAACGCGGTCGGCCAGCTCTCGGCCGACGGCGGGCAGACGGGCCGGTCGGACATCGAACTGGTCGCGGTCGTCGGCCCCCAGGAGGCCGCCGCCGCGCTCGCCGCCCAGCCGTTCCACTGCGTCGTGCTCGACGTCGACATGGCGGACGGCGACGCCCTGCGCTTCCTGGACGCCGTGGACGGGGACGAGGCGCTGCGCACCGTCCCCGTCCTCGCCCACAACAACCGCCGGCTCCCCGCCGACGAGGAGGGCGCCCTCCAGGACCTCGCCCGCCGCCGACCGCTGGAACTCCTCTCCAGCCTCGACGAGCTGCGCGAGCGGATCGCCCTGCACCTGTCCGCGGAGCAGCCCGGCGACGTCGTGCCCCTGGTGCGCGGCGACCACCGGGCGCCCGCGCCCCGGGCCGTCGACAGCACCCTGAGCGGCAGGACCGTGCTCGCCGTCGACGACGACGCCCGCAACCTGTACGCCCTCAGCGGCATCCTGGAGCTGCACGGCATCACGGTGCTGCACGCCGAGAACGGGCGGAAGGGCATCGAGACGCTGCTGGCGAACCCGGCCGTCTCCCTCGTCCTGATGGACGTGATGATGCCGGAGATGGACGGCTACACCGCGACCGCGCGGATCAGGGAGCTGCCCCAGTACGCGGACCTGCCCGTGATCGCCGTCACCGCGAAGGCCATGCCGGGCGACCGGGAGAAGAGCCTCGCGTCGGGGGCCAGCGACTACGTCACCAAGCCCGTCGACGCCGACGAACTCATCGCCTGCGTCCGCCGCTGGCTCGACGGAGGGACGGCCTCGTGACCATTCCCCCGCCCTCCGACAGCGGCGTCCCGCACCCCGGCGACGACGTCCCGGCCGTCTCGGACACCGCGGCCGTCGACGGCCGGCTGGCCGCCACGGTGGAACGGCTGCGCGGCGAGGTGCGCGCCGCGCACGCGGCGGCCGAGGGCCGCGCCCTGATCGAACTCGCCAAGGGGGTCATCGTCGAGCGCCTGGGCTGCGGCCCGGCCCAGGCGGCCCGCCAGCTCGCGGAGCTCGCCGACCGGGCCGGACTGTCCCGGCTGGAGCTGGCCGCGGACATCATCAACCAGGCGGCCCGTGACCGGATGGCCGAGGCGACGGACGAGTTCGTGAGAACGGCCGTCGGCGAGCCCCCGGCCACCGCCGCCGCCGCCTCGGTCGCCGTGCGGCTGCGCACGGCGGAGAGCGCGGCGCTCGGCGCCGGCGACACCCAGGCCGTCGCCGAGTCCCTGCTCCGGCACGCCCTCGAACCGCTGGGCGCCGTCGCCGTCGCGATCTGGACCACCGGTCCGGACACCTCGCTGAGCCTGCGCGGGCACGCCGGCTTCGGCCTCGACGAGGCGGCCCGCTGGCACTACGTGCCGCCGGGCGTGACCACCGCGGCCCGCCAGGCGCTCATCGGACGCCGAACCGTCCGCCACGCCTCCCTGGCGGCCTCGGGCATCCCCTCCATCGGCCGCGGGCGCCATCCCGACGGCGGCCGGGTCGTCGTCCCCGCCGGGACCGGCGGCCGCATCCACGGCGTCCTGGAGATCTGCTGGGCCCGCCCGCTCGACCCCCTGCCGCAGGTCGTGGAGCGCCAGATCGAGGCCCTCGCCGAGCTCTGCGCCCACACCCTGGAGACCCTGCCCGAGGCGTCCCCCGGGGGCTTCTCCGTCCCCGACGGCCTCCCGGTCCCCGGCGGGGAGGGGGCGACGGCGCTGGCCGAACTCTCGGACGGGCTCTACGACCCCGCCCTCGTCCTGACCCCCCACCTGGACGAGACGGGGAAGCTCGTCGACTTCCGCATCCGGCACGCCAACGCGCACTTCCAGGATCCGGCCGGACGGCCCCGCGGCTCCGTCGACGGAGCCCTGCTCCTGGAGGCGTACCCGGCGACGGCGGGCGGCAGCGAACTCTTCGAACGGATCGAGCGGGTCTACGCCACGGGGGAGCCGTTCCGCGCCCGCCGGGTCCGGCTCACGGCCCTGGTGGACCAGGTGCCGCTCGCCTCGCTCGCCGACATCAGCATCAGCCGGTACGGCGCGAGCGTCCTGTTCATCTGGCGCGTCGAGGACGAGTCGGCGCGCCTCGCCAGCCTCCTCCAGCACGCCCAGCGCCTCGGCCGGGTCGGTGCCTTCGAGGAGGACCTCGTCACCGGTGACATCACCTGGCACAGCCAGCTGTACGAGCTCTTCGGCCGCAGGACGACGGAGCCGCCGGTCGCCCTGCGCGACCTCGCCGGCCACGTCCACCCCGACGACGCCGACACCGTCCGCCGCTTCCTCCAGAAGGTGCTGCACCAGCGACGGGTGGGCTCCGCCGCCTTCCGCATGCTCCGCCACGACGGCGTCACCCGGCACATCCGGGTGACCGCCGAACCCGCCCCGGGCGGCGACGGCGGTCTCCAGACCGTCCGGGGCGCGTACCAGGACATCTCGGCGCAGCACTGGACCGAGGTCGCCCTCACGGCCACCCGCGACCGGCTGGCGGCGACGGAGGAGGCGGCCGAGGAACGCAACCGGCTCACCCTCCAGCTCCAGCACGCGATCATGCCGCCGGCCATGCCGCCGCTGGACGCGCCGGGGCTCGACGTGGCCGTGCGCTACCGGCCCGCGGAGTCCGGGTCCCTGGTCGGCGGCGACTGGTACGACGCGGTCGTGCTGCCGTCCAAGAAGGTGCTCCTGTGCGTCGGGGACGTCGCCGGCCACGGCGTGGAGGCCGCCACCGGCATGGTGGTGCTGCGCAACGCCCTCCGCGGCCTGGCCGTCACGGGCGCGGGCCCGGGGCAGCTGCTGTCCTGGCTCAACAGCGTCGCCCACCACCTCACCGCCCAGGTGACGGCCACCGCCGTGTGCGGCGTCTACGACCCGGAGAGCCGTACGCTGCGCTGGGCCCGCGCGGGACACCTCCCGCCGGTGCTGGTGCGCGGGGAGGAGGCGCTCGACCTGCCGCTCCTGCGCGGGGTGCTGCTGGGAGCCCTCGCGGAGGCCGAGTACGAGGAGACGGAGCTGCGGCTCGAACCCGGCGACACGGTGCTGATGTACACCGACGGGCTCGTCGAGCGGCGCGACACCGCCGTCCACGATTCCGTCGCCCAGCTGCTCACCGTCGCCCGGCAGCCGTCCGACAGCCTCGAACACCGGCTGGACCAGCTGCTCGCGCGCAGCAAGTCGGACACGGACGACGACACGTGCGTGGTCGGTGTCCAGGTGTTCTGACCCCGCCCGCCCACCCCGAGACCGGCCCCTCCCCCACGGAAAGCAGGAGACATGTCCGAGCGTGAACCGAACCTTGATGTCGACGTCGAGATCCGCGACGACCGCACGGCGGTGCTGACCGTGGCGGGCGAGCTGGACATGGAGACGGCCGACCGGCTCCAGGAGCTGCTGACGGAGCAGTTCGGCCAGGGGCGGCGCCGCCTCGTGCTGGACCTGTCCGCCCTCGACTTCATGGACTCCTCGGGGCTGAACGTCCTGATCCGGGCGGTCAACAAGGCGCGGGAGAGCGACGGCGACCTGTACCTCGCCGCGCCGACCCCGGCCGTGCGCCGCATCCTGGAGATCACCGGCGTGATGACGACCATCCCGCCGCACGACGCCGTGGCGGACGCGCTGGCCGCGGCCGGCGGCACGAGGTAGCGGACGGACGGCACAGTCCCGTGCACAGGAACCGGGCGCAGGGAAGAGGAAGAGGAAGACCGTGCGCGAGATCGCCGAGATCGAGCAGGCGCTCCGCCGGGCGGCCCCCCACCGGCTCGTGGGAGTCGTCGAGGACGCCCTCAGGGAGCACGGGGTGCTGCGGGTGGAGCTCCGCATGGCCGACTACGGCCTGCGGACGCTCCAGCTCGTCGGGCACGTTCCCGGGGCGGACCCGTCGGTGCCGATCCACGACAGTCCCCAGGGGCGCGCCTTCGGCGCCCAGGAGCCGTACGTGGCCCGGGAGTCCGGAGCGCTCCGGCTCCATCTGCCCGTCACGGTCCGCGGGGACCGGCTGGGGGTGCTGACGGCCGAGCTGCCTCCGCGGGCCGACGTCGGGCAGCTGCTGCCGGGGATCGACCAGCTCTGCGAGGCGCTCGGCCACGAGATCCTGGTGGCGGAGCGCGACACGGACCTGTACGTCCTGGCGCGGCGCGCGACCCGGCTCACGCTCGCGGCGGAGATGCAGTGGCAGCTGCTGCCCGGCCGTTCCTGCACCCGTCCCGAGTTCGCCCTGGCCGCCCATCTGGAGCCTGCCTACGCCATCTTCGGCGACAACTACGACTGGTCGGTCTCGGACGGTCGGCTGACGCTGACGGTCACCAACGGCATGGGGGAGGGCATCGAGGCCGCCCTGCTGACGAACCTCGCGATCAACGCGCTCCGCAACGCCCGCCGGGCCGGCCTCCCCCTGGCGGACCAGGCCGCGCTGGCGGACCAGGCCGTGTACGCCCAGTACCGGGGCGAGTCCTTCGTGTCGGTGCTGCTGCTCTGCTTCGACCTGACCACGGGCGAGGTGGAGGCCGTGGACGCCGGTTCGCCCCGGCTGTGGCGGCAGCGGGGACAGGTGGTGGAGTCCGTCGGCTTCGAGGCACAGCTGCCCCTCGGCATGTTCGAGGACACCGTGTACGTACCGGAGCGGTTCTCGGTGCGGCCGGGCGACCGGCTGCTGTTCGGGAGCGACGGCGTGTACGCGGCCGTCTCGCCGGCCGGGGAGAGCTACGGGGACCGGGCACTGGCCCGCGCGCTGCGGGGGACGAGACTGCTGCCACCCACGCACGTGCCGCAGGCGGTGCTCCGGGAGCTCGCCGTCCACCACGGCGGCAGCCCGCTGGAGGACGACGCCCTGGTCGTCTGCCTCGACTGGAACGGCACCGCGTCAACAGTTGCAGTATGACAACTGTATCCTTGGGGCAACACCCGGGCGGTGCCCGGAAGAAGGCGTCGAGGACGACCAGAGGTGGCAATGAGGACATGGGGTGTGCGCCCGGCCGGAGCCGGCGTCGCGCGGGGGTCAGGCCGAACTGACGTCCTTCAGCGGAGTGCGGGCGCGTGACGAGGCGGCCGCTCCGCCCCCTCCCACCGCGTCGTGGAACCCGGTGAGCCCCCGCAGCAGCGCCTTGCGGCTCGTCGGCGACATGTCCGCGATGACCGCGAGCAGGGCCTCCTCGCGCTGGGCCCTGAGGTCCCGCAGGTATGCCTTGCCGTGCGCGGTCAGGTGCAGCTCCAGCTGCCGGCGGCTCACGGGGCTGGGCAGCCGCTGCACGAAGCCCAGCGCCTCCAGCCGGTCGCACATGCGGCTCACCGAGGGCGGGGCGGAGCCGAGCAGCTCCCCCAGGGTGCGCAGGCTGATCCCCTCCTCGCGGTCCAGGCTGTACAGCACGCGCAGCTGACTCGCCGAGACGGGTGTCGACGACACCATGTCCCGGCCGCGCTCCCACAGCACCTCCAGCAACTCGATGAGCTCCCGGGCGGACTCGGCCGTCCGCTGCGGCTCCCGTGGCGGCGGGGCGGGGTTGCTCGTCATGCCTGCCGACCCTCCTCGGACGTCCGGGGCCGGGGACAGCGGCCTTGCGACGGACCGGTCATCTCCACATCTCTCCAGAAGGCGGTACGGATCCGGTGGATCGATACGTGACAGTGGAAGGCGCACTGCGCGGGGCGGCACCACACCTCCTCCTGGACTCCCTCCGTACCAGTCTCGCGCAGCTGTACGCCGCGACCTCCGCCGATCTGCTGCTCATCGACTACGGATGCACGACCCTGCGCCCCGTGGAGCCCGTCCAGGCCCCTGCCGGGATGTCGCACACGCCCGTGGACGCGGGCCCCGCCGGCCGCGTCTTCCGCACCCAGCAACCATATCTTTTCCGTGATGTCGGGCCCACGGCGACCGTTTACCTGCCCGTCACGGTCCGCGGAGAACGGTTCGGCGTCCTGGTCGTCGTCCTGCCCGCCGAGCGCTCCGCGCCGGAGACCGCCGCGAGCCTCGCCCGGGTCGCCGAGACCCTCGGGCACGCCCTGCGCGTCGCCGACCGCCACACCGACCTGTACCGCCGCACCCGCAGGACGCACGCCCTCAGCATCGCGGGGGAAATGCAGTGGGACACCCTGCCGGGCCGGGCCTGCGCCGGACCCGCCTTCGACCTCCACGCCCACTGGGAGCCCGCCTACGCCTCCGGAGGGCACCTCCTCGACTGGAGCGCCACCGAGCGGGACCTCGTGATCGTCGTCGCCGACAGCGCCGGTCCCGGCACCCCGGCCGCCCTGGCGAGCACCCTCGCCCTGATGGCGTTCCGCAACGCCCGGCGGGCCGGGCTCGACCTGGTGGCGCAGGCCAGCCTCACCGACCAGGCGCTCTACGGGCAGTACCGCGGCCGGCACCCGCTCTCCGCCCTGCTGCTCCGGATCGACCTGGCCACCGGCGAGGCCGAGGTGGTGGACGCCGGGTCGCCGACGCTCTGGCGCCTCCGCCCCACCGGGACCGAGCGCATCGACCTGGACCGCCAACTGCCCCTGGGCATGTTCGAGGACACCGTCTACGCTCCCCAGCGCCTGCGCCTCCTGCGCGGCGACCGGCTGGTCTTCGTCGCCCACGGCGCCGGGGAGCCGACGGCCGGCGGCGGGGACAAGGCACCGGACGGTCCCGTCGCCCGCGCCCTCACCCGGGTACGCCACCGGAAGGGCGCGGACGTCCCCCGGGCCGTCGTACGGGCGCTGCGCGACACCCGTCGTGGCGCGTCTGCCCCCGTCCTCGTACTCTGTCTCGACTGGCGCGGCCACGGGGCCGAGACGCCGGACGGGGGACGGCACGGGGGGACCGGGCCGGCATCCCCCTGACGCGCTGCCCTCGGGGTGATCCGCGGGGCGTGCGGTGTGAGAACCGTGAAGAGGGGAAAGGCGGGTACGAGGAGCCCGGCCACCGGCCCAGGACGAGGGGAGTACCAGCGCCATGACGGACGCGATCACCGCGGAGCGCGCGGTCCCGGAGCCCCTGCTGTCCGCGGGCGTCGTCTACGGCGACGCCTCCCGGGGCGGGGCGATCGCGTCGGCGCGTGCCTTCACGGCCGAATTCCTCGCGGCCGCCCCGGCCGTGCTGCGCGGACCGGTCGGCAACGAGCGCGTCGAGCTCGCGCAGCTGGTGGTCAGCGAACTGGTCACCAACGCGATCCGGCACACGGCCGGCCCCTGCCGACTCCTGCTCGAACTGGGCCGCGACGCCCTGGAGATCTCGGTCTTCGACCAGGAGGCCGCCGCTCCCGTACCCCGCGGGCACGACCCCCGCCGCATCGGCCAGCACGGCGTGGAGATCGTCGTCGCCGTCTGCGAGAGCCTGACCGTGGAGCCCGCCCCGGCGGGGAAGCGGGTCCGCGCCCGCCTCTCCCTGCTGCCGGAGCCCGCCGACCCCGCGGAACCGCGGAACCGGCGGGCGCGGTGACGCACCGGCACCACCTCCGGGTCCCCGGACGCCTCCGGGAACGTCCGGGGGCGTGATCCGCGGGCCGGTCACCCGCGGTCGTCCGCCCGTCGGCGTGCCAGGCGTGCCAGGGACCACCGCTGGGCCTCGGTCAGGCCGCCCCACACGCCCGACGGCGGATGCGGCTGCGCCAGGGCCGAGCGCAGGCACGGTTCGCGTACCGGGCAGCGCAGGCAGACCCTCTTGGCCTCCTCCTCCTGCGCGAGCGCGGGAGCCCCGGTCCCCACCGGGAAGAACAGATCGGGGTCGACCTCCTGACAGGCCGCGGCCGCACGCCAGCCTTCCATGTGAGCCTCCTGGCACATGAGTAGGGATTCGTGTCCCGTCCGCCTGACCGCTCGTCCGTCCGTGAAACCCGCGCGGGGCCGCGCCGGGGCGTCACCGGGGACCGCGCCGCGGACCGCGCGGGGCGGGCACGAGGCTCCACCACGTCATCGCCACACCGACACCGAACACCAGGACCAGCAAGACCGGCACGGCGGAATCCTTCCGGGAGCGGACCGCGTTCCGGAATCCGACTGACCCCGAACACCACGTCGAAACTCCCTCCTCCGTCATGAATCCGGAGGACAGGGAAACGTGGAAGGAGACGGTTTCACGGGCGGACAGGACATCGACGGTGACCGGGGGGTCCTCGTCCTCACCGCCACCCGAGGGCCGCTTCCGGTGAAGCACCTGTGCCGGAATCGTGGGGATCGTGCGGGGCCGGGCGGTACGCGTACCGGAAGAGGGGGGTTCACTTGATGTGCGGAGCCCCCTGCGCAAGGGTGGACGGACGAGCTGTCGTCGAGTGGGAAGGTGGCGGGCCACGACGCGCGGGCCACGCTTATGACTGTTTTCGAGGACGAGTCCAGCCGCTCCCGGGAGACCACGGAAGCGGGGAACCCCTGGTGGCGCGGTTCGCCGCACCCTGCGGTGGTGGCCGACCGCGAGGGCGGCGTCGTGGAGTTCAACGCCGCCGCGGCCGACCTCTTCCCGCGACTGGGGGTCGGCAAGGGGCTGGACGAAGCCGTCCCGCGATGGCTCGCCGACGCCCACCGGCGGCTGGCCCGCCCGGCGCGCGCCCCCGCCGCGGCGGCACCCGCCCCGCTGCGCGGCAGCCACGACGGCAGGCTCCTGAGGGCCCACCCCACCGAGTCCGGCCACGGCGACGTGGCTTGGTGGCTGGTCGACGACTCCGACCTGACGGCCGCGCAGGACGCCCTGCGCACCGAACGGGAGCGCCACGCGATCCTGGCCGAGGCCTCCACCCAGCTGCTGGCCTCGCTCAACCCCGACCGCTGCCTGGAGAAGGCGGCCCTGCTCGCCGCCGACCACCTCGGCGACGCGGCCCTCGTGATCTCCCCGCCCGGGATGCGGAACCGCTCCACCGTGGTCACCGCCATGGCCGGGGGCTTCGAGCGGACGCAGCTCACCCTGGACCCGGCCCTCGTACCCGGTCTCGCCGAGGCGCTCCGGGGTTTCCCGCCGGTGCCCGCCCGCTGGATCGACCCGGCCGAACTGCCGTCCTGGGCCGTGCCCGAGGGCTTCGGGGGGACCCCCGGGTCCGTCGCCATCACCCCGCTGCCCGGCCACGGCGCGCCCGCGGGCGTCCTGGTCCTGCTGCGGCGCGGCGGACAGCGGGCCTTCGACGCCTCTGAGGAGCGCTTCGCCCGGCTGTTCGCCGCCCGCGCGGGCGCCGCCCTCTCGGCCGCGCGCCTCTACGCGGAGCAGGCCCGCGTCGCCCGCGCGCTGATCGCCGAACTCCTCCCGCCCCGGCTCCACCACGTCGACGGCGTCGACTTCGCCGGCGGCTACCGCACGTCCCGGGACACCGAGCGGATCGGCGGCGACTTCTACGACGTGCACCCCGGCGCCGACGACGGCCGCGACACGCTCGCCGTCCTGGGCGACGTGTGCGGCAAGGGGCTGGACGCCGCCGTGCTCACGGGCCGGATCCGCAGCACCGTGCAGGCCCTGCTGCCCCTCGCCGGCGACCACCAGGACGTCCTGCGGCTGCTCAACGGCGCCCTGCTGACCGCCCGGCACACCCGCTTCGCCACCCTGGTCCTGGCCTCGGTGCGGCGCACGGGCGGCCGGGTGCGGCTCCGGCTCACCAGCGCCGGCCACCCCCGCCCGCTCGTCCTGCGGGCCACGGGAGAGGTGGAGGAGGCCGACACCGGCGGGACCCTGGTGGGCGCCCTCCCCGTCGTCACCAGCCGGTCCGCGACCGTGGACCTCTCCCCCGGCGAGACCTGTCTGCTCTACACGGACGGGATCACGGAGGCCCGGGGCGGGCCGCTCGGCCCCGCCATGTTCGGCGAGGACCGGCTGCGCTCCGCGCTCTCCGAGTGCGTGGGGCTCCCGGCCGAGGCGGTCGTCGAGCGCGTGCAGATGATCGCCGGGGACTGGGTGGGCGACGGTCCTCACGACGACATGGCGGTCGTCGCCATCACCGCGCCGCACACCACCCGTCCGTCCGCGGTGAACGGCCACACCCGGGACAGGTACACCGCATGAGCACGCGGACCACCACCCCGGCCGGCGTCCTCGCCGCCACCCGCCGACGGCTGTGGGCGGCCCTGGAGACGAGGGACGAACCGGCCGCCACCGCCGACCGCCCTTCCTCGACCGGCTGCTCCTCCTCACCGGCGCCTACGAGCACCTGACGGGCCGGTCCGAGACCGCGGGACCCGGCCGGCACGGCGGAAAGCCCCCCGTCCCGCCGGTCCCTGACGGTCCCTGACGGTCCTTCACGGCCTTCACGGCCTTCACCGAATCGCGACACCATCGACGCATCCACCACGACGGCACGAGGTGTAACAGGGACGGGACGGGACAAGCGGACACCGCACCCGCTCGCTGACAGCCCCTCAGCCGGAGGACCTCATGCCCCAGCCCCCCGTCGCACCGCTCCCCGCACCGCGCGGCCTCATCCAGCCGATGGCCATGGACCTGTTCACCGCGGACGCGGCGGTCCGTATCGACACCACCGTCGGCTACGACTCCCGCGACCCCCATGCCCTGAGCATCGCCTTCCACCTCCTCGGCGAGGACCCGGTGGTGTGGCGCGTCGACCGCGAGATGATCCTCGCCGGATCGCTCGGCCCCACCGGCGACGGCGAGGTCCGGATCCGCCCCACCCCCGACGGCGGGCTCCTGCTCCGGCTCGGGCCGGCGGCAGAGTGCGCCGTCGTCCGCTGCGAGCAGGAGGCGATCGGCCGCTTCGTGCGCGAGACCTTCGTCCTGGTGCCGCAGGGTACGGAGGAACGCCACATCGACTGGGGTCCGCTGCTCGCGTCCCCGGGGCACTGAAGTGCGGCGGGAAGCCGCTACCTCAGCCGGGACGGCCGTGGTCGGCCGGACGGAAACAGGCCGTGACGTCCTTGCCCCGCGGGCAGGGGCGGGTCCGCACGTCGTCGGCGAGGGCGTCGACCAGGAGCAGTCCGCGGCCGCCCAGCGCGCCGTCGTCCGGGCTGCGCTGCTCGGGCACCCGCGGGGAGGCGTCGTGCACGGTGACGTGCAGGCACTCCTCGTCCCAGGTGAGGATCAGCTGCGCGTCGCTGCGGGCGTGCACATGGGCGTTGGTGACGAGTTCGGAGACCGCCAGCACGACGGAGTCCGCCACGCCGGGGGCGGTACGGTCCCAGCCGAGCGCCGCCAGGTGCTCGCGCGTCCAGTCGCGGGCCGTCTTCACGCTGCTGCCCATCGGCAGCGAACGCGCCCAGCCGACGGCCCTCATCGAGGGGTCCCGTGTCATGTCTCTCCTCCTGAGGGTCGGTCAGGGATTCCGTCTGCCCCTCGCACGGCGGGGAAAAACCGACCGGAAACTCATGCGGATTCGACAGGTCTGAACGCGAGAAGTCGGGGTAGGCGGCCAGTCTCGGGCCACGCGTACCCCTGAGGAACACACGTGAAAGGAGACAGGTGTGACGGTCACCACGATGTCGATGGCGGGAGTCGAGTCCGGAACACGGGCGCTGCCGGAGATCGCGGACACGTCGGCGGTCGCACCCAGGGACGCGAGGGCCCTGTCGAAGGTCTTCTTCCAGGAGCTCGCGACGCTGGAGGAGGGGACGCCCGCGTACCAGTACGCGCGGAACACCCTCATCGAGATGAACATGAGCCTGGTCCGCTACGCCGCCGGGCGCTTCCGGCACCGCGCCGACGAGATGGAGGACATCGTCCAGGTCGGCATGATCGGCCTGATCAAGGCGATCGACCGGTTCGAGCTGTCGCGCGAGGTCGAGTTCACCACCTTCGCGGTCCCCTACATCGTCGGCGAGATCAAGCGGTTCTTCCGGGACACCTCCTGGGCGGTGCACGTTCCCCGCAGGCTCCAGGAGGCGCGCGTGGAGCTGGCCAAGGCGACCGAGGAACTCAGCACCCGCCTGGGACGGATGCCGACGGTCAAGGAACTGGCCGAGCTGATGAGCCTCAGCGAGGAGGAGGTCACCGAGGCGCGGCTGGCTTCCAACGGCTACAACTCCTCGTCGCTCGACGCCGCCCTCAACGGCGAGGACGAGGACAACGACGCCTCGCTGGCCGACTTCATCGGCACTGAGGACCCCGCCATGGAGCTGGTGGAGGACTTCCACTCGCTGGCTCCGCTCATCGCCGACCTCGACGAGCGCGACCGCCGGATCATCCACATGCGGTTCGTCGAGGAACTGACCCAGGCTCAGATCGGTGAGCGGCTGGGCTGCTCGCAGATGCACGTCTCGCGGCTCCTCTCGCGCACCGTGAAGCGCCTGCGCGAGGGTCTGCTGGGCACCGGCGCCGGCTGATCCGGCCGTCCCGGACGGCTCCGGGGTTCCCGCACCGGACACGCCTCCGGTGCGGGAACCCCGGAGCCGTTCTCATGCGTAGGGGTGCCTGCCCCGGCCCACGGCCCTCGCGCCCGGGAGGACGCCGGCGGGGTTCACGCGTCGGTTCCCGCGGCCGGGGTGGCCGGAGTGCGGCGCTCCCTCTGGAGCCGGGGCTCGAAGCGGTGCTCCCGGCCGCCGGACGGGGCCGCGACCGCGGTGGCGGTCGGCTGGTGGAAACCGTACAGATGGCCCCGGGCGCGCTCCGCTGTCTCCAGCGCCTTGGACAGCGGGCCCGGGGCTTCGACGGTGGTGGCGTCCGGGGCGGCCCGGTCGTCGTCGTGAGTGCTCGTGGAAGTCTCTTGCCCCGCCGGCGGACCGACACGGGCGCGTCGGTCCGCGTGTCCCCGGACGGGCGGCTTCGGGCCCGGTGGACCCCGGTCAGACGAAGGTCACGGTCACCCGCTCGAAGCCCAGGCCCCGCAGCAGTTCCCGCAGCATCGCGGCGGTGTTCCGTTCCGCCCGGGACGTCAGGTCGGACGCGCGGGCCGCGTCGCCGATGCGCCGGGCGGCGAGAACGTGGACGGCCTGTTCGCTCGCGGGGTTGTCCGAGAAGAGATCCCCGATCCGGTCGAGCAGGCCGCGCTGCTTCGACACCGCGTACGACTTCTCCGGATCGAGCGCCGGGTCGGCCGGCCGGGCGTGCGGCAGCCGTAGGGTGGCCTCGGTCCGGTCGGCGTCGACGGTCACGGCGGCGTCCCCGAGGCCGCCGAAGTCGACGTACGCGGCGACGCCGCCGCTCGCCACGTACAGGGTGCGGGTGCCCCGGATCGCGTCGGGCAGGAACCGCGCGTCGCGCTCCAGGTCGACCACCACCTGGTAGGTCCCCGACGCCCCCTCGCACCGGCTCAGGTCCTGGACGGACTTCAGGACGGCGGGACCGGAGCGGTCCCGCACCTCCGTCCCGAAGACGTCCAGGCCGGGGAGCCGGAGGAACTGGCCGATCAGCATGAGGGCGACGGCGAGCACCAGCAGCACACCGGCGACGATGCGCCACCGGCCCCCGGGGCGCCGCCACGAAGGGCCGGCCGGCTCGGGGCGGTTGTCCGTTTCTCCTTCTCCCATGGAAGCCGGTTGCCCGAGTCCACCGCGCGCACACTCAACTCCCCCGGAAATGATCTGAGTTGTGGCGCAAGGGGGGGTTGTTGCGGAGGTGGGGGCCCGGGGAACCGCGGCGCATGTCGTCCCCGGGCACGGGTACGCGGGGTCCGATCGCACGAGGACACCCAGGGGAGGAGACGGCTCATGTTCGGTCGAAGAGTTCCGAGAAGCGTGCCGAAGGAACGGGACGCCGATGCCGCCGGCGGGGACGGGGGTACGGGGGAAGGCGTGCGGCGCGCGGACGACGCGGCGCGGGCCGCCGGGAGCCCGGAGCCTGCGGACCCCGGCACCGCCGCGCCCCGTACCGAGGCCCCTGTCCCGCGCGGGCCGGGCCGCTTCGTGCGGGCGCTCGTCGCCCTCACGGCCCTCGCCGGCATGGTGGCGTTCGCCGTGGTCCTGGCCCGGCTGACGCTGGAGGCCTCGCCGGCGTCGGTGCCCCTCGCCCACGACAACCTGACGCCCGGGCGCTCGATCGAGGCGTACCTCAGCCGGCCCGCGTTCTTGGACACCGTCAAGCAGCTCGGGGGCAACGTCCTCCTCGGCGTCCCCTTCGGGATCCTGCTGCCGCTGCTGTCCCGCAGGGCCCGCGGCTTCCTCCGGGTCGCGCTCCTCACCGCCGCCACCATGCTGCTCGTGGAACTGGTGCAGGGGGCGCTCGTGACGGGCCGCGCCTTCGACGTCGACGACGTCCTCCTCAACACGACGGGCGCGCTGCTCGGGTACGTGACCGTCGGCCGGCGGCTGGGCCGGGCCGTGCACCCCCGCACCCGCCCCCGCTGGTGGCGGCGCCGGCGTCCGGCCGGCACCTCGGCGTGACGGCCGGGACGAAGGGCTCCGGCATGGGACCGGCCGGGGCGGGTAGCCGTCGGGGCATGGCCGAAGGCAGCGTCCCCGAACGCCGGACCCCCGAGCCCCCGACCCCGGTCCCCGACCCGTCCGGCGCCGAGGGCGCCGGACCGGGCACCGCCGTCGAGGAGCGCGCCCCCGATTCGCCCGCCGACCTCCCCGCGTCCTCCTGGTTCGCGGTGCTGAAGGGGTCGGTGCGCGAGTTCACGGACGACGAGCTCATGGACCGGGCGGCGGCGCTGACGTACTACGGCGTCCTGTCGCTCTTCCCCGCACTGCTCGCCCTGGTCTCGCTGCTCGGGATCGGCGGACGGCGGACCACCGAGCGCGTGACGGAAAGCCTCCGGGAGCTGGCGCCGGGACCGGCCCGCGACGTCCTGGAACAGGCCCTGCAGGCCCTGAGCGGCAGCACCGGCACCGGCGCCTTCGTGGCCGGGGTCGGGCTCCTGGTGGCGCTGTGGTCCTCGTCCGGCTACGTCGGCGCCTTCATGCGCGCCGCGAACCGCGTCCACGACGTCCCCGAGGGCCGCCCCCTGTGGAAGCTGCTGCCGGTCCGGCTCGGCATGACGGCGGCGCTCATGGTGACCGCCGCCGCGGGCGCCCTGCTGCTCGTGCTCAGCGGCGACGCGGCACGCCGGGCCGGAGACGCGCTGGGCGTCGGCGACACCGCCCTGACGATCTGGTGGGTGGCCAGATGGCCCGCCCTCCTCCTGCTCGCCGTGGTCATGATCGCCCTGCTGTACTGGGGGAGCCCGAACGCCAAGGGCCGCGGATGGCGCTGGATCACCCCGGGCAGCGTGCTCGCCCTGCTGATCTGGATGGCCGCCTCGGCGGGCTTCGCGGTGTACGTCTCCGCGTTCGCCTCGTACAACCGGGTCTACGGCACCATGGCCGGCGTCGTCGTCTTCCTCGTCTGGCTGTGGATCGGCAATCTGGCCGTGCTGCTGGGGCTGGAGTTCGACGCCGAGCTGCTGCGCCGGCGCGCGGTGGTCGGCGGCATGCCGCCGGACCGGGAACCGTACGTCAGGCCGCGCGACACCCGGGCGTGGAGCGACGAGGAGCGCCGCGAGGCGGGGCTGCCGGACCGGACGCACCACCACGACGCATGAGGGGCACGACGGACACTGCCGGGAACACCGCCGCTGTGGCCTCCCGGAGCGGCGGTCCGAGAACGAGAGGACCGGACGGCGTGCCGGACCGGTGCCACACAGGGATTCAGGTGATCGCGTATGTGCAGGTGGCTCGCGTACCGGGGGACGCCGGTACTGCTCGAAACGCTCCTCTACCAGCCCGCCCACTCTCTGATCGACCAGAGCCTGCACTCCAAGATGGGCGTGGAGACGACCAACGGCGACGGATTCGGCATCGGCTGGTACTCGGAGCACACCGGCACCCCCGCGCTGCTGCGGGAGATCGGGCCCGCGTGGAACAACCGCAATCTGCGCGAGCTGGCGGACCACGTCGCGTCCCCGCTCTTCTTCGCCCACATCAGGGCCTCGACCGGGACGGCCGTGCAGCAGTCGAACTGCCACCCCTTCCGGCACGGCCGCTGGATGTTCATGCACAACGGCGCCATCGCGGGTTTCCCGCTGCTGCGCCGCGAGCTGACCCTGCTCGTCGATCCCGCGCTCTACGCCGACATCGAGGGCACCACGGACTCCGAGGTCATGTTCTACCTGGCCCTCACCCACGGCCTCGACGACGACCCGCCCGCGGCCGTCGCCAGGATGGCGGGCGTCGTGGAGCGGGTCGGACGCGAGCACGGGGTGGAACACCCCCTCCAGATGACGCTCGCCCTCACCGACGGCGAGCGCGTCTGGGTCTTCCGCTACTCCACCGCCCGGGCGTCCCGCTCGCTCTTCTACAGCAGCCGCGTCGACGCCCTGCGCCGCCTCCACCCCGACGTCGCGTTCCTGCGCGGCGTCTCGGAGGAGACCCGTCTCGTCGTCTCCGAGCCCCTGGGAGATCTGCCGGGCGCCTGGAACGAGGTGCCGGAGAACAGCTACGGCGTCGTACAGCCGGGCGCGGACGAACTCCACCGCTTCGCTCCGGCGGCGGTCTGACCGTACCGCCGGGAAGACGTGTCCGTGGGGCGGCCGGAGCGGCGGCCCGTACACGTACCACCCCGCGGCAGCACGTCGAGCGGGCCGACGGCTGCGCCGGCGGCGGGGAGGACCGGCGCAGAGCGCTTCGCGCCCGGGGGACGGGGGTGTGGTTCGTGGTCGTGCCCGGCGTCCCTGGGGCCGTCGGTGCCTTGCCGCCGGGGCAGGCAGGCACCGGGCGCCGGAGCGCCGGGTGCGGCGGGTGACCGCCGGGCGGGTCGCGCAGCGTCGGCCTGCTCGGTCCGGACGGAGGTCAGGGGCGGGCGATGCCTTCGATCTCGCCGAACCGCTGTTCGTTTCCGGCGGTGTGGGGTGGCCCCCTGGGATCCGCCGCGTTCTTCGCCGATGAGATGCGGACGCCATCCCCTCCGGGCAGAGTGGGGAAGGACCTGTTCGTACCGAGGTGGTCCCCTGTGGTCCCGCGTGCTGGAGACGGGACGGACTGATGCGAGGATTGTCGTGACGTCGGAGTGATCGATGTTCCGCAGACGGCCGACCGACAACAGCGAGGACCTTCTGGTCCGGCTCGGGTCGCTGACCGCCAGGGCGCGGGAGTTGGCCGAGACGCAGCGTTCCCGTGTCGAGCTCGCCGTGGCCCTGCAGCGCGGCATGCTGCCCTCGGACCTGCCCAGGGTTCCGGGCGCCCGGCTGGCCGTCCGCTATGAGCCCGCCAACCACGGGCTCAACGTCGGCGGTGACTGGTACGACGCCTTCTCCCTGCCCGGCGGGCAGATCGGCATGTCCATCGGTGACGTGCAGGGGCACAACATCGAGGCCGCCGCCTTCATGGGACAGGTCCGCGTGGCACTGCGCGCGCTGGCCTCCGTCACCGGAAACCCGGGAGAGCTGCTCGGTCGCACCAACGACCTGCTGATCTCTCTGGGCGCCGACCTCTTCGCCACCTGCACCTTCCTGCGGCTCGACCCCGCTGCCGGCACCCTGGAATGCGCCCGGGCCGGTCACATCCCCCACATCTGGGCCACCACCGACGGCCGCTCCGGCATCGACGACAGCGAGGGCGGGCCTCCGCTCGGTGTGCTCCACGGCGTCGACTACCCGTCCACGCGCCACCGGCTCACCTCCGACGGTGTCTTCGTCCTCCTGACCGACGGGGTCGTGGAGGGGCCCTCGCTCCACGTCGACGAGGGCCTGGAGCGGGTGACGCGGCTCGCCGGGATCACCGCCGTCGCCGGGCTGGACGTCGACGCGCTCGCCACCGCCGTCATGAAACTGGCGGCCACGGTGGGGCACGAGGACGACGCGGCCGTCCTGGTCGTCGGCCATGACGGCGGTCCGGCCCGGTCGGCGGCCGAGGAGTGAGAGGAGGGGGCTCGCCTCGGGCCGGGTCGGTCCTCGGAGCGGGGCGGTCCTCGGAGCGGCCCGGGCCCGTGCCGTACGGCGTCGCCCGACACGCAGGGGCCCTTGCCCGGTCGTGGCGGCCCGGCCGGTGTCTGATGGCTGACGTGTTGGATATTCGGCAGTTCCGGCCCTCTACGGAGGCGGCTCTGATGTCGCTGGCCGTGACGGTTTGCTACTACGCGGCCGGACGACTCGGCCTGATGGGCCGCCTCGTCGTCGAAGGCGTGGTGGTCACCCCCATCTGGCCGCCCACCGGCGTCGCCGTCGCCGCCCTGCTGCTGCTCGGCGCGCGGGTGTGGCCCGGGATCGCCCTCGGCTCCTTCCTCGTCATCGCCTCCCTCACCACTCCGGGGCCCACCACGGTGGTCACCGTGGTGAGCAACACCGTCGCGCCGCTCTGCGCCTTCCTGCTGCTGAGACGGGCCGGCTTCCGGCGCGACATGGCGCGGCTGCGGGACGGACTCTTCCTGGTCTTCCTCGGCGGGTTCGGTGCCATGCTGATCAGCGCGACCGCGGGGGTCGGACTGCAGGTGGCGAAGGGCTCCCTGGACAAGAGCGAGTTCTGGCCCGCCTGGCTGGCCTGGTGGGTGGGCGACACGATGGGGGTGCTGCTCGTCGCCCCGCTCCTGCTCGTCCTCGCGGGGCCGGCCGGACGGTTCCGGGTACGGCGCTGGAAGGAGGCGGCCTTTCTGGGGCTGACGACCCTGGTCCTCATGCCCATGGCCGTGCTCAGCCCGATGAGCATGCTCTTCCTCGTCTTCCCTCTGCTGATCTGGGCAGCGCTCCGCTTTCAGCTCGCCGGAAGCATGCTGTGCGCGCTCTTCGCCTCCGTGCTCACCACCTTCGGGGCGACCTCCGGGCGGGGCGCGTTCCTCCACCTGACGGACGTCGAGGTCATGGCCAAGCTCCAGGCGTTCAACGGTTCCGCCGCCCTGACCGCCCTGCTTCTCGGCTCCGTCATCACCGAGCAGCATGCGACCCGCCGGTCGGTGCGCCGTGCCTGCCAGGAACTGGCGGAGGTCCTGGAGCACCTCGCGGCGGGCGAGCCCTCACCGGGTCCGCCCGGCACCGCCGAGAGCCGGGCGGCCCCGCCCGGCGGGCACCGGGATCCGTGATCCCCGCGCCGGAGCCGGCGCAGGGATCAGGAGTCGTACAACGACTGAAGGCATGGGAACTGTCCGACGCCAACAAGCTGATGCGTGATTGCGTCGGAGATGCACGGCCCTGAGCTGGTGGTTTTGTCAGGTGGTGGTGTTGCGGTCGGAGAGGAGGCCGGCGATGGCCCGGTAGGTGCCGGGGAGGACCTCTCGCCGGTGGGTCCAGCGGGTCAGCTGCTTCCAGCGTTTGTGGTCGGCGAGCGCGTGCTCGACGGTGATGCGTTTCGACGGGTGTCCGTGCCGGGCTTCTTCTCTTTCACGGGCGGTGGCCACGATGAGGCGTTCGCGGTCCGCCCGTTCGCGCTGCTTGCGTTCCTGTACCGACACGATTCGACCCTAGCGCCGCTAGACAATCGAGCGACAGCAGTACTAGCGTTGCCTCGTCACCTAGCGGCGCTAGATCTCGGATTGACACCGCACGGGCTCCCCCAGGAGGCGGGCGTCGGCGGTGCTCTTGAGCGTCCGTCAGACCTCCTCGTGCCACAGGTGGCGAGCGTCGCCGGATCCAGTACGGCGGCGGCCGGCCTCGGCGCCGTGGGACAACCGACAACGAGAGGAAGTAGCGAAGATGACCAAGCTGCAGACCCTGGACCCGAATACGCCGTTGTTCGCGCAGTTCAAGGAGAAGACCGGGCCCATCGTCCTGGCCAACACCTTCTTCGTTCCGGAGGAGAGGACCGAAGCGTTCCTGGCCCTCTTCCGGAGGCAGGCTGAGTTCATGAAGGCTCAGCCGGGATTCGTCTCCCTGCAGATGCACAAGGGAACGGCGGACAGTCGGCTTCTGATGAACGTCGCGGTCTGGGAGTCGACCGAGGCTCTCGCCACGGCGTTCGGCAACCCGGAGTTCCAGCGCATGGCCGCCGAGTTCCCCGACGACATCGTCTCGTACCCGCACATCTTCGAGTCGATCGACGTATGACACAGCAGCCGTAGAGGCGCGACCGCGCTCGTCGGCGATTCCACCCCGCACGCCCCGTCGCCTTCCACGGCCGATGGGGCGTGCCCCTTGCCGCTCTCCACCCTTCCGGCCGACCGCGCCGGCCGCAGGGCCGAGGCGCCCTCCCCCAAGCCGAAGTTGACCGTCGGCCGGCAGACCACCGACCCGCAGAAGGTCAGGATCGGCACGCTCAACTGGCGGCACGGCACGGGGAAAGGGAACGGGCACCGGCCGAACATGGGCCGGTGCCCGTTCCCTCTGCGTCAGTCGTCCGGGCCCTTGAAATCGGGGTCGAGCGCCGGGCCCGTCGGCGGCGGACCCGCGTTGGCCAGTTTCTGGCTCACGTGCTCGGTCCGGATCTGGTCCGTCGTCATCTTCTCCCAGCCCTCGGGAAGCTTCGGGCCTGCCTCGGCGAGCGCCCTCTCCCACTCCGTGACCAGGGCCTGCCGCGTGCGAGGGATCTCGTCGGCCGGCGGTCTGCTGCTGACCGTCACCCCGACGACGGTTCGGTCGGCTCGAACACCGCCACCGTGGCCCCCACGCCCAGCAGGAAGGCTGCTGCCGTGGACAACCACGTCTTGCGACTCATTCCACTTCCCTCTTCCGTACCGATACGGATGTGACGAATGAGCGTACCGGTATGGTCAGTTGACTTCCGGTGTGGTGAAGTGGGCCGTCGCCAGGACGGTTCCGTTCGCGGCCACCAGGCGGGCGCCGCTCAGCGTGCCGGGGTCCACGGGGGACGGGGCTCCCCAGTAGCCGTAACCGGCCCTGAGGGGGAACGAGCCGAGCGGCACGGTGGAGCCGTCGGCCCGCAGCAGGAGGCACCGCACCGGGCCGTCGACCGCCCGTACGTCCCCGAGGTCGACCGACATGTACACCCAGCCGTTCCCGCCCTCGGCGTCCGCCGGGTGCGCGTAGATCCGGCCCACCTCCCGGCCGTCCCCGGCCCGCTCCGGGGAGATCAGGGCCGCCTCCAGGACGTGCGGTCCCGGAGCCACCACCGGGGGCGCGCCCTCCACCACGGTGCCGACCGCCCAGCCGCCGAACCCGAAGGCCAGGGCCGCGGCCACGCCCGCCGCGGCGAGCCGGAAGCGGCGCCACCTCGTGCGGTGCCGTCCCACCGCCGGGGCCGCCGGGGCCGCGGGAGCGGTGGGGGCCGTGGGGGCGGTGGGGGCGGTGGGGGCTGTGGCCATCGCCCGTACCACCCGGCTCTCGAAACCCACCGGCGGCTCCGCCCCCGGCAGCAGCGCGAGCAGCCCGTCCCCGACCGCCGTCAGCCGTTCCACATACGCGCGGCAGTCCGGGCAGCGGTCCAGGTGGGCCACCGCCTCGGCCCGCTCGCGCGCGGGAAGGATCCCGAGCGCCAGCTCGGCGCCCTCCTCGCGCAGCCGCTCGCAGTCCATGCCGCTCACCGCGTCTCCTCGCGCTCCAGGAGCGCCCGCACCTTGATCGTCCCCGCCCTGATCCGGGTCTTCGCCGTGCCCAGAGGGATGCCCTCGAAGGCGGCGACCTCCCGCGCCGTCATCCCGTAGATCCCGGCCATCACGAGGGCCCGCGCCTGTTCCCGGGGCAGCGCCGCCACCGCCCGCCGGACCCGCTCGGCCGCGTCGTCGGCGAGCGCGTGCCGCTCCGGCGTCTCCGAGACGATCCCGACCAGCGTCTCCAGGTCCTCCGGAGCCACCGGGACCGCGCGCCGGGCCCGTACCGCGTCGATCGCCAGGTTGTGGGCGATGGCCGTCAGCCAGGCCCGTACGGAGCCGCGCCGGCCGTCGTACACCTGGGCGTGCCGCCAGGCCCGCTCGAAGGTCTGCTGGGCCACGTCCTCCGCGAGCCGCGGATCACCGACCACGGCGACCGCCACCCCGTAGACGGAGCGCTGGAAACGGCGCACGAACGCCACCGCGATCTCCGGATCGCCCGTGGCGAGTCCGGAGAGCAGTGCCTCGTCGGGAACCCGCTCCAGCGGAAGACCCATGCGTCCCACACCCGTGGTACGTCCGAAGCCCCCGAAGGGATCGTTCGAGCCCATTGCTCCGAGCCCATTGATTGCTCCGAGCGATTGCTCCGAGCCCATTGTCCGCCCGGACCCGCAATCCCGGCGCGGTCCGGCGCCGTACCCCCTGTAGGGACCGAACCGGAGGACCGAACGATGACGAAGACACGTACCCGCGCGCTGCTCGCCCTGCCGGCCGTCGCGCTGGCCGGCCTCCTCGCCGCCTGCGGAGGCGGCGACGGCGGTGGTTCGAGCACCCCGCCCCCCGCCCAGAAGAGCACGGCACCCGCGGGCGCGACCCGGGTGACCGCGGACCTGGCCGACTTCAGGATCACGCTGTCCCGGCAGACCTTCACTCCCGGCACGTACGCCTTCGTCGCGACGAACACCGGGCATCACGACCACGCCCTGGAGGTCGAGGGCCCGGGCGGCGAGAACCGCTCCAGCACCGTCTCGCCGGGCGAGTCCACCACCCTCACGGTAACCCTGAAGGACGGGAAGTACGAGGTCTACTGCCCCGTCGACGGACACAAGGACCTGGGCATGAAGACCGAGATCACGGTGGCCGGCGCCCCCGTCAACAAGCCCGGCACTCCCACTTCTCCCAGCTCTCCCAGCTCTCCCGGCAATGGCTACTGACCGGACCCGCCGCGCCGCCGTGCTCGTGCTGCGGACGGCCGCCGCGGGGCTGACGGCGACGATGGGCGCCATCCACCTCTCGCTGTGGGCCGACGGCTACCGCGACCTGGCCACCGTCGGCGGCCTGTTCCTGCTGAACGGCGTCCTCGGCTGCCTCCTGGCCGTCGCCCTGCTCCTCACCCCGTACCGCTGGCTCGGACCGGTCGCCGCCGCCACCGCGCTGTTCACCGCGGGCACCCTCGGCGCGCTCTTCCTGAGCCTCACGACGGGCCTGTTCGGCTTCGAGGAATCGGCGGACGCGGATCTCGTCCGCCCGACCATCGCGGTCGAGACGGCGGGCGTCCTCGTCCTGACCACCCTGGCGGTGGCCGCGCTCAGCCACCGCCACCACCACCCGCGGGATCGGGACGAGCAGCATGGACGAGTCCCGACTCATAGGCACTGATCACCAGTTGCGCACGGTCGCGCGCCCGCAGCTTGGTCAGCAGCCGGCCGATGTACGTCTTGACGGTGCCGTTGCTGAGGCACAGGTACGCGGCGATGTCGGCGTTGGAGAAGCCGCGTGCCACAAGCAGCAGGACCTCGCGCTCGCGCTCCGTGAGCTCCTCCAGCGAGGAGCTCACCGCACGGTGGGCCCGGGGAAGACGGGCGAACTCGGCGATCAGGCGCCGGGTCACCGAGGGCGCGAGGAGGGACTCCCCGGCGGCGACCGTGCGGATGCCCGCGAGGAGGACCTCGGGGGAGGTGTCCTTGAGGAGGAAACCGGCCGCCCCGGCCCGCAGCGCGCCGTACACGTACTCGTCGAGGTCGAAGGTGGTGAGGACGAGGACGCGCGTCCCGGCCGTCTCGGGGGATCCGGCGATGTGCCGGGTCGCCTCGATGCCGTCCATGCCGGGCATCCTGATGTCCATCAGCACCACGTCCGGGCGCAGTCGCAGCGTGTTCTCGACGGCTTCCGCGCCGGTGCCGGCCTCGCCCACCGTCGTCAGCCCCGGGGCGGTGTCGACGAGCACCCGGAAGCTGCCCCGGAGCAGCGACTGGTCGTCGGCGACGAGTACCCGGATCGGTTCGGTCACGCTGCCGTCTCCTGCCGGCTCGTGGGCGTGTCCTGGGCGGGGTCGGGCGGAAGACGGGCCGACACGGCGAACCCGCCGCCGGGCCTCGGTCCGGCCTCCAGCGTGCCCCCGTACATCGTCACGCGTTCCCGCATCCCCACGAGGTGGCCGCCGGTGAGGTCCGCCCGGCCGGTCACGGCCGCGTTCCCGGCCC
Organism: Streptomyces vietnamensis; assembly: GCF_000830005.1. Classification (NCBI taxonomy): domain Bacteria; kingdom Bacillati; phylum Actinomycetota; class Actinomycetes; order Kitasatosporales; family Streptomycetaceae; genus Streptomyces; species Streptomyces vietnamensis. Next base: position 7,368,540 of record NZ_CP010407.1, on the reverse strand, counting down.
CGTCGTCCACCACCTCGATGTGCACGCCTCCGCGTGCGTCCGCCGTGATCGTCACCTGGCACCGCGTTCCGTCGCCGGCGTGCTTGATCACGTTGGTGAACGCCTCCTGCACGATCCGGCAGACGGTCAGTGCCGTCCCCGCGGGGAGGGCGGCGTCCGGTCGGGCACTGAGTCTCGTACGCACTCCCGCCTGCTCGGCACGCCGGACGAGGGACGGCAGGTCGTCGAGGCCGGGCGGGGGAGCCGTCTCCGCCGAGGCGGGGCTCCGCGCGCCCTGTCCCTCGGTGTCGCCGCGCAGCACTCCCAACGTCCCGGGAAGACGGGGTGCGGGACTGTGGTTGCCGGAGTCGTGACGGTCATGGGGTCACGATGCCGCCGCCGTCCGCACCACGTCGTCGGAGCCGGGGCCACACCTGCGGATCGGACCGTGGTCGTACGGCCCTGCTCGGTGTACGCCTCCGGGACCGCCGTTTCAGGCGCTGTTGGCGTCCAGGAGGCGGCGGGTGCGGTCGCTCGCGCCGCTGAGCGTGAGGGGGACGCCGAGGCCGGCGCACATGCGGTGGGCGCGGGCGAGGGCGCTGAGGGTGGCGGGGCTGGGGTCGGCGGCCGGGACCACGATGACCACCCGGACGGGCCGGTGCTCCTGGACGAGGGCCTGGATCTGGAGGGCGGCCGCGGCACGGTTGGTGACGTCCAGGTCGCGGTGGAGCGTCACGTGCAGGGCGTCGTGACGTACGGCGTGGCTGATGAGCAAGGTGTCCCTCCGCGCAGGAGACGAAGAAGGCCCACTGCGGGACGTCGGCGTGGGCGGTTCGTCCGAGGATGTCACGACCGGCGGCCCGATGGCGTTCTCGTGGCGTTCACCGCGCGGAGTGTCCGTCCGCGCGGACCCGGGGGCCGTCCTCGCGGACCCGGGACCGTCCTCACAGACCCGGGACCGTCCTCACAGACCCGGGGCTGTCCTCACAACCCGAGGGCCGTCCTCGCGAACCCAGGGGCCGTCCTCGCGGACCCGAGGGGTTCGCGTACACGAATCGGTGGAGACGCGCTGCCGGTCGTCGTGGGGTTCCTCGGGTACGGCGGCGGGAAAGGCCGGAGCCCGAGCCGCGCAGCGGGCTCGGGCTCCGGCGGGGTGCACGTGAGCCATGCACCGGCGTGCCGCCCGCCTCCCGGACGGGCGTCACGCTCGCTGGTTTCAGTGCCAGTACTTCATGGTCGAACCTCCTCCCCCGCTCGTGGGCGCAGCGTGACCTCGAAGCGGTCGAGACCGCGGAGGGTCAGATTGCGCCGGTGGTCCGGTTCCGCGACGGCCCGTGCGTCCGGGTAGTCCCTGGCCAGGGCCCCGAGGACCGATCCGGCGAGCCGGATCGCCATGGACGCGCCCAGACAGGCATGGGCCCCGCGTCCGAACCCGAGGTGCGGGTTCGGGGCGCGGTCGAGTCGCAGTTCTGTGGGGTGGTCGAACCGCAGCGGGTCGTGGTTGGCCGCGCCCAGGAAGAGCGTGACCGGATCACCCGCCTTGATGGTGACGCCACCCAGTTCGGTGTCGGTGACGCAGACCCGGGCGTCCGCCTGGACGGGTGCGTCGTACCGGATGAGTTCGTCCACGGCCGTGGCCGGGGTCGCCCGGAACGCGTCGAGCGCGCCGGGGGTGGTGAGGAGGGCGGCCGCGGCGTTGCCGAGGAGCCGTGAGGCGGATTCGTAGCCGGCGTGGAGGACGGCGCGCAGACTGTTCCGAAGAACCGTTTCTGCCACGCCGCTGTCCGCCGCGTGCTCGGCGACGTACGCGATGAGCCCTTCCTTGGGCGGATCCGCGAGCCACCCGCCGGCGTACTCCGCGAGCCGCGCCCGGGCCGCGACGGCCGGCTCGTGCTTCTCGGGCCAGAGCCCGGCGTCCATGCCGTCGACGACGGTACGGGACATGGGCACGAACCAGTCGAGCTCGGGCGCCGGGACGCCGAGGAAAGCGGTGACGAAGCGCAGGGCGACCGGTTCGGCGAGCTCTCCGACGAGGTCGAAGGAGGGCCGGTCGGCCAACTCGGCGAGCAGGTCCGCGATTCCGTGCTCCAGGCCGTCGTGCAGGGCCTGGCGGTCCTGGGCGCGGAAGCCGTCGAGCAGCAGGTGCCGGATGGCGGTGTGCTCCGGCGGATCGAGGGTCTGGACGCTCAGCAGGGGCGCGGGGATGTCCTCGCCGGCGCGGCGCCAGTCGGAGGCGAAACGGTTGCTGTCCGTGAGCACCGCGAGGCAGTCGGCGTGGCGGGTCAGGACCCAGGAGCCGAGCAGTTCGTGCCAGAAGACCGGGGTGGTCTCCCGCAGTCGGGCGTAGGCCGGGTAGGGGTTCCGCAGGATCGACGGACGGGCCAGATCCAGAATCGGGTCCACGGCTGCCGCTTGCTCCACGAAACGTCTCCCCCTGCACATCGGGCCTGGTTGAGGCCTTGGTTGCTGACCGAGTCGAGCGTGCGAGACGCCGGATCACCGGTGGGTGGAACGCCTCGCTGGTGCTTCACCGACTGTTGGTCGGTGCTTCTTCGAACATCATCCGAGCCGAGCGCCGGTGACGCTACCACGCAACTGGGGCGGCTGGTATGACTACCTGCCTCAGATCTTTCACAAAGCTTCGGGGAGTTACGGAAGATGACCGGCCAAGACCAGACAATCGTTCACGATGTCCCGGTAAACGTTGCTCAACAGCCCAACCCCTACCCGCTCTTCGAACGCATCCGAGAGCACGGAGTCGTCCAGCGCGTCCGGCTGAATCCCACCCTTGAAGTCTGGATGGTCACCGGCTACGACGAGGCGGTGGCGGCGCTCACCGACCCGCGCCTCAGCAGCAGCCCCGTCGGAGTCAACGGCCTCGAGGAGGAGATGGCCCACCAGGAGCGCACCAACGTCCTGATGGCCAGCATGCTCGTGGCCGACGGCGAGGACCACACCCGGCTGCGCAACCTCGTCTCCAAGGCCTTCACCTTCCGCCGCGTGGAGGCGCTCGCGCCCCGCGTCCAGGCGCACACCGACGCCTTCCTCGACGCGATCGCCCCGCGCGGATCGGCCGACCTGGTCTCCGAGTTCGCCCTGCCGCTGCCGATGGCCGTGCTCAGCGAGCTCATCGGCATCCCGGCCGAGGGGCAGCCCGACTTCGCCCGTCTCGCGGTCGGCCTCATCATGCCGCCCAACACCCCGGAGCGGCTCGCCAAGGGAGCGCGGGCGCGGGCCGAACTCACCGAGTTCTTCGAGCCGTTGATCGCCGCGCGCAAGGCGGACCCGAAGGACGACCTGCTGAGCGCGCTCTGCGCCGCGCAGGCCGAGGAGAAGATCAGCGACCGCGAGCTGACGGCCATGGCCATCCTGCTCACGCTCGCCGGCCACGAGACGACGGCGAGCCTCATCGCGAACGGCGTCCACGCCCTGCTCCGGCACCCGGAGCAGTTCGCCGCGCTGCGCGACGACCCCTCGCTGCTGCCCGGGGCGATCGAGGAACTCCTGCGCTACGAGGGCCCGGTGAGCCGGGGCGTCGCGCGCTTCACGGTCGACGCGTACGAGATCGGCGGGGTCACCGTCCCGCCCGGCGAGATGATCATCATCGGGCTCGCCGCGGCCAACCGCGACCCGGCGCGCTACGACCGTCCCGACATCCTCGACGTGGCCCGCCGCGAAGTCCCGCAACAGCTCGCTTTCGGCCACGGTGTGCACTTCTGCCTGGGCGCTCCGCTGGCCCGCGCGGAGGCCAGGATCGCCATCGGCACCCTGCTGCGGCGCTTCCCCGACCTCCGGCTCGCCGACCCGGACGCGGACCTGAGCCGGCGCGAGGGCATCCTGCGCGGCATGGCGACGCTGCCCGTGACCTTCACCCCGCAGGCGTGAGGGGCGGGACGGTGAAGGCGGCGGAGTTCGACGAGATCGCCCCGGGGTACGACGAGTCGCGCGGCGGTACGGAACGGGCGGCGGGCTTCGCGGGGATGCTCGCGCCGCTGCTCGACCCGGCGCGCCCGGTGCTCGACATCGGTGTGGGCACCGGGATCGTCGCGGCCGAACTGGCCGCGCTCGGGCACACGGTGCACGGCCTCGACCTCTCGCCGGGGATGCTCGCCCGGGCGCGCGCCCGGCTCGGCGCACGGGTCGCGGTGGCCGACGCCTGCCGGCTGCCGGTACGGAGCGGGTCGGTGGACCAGGCGGTCTCGACCTGGCTGCTGCACGCGGGACCGGACAACCGGGCCGTCCTGGCCGAGGTCGCGCGGATCCTGCGGCCGGGCGGGCGCTATCTGGTGATCCCGGCGGGCGGGACGCGCCCGACGGACGACATCGGCGTCCTCGTCGGGGAGTTGGAGGACCGCCTCGATCCGGACGGCAGCCGCCGCGACGGTCCGGAGTGGCTGGCCCCGATCGCCGCGGCGCACGGCCTCGTCTACGAGGGGACGGCGTCGGAGCGCCCCACGTCGTTCGCCGTGTCGCCGCGGGCGATGGCCGAATCGCTGACGCGGGGGCTGTTCACCGGCGCGTGGGCGGTGGGCGGCGAGGCCACGCGTCTGGTCGACGAAACCCGCTCCCGCCTGCTCGCCCTTCCGGACCCGGAGGTTCCCCGCGTCCGGAAGTCGGCGGACGTGGTGCTGACCTTCACCCGACGACCCTGACGAACGGGCCCCGCCGCGGTCCCGCGCCCACGGGGGCGGTGCCCCCCGCCCGGGCGGCGCCCACCCCGTTGTGGGCGACGCCCGTCCGGGGCGGTGCCGTTCGGTTCTGTCAGGCGCGGCCGCGCAGCGCGGTCGCGTAGATCTCGTCCGGGTCCAGGCGGCGCAGCTCCTCGGCGATCAGCTCGGCGGTGGTCCGCACCTTGAGCGCGAGGACCCTGCTGGGCTGGCCGGGGATGGAGAGCCGCGCGACCGGGCCCTCGGGCCGGTCGATGCGGATCTCGCCGTCGGCGGTGCCCATGCGGACGGCCGTGACGACGGGGCCGTCGGTGACGACCCGGTCGACGGGGACGCCGAGCCGGACCTCGAACCAGCGGGCCAGGAGTTCGGCGCTGGGGTTCTCCGCCTCGCTCTCGACGGCGGCGGAGGTGACGGTGAGCGGGGCCTGGTCGAGGGCGGCGGCCAGCATCGAGCGCCACGGGGTGAGCCGGGTCCAGGCGAGGTCGGTGTCGCCGGGGGCGTACGAGGCGGCGCGCTCCTCCAGGGCGGTGAGGGGGTCCTCGACCGCGTACATGTCGGTGATGCGGCGCTGGGCGAGCGAGCCCAGCGGATCCTGGGAGGGCACCTCGGGGGCGTCGACGGGCCACCAGACGACGACGGGCGCGTCGGGCAGGAGCAGCGGCAGGACCACGGAGTCGGCGCGGGTGCCGAGTTCGCCGTACAGCCGGAGCATGACCGTCTCGCCCGAGCCGGCGTCGGTGCCGAGCCGGACCTCGGCGTCGAGCCGGGTCTCGTGCCGCTCGCGGGGGGTGCGGGCGTGGCGCTTGATGACGACGAGGGTCCGGGAGGGATGTTCCCGGGAGGCCTCGTTGGCCGCCTTGACGGAGTCGTAGGCGTTCTCCTCGTCGGTGACGATGACGAGGGTGAGCACGGCGCCGACGGCGGGGGTGCCGACGGCCCTGCGTCCCTGCAGGATCGCCTTGTTGATCTTGCTGGAGTCGGTGTCCGTCAGATCGATCTTCATGTGCGGCGCCCGTCCCTTCCTCTGCGGCGAGCCTAACGCGCCCGCGCGACGGGCGTGTGCGGGTACCCCGGTCCCGGGGCGGGCGGGATCAGGCCGGCTCCGGGGTGTCGGACTCCGCGGACTCCGTGTCGGACTCCGTGTCGGGCTCCGTCGCCTGCTCCTCGGCCCGGCGGGTCAGCACGGCCGCCGTGGCGAGCGCGGTGCCGATGAGGGCGGCGGCCACCACCCAGGGGCGGTCGAGGACGTGTCCGGTGGCGTGGTCGAGGGAGTACCGTCCGGCGCCGGCGATGCCGATCGCGGCGGCGGTGAAGCCGAGGAAGGCCGGGTACTCGTAGCCGCCGGCCATGGCGAAGAAGCCGGCCGGGGCGTGGACGGCGACGGCTCCCGCCATGGCGCCGGCCGCGGCGGCACCGGCGGCCGGAGTGGCGAAGCCGAGGGCGAGGAGTGCTCCGCCGCCCGCTTCGCCGAGCCCCGCGGCGATCGCGCTCTCGCGGCCCGGGTGGAAGCCCATGGCCTCCATCGCCTTGGTGGTGCCCTCCAGACCGCCCCCGCCGAACCAGCCGAAGAGCTTCTGCGTGCCGTGCGCGGCGAGCACGGCACCGGTGCCGACCCTCAGCACGAGCAGCCCGAAATCGCGTCGGTTGAGAGGGGCCATGGGGTTCTCCAGGTGCGGGAGGCGGACGCGTACGCCGTCCACTCTCGTCCCGTCCGCTCCCCGGCGCCCCCCGAACCACACCTTGAATAGTCCACTTGAGTCATGTTTTGCGACGATTGCTCACAGTTGCTTGACTGAGTGGGCTTTTCGTCCCCGAGGGAAGTGGGTACGCATGTCCGCCGAGTCCACCGAGACCGCAGCCCTGCGGGAGAAGGTCCGGGCGCTGATGCCCCGGGCGAAGGAGGACCTCGCCGCGCTGGTAGCAATGCGCTCGGTCGCCGACCCGCGCCAGTTCCCGCCCGAGGAGTGCGCGAAGACCGCCGACTTCCTCGTACGGGCCTTCACGGAGGCCGGGCTGCGGGACATGCGCCGGGTGACGACCCCGGACGGCACGGACGCGGTGGTGGGGCACGCGCCGGGCCCCGAAGGGGCGCCGACGGTGCTGCTCTACTGCCACTACGACGTGCAGCCGCCCCTCGACGACGCCGCCTGGCGGACCCCGCCCTTCGAACTGACCGAGCGCGACGGGCGCTGGTACGGGCGCGGCGCCGCCGACTGCAAGGGCAACATCGCGATGCACCTGACGGCCCTGCGCGCGCTCGGCGGGCCGGAGGGCCGGGGCTTCCCCGTGAACATCAAGTTCGTGGCGGAGGGTTCGGAGGAGCAGGGGACGGGCGGTCTGGAACAGCTCGTGCCGCTGCAGCCCGAACTGTTCTCCGCCGACGCCCTGTTGGTCTGCGACACCGGAAACTTCGCGCTGGGCCTGCCCACCGCCACCACCTCGCTGCGCGGGCTCGCCAACGTCGTCGTGACGGTCTCCACGCTCAAGGGCGAGATGCACTCCGGGATGTTCGGCGGCCCGGCACCCGACGCGCTGGCCGCGCTCGTACGGATCCTCGACAGCCTCCGCGACGAGCACGGCAACACCGCGATCAAGGGGCTTCCCGGCGACGGCTCCTGGGACGGGGTGGACTATCCGGCCGAGCAGATCCGCACCGACGCGGGCGTCCTCGACGGGGTGTCCCTCGTCGGCACGGGTTCGGTCGCCGACGAACTGTGGGCCCGGCCCGCCGTCACCGTCCTCGGCATCGACTGCCCGCCGGTGGTGGGCTCCTCGGCCGCGATCCAGGCGAGGGTACGGGCCAGGGTCAGCCTGCGGGTGCCGCCGGGGACCGACGTGGACGCAGCGCTGCGCGCCCTCACCGACCATCTGGCCTCCGCCGCCCCGTGGGGCGCCCGGGTGGAGGTGGAACCGGAGAGCGCCGGCCGGCCGTTCCGGGCGCGCACCGACGGGCCCGCCTACCGGGCCCTGGGGGCGGCGCTCCGCGAGGCGTACGGGAAGGACATGGTCCAGGCGGGGCAGGGCGGGTCGATCCCGCTGTGCAACGTGCTCGCCGCGCACTTCCCGGAGGCGGAGATCGCCCTGATCGGCGTCGAGGAGCCGGGCTGTCTCATCCACGCGCCGAACGAGAGCGTGGACCCCTCCGAGATCGAGCACATGGCGCTGGCCGAGGCCCTCTTCCTGAGCTCGTACGCCACGCCCCTCTGACCCCACCCCCACCCCCAACGAAAGGACCGGTGCGGTTCCATGACACAGACTCATGAAGATCCCTACGGCGGCCGCCCCACTCGAGGGGACGTGCCACCCGGGCCCGTGGGACTCCTCGCGGGCTTCGCCTGGCAGGCCCTGCTCGTCGCCGGGCTCGTCTCGCTGATCCTCGGCGTCATGGTGCTGGCCTGGCCGGAGGCCACCCTGCGGGTGGTGGGCGTGCTCTTCGGCCTGTATCTGCTGCTCAGCGGCGTGATGCAACTGGTCGCCGCCTTCGGTACGCACGCCACCACGGCACTGCGGGTCATGGCCTTCATCAGCGGCGCGCTGTCCATCCTGCTCGGCCTGTTCTGCTTCCGCGGCGCGACGCAGTCGACCCTGCTGCTCGCGCTGTGGATCGGGATCGGCTGGCTCTTCCGCGGCATCACCCAGACCGTGGCGGCCGCCTCCGACCCGGCGATGCCGGCGCGCGGCTGGCAGATCTTCCTCGGCATCGTCAGCGCGCTCGCCGGAATCGTGCTGATCGTGTCCCCGCTGGAGTCGGCCACGGTGCTCACGGTCCTCGGCGGCATCTGGCTCCTCGTCGTCGGCGTGGTCGAGCTCATCACGGCCTTCATGGTCCGCTCCCGGGCCAAGGACCTCCCGCCGGGCGCCTGAACCCCCCACGCGTCGCCGCCGCCCGCCCGGTCTCCGGGCGGGCGGCGGGCTTCGTTCACCCGTGCGCCGCATTTCGCCGGTCCTTGACCATCGATCCCCCGTGCCGGCGGTCTGGGTGACGGCCTCCTGCGACATCGCGGTCTCGGCGATCGTCTCCGCCTCGATCGCCTGACGGGCAGGGCGTCACGGGGACATGGGCTCGACCTCCAGGAAGCGGCGGCCGCGCGGCCCCTTGTAGAGGAGCGCGTCCCAGCCGAGCCGTTCGAGCGCGGGGACGCAGGCGCCCAGGGCCGCCGCCTCCTCCTGGGCGGCGCCCGCGCCCGGCGGGCCGAGCCACTCCACCACGGCGGTGCCGGGCCGCTCCCCCGCGCTGACCCGGTAGCCGGTGGAGAGCCGTGCTCCGGAGGCGTCGACGGAGGAGGGCGTGATCCCGCCGGACTCCAGGGCGAGGGCCACCGCGCGGACCGGCTGCCGACGCTCCCAGTCGGCGGGCACGGTTCTCGGGTCGCCGCCCTGGCGCAGGGTCAGCCGTCTGATCTGGAGCAGCCCGTCGACGGCGGCGCGGATCTCCCGCGACCGCTGCTCGGCCTCGGCCGGGGGCAGCGACGGCCCGTCGCCCGTGGCCGCCTCGAACACCCCCGAGCCGCTCCCCGCACCGCTCGTCACAGGAGCCGCCGGATGTCGCCGCGGACCCGGTAGAAGCCGCCCGCCGCCGGGTGCAGGGCATCCACCACGTACCGCGCGCCGGGCTCCCGGATCGCCCGCGGGAACTGCACGTTCCACCCGGAGTCGTACCCCGGGGAGACGACCCGCACCCGGGTCCTGCCCGACTCGGTCACGCACTCCACGACCACCGAGCCGGCCGGCGCGTCGCTCACGGTGGTCACCGCGGTGACGGTCGTCGCCGGCTCGTACACCGGCAGGGCGGCGGCGAGCTTGACGTCCCGCGCGACCGGGACCGTGCCCTGCTCGGCGGCCTCGATCGCCGCCTCGCTCGCGTCCACGCAGACCAGCGAACCGTCCGTGGTCACCAGGTAGAGCCGCTCGTCCCGGTACTGCATGGAGAGCGCCGAACCGCCGCCCGTGCCGAGCTTCCACAGCCGGGTGCCGTCCTCCGCGAAGCAGTAGACGGAGGAGGCGGAGTCGGCGGCGAAGACGAACCGGCCGCCGGGCGAGGTGGCGCAGGAGTACACCGGGCTGTCGCAGGCGTACACCGCCTCCACGCGTCCGTCCCTCTTCGCGAGCCGCTGCACCTTCTTGCGGGACGTGCCCGCGTAGACCGAGGTGTCCTCCTGCCAGCCGAAGAGGACCGCTCCCTCGGTCGCGGTGTGCCACAGCTCGCCGCCGCCGTCCGGCGCGTGGGCGGCGACGCCCCGTGTGTCCCCGTAGTAGACGGCGTCGCCGTCGGCGCGGACCATCCAGGCGTGCTCGCCCTGGCCGCCGCGCGCCCACTGGTGCTCGTCCTCGTGGTCGATGACGGTGAGCCGGCCGGAGCGGTCGGCGACGTGCAGGACGCCCTCGTGGATGTCGAGCCAGAAGATGTCGACGTCGGTGGCGATGTCGTACGCGGCGAAGGGGAGCTTGGACGACAGGTCGTACACCTTGCCGTCGTCGCAGCCCGCGTAGATCCAGAAGTCGTCGGCGACCAGGCACTTGACGCCGTCCGGCAGGCTGAATCTGGCCTGCACCTCGCCGGCGCGGTCGAGCGTGAAGACGTCCCCCGCCTGGTTGCCCACCCAGCAGCGCTCCTCGTCGACGTGGATGCCGAAGGCGGCCGAGCCGGTCCGGAAGCGCCACAGGACGGGGGCGACGGCCCGCGCGGTGGAGGGCGCGGAGGTGACCTCGCGGCGCGTCACGGGGCGCGCGGCGCGCTGTCCCCGGACGGCGGGGGCATATCCCTTGCGGACCTTCTCGCCGATCTTCTTCGCCGCCGCGGCCTGGGCCTTCGCCGCCGTCGGGAAGGTGGAGCGCTGGGTCTGGCCGTCCGCGCCGATCCGGCCGTAACGGACCGACACCGCGAGGTCCTCGACGGTCACTTCGTAGAACTTGTGGGCACCGCCGCCGTCCTGCGACAGCTCCAGATAGGTCGTCGTCGTCATGCTGAAAACGGTAGGGGCCACCACTGACAACGGCCTTCGGTGAAGCCTTGGCCAGGGGACCAAAGACCCGGGCATTCGGGACTTTCGTCGCGGCATTCCGGACATTCACCCCTGTGATCATGATGCGTGAAGATCATCCGACGAGCCGTCACCTCGGGTGCGGCCGGAAGGGCCTCATGACCGAGCCACAGAAGCGGCCCCTGCCCGTCCGCGTCCGCCGGAGCACGGACGGCATACCGATGAACGACCTCTTCCGGTCGGCCCCGGCCCGGCCCACCCTGAACCTTCCCCACCTTCCCAAGCCGATCGG